>JAIMAI010000009.1 GCA_023512015.1 Acidothermus sp. | reverse complement strand
CCCGGGCCCCCCCAACCCCCGGGGGGTGGGGGGGGGCCCCCCCCGGGGGCCGCCCCACACGGTCCCGACGCCGAGGTACCCACGGCGCCCCGGCAAATGTCGATCTCGCTCTGTCTATCATCGTGCTTCGTGTCCGTCACGGTGCGCGCGCCAGCCAAGGTGAACCTCTTTCTCGGTGTCGGTCCGCGCCGCCCCGACGGATACCACGAACTGGCCACGGTCTTCCAAGCGGTGTCGCTCTACGACGAACTTCGTGTTCGCCGCGCAGACGAATTGCGCGTGGACGTTCGCGGCGACGACAGCTCCGGCGTCCCCTGCGGCGAGGACAATCTCGCCGTCCGCGCAGTTCGTGCGATCGCGCACCGACTCGGCTACCCCCCAGAAATTCATCTCGACCTTCTCAAGGGAATCCCGGTAGCGGGAGGCATGGCCGGCGGATCCGCCGATGCGGCGGCGGCGCTCGTCGCCTGCAACGCACTGTGGGAAGCCCGTCTCTCGACCGAGGTCCTGCTCGACATCGCAGCCGGAATAGGCAGTGATGTGCCGTTCTGTTTGCTCGGAGGGACGGCACTCGGATACGGCAGGGGGGAACGCTTGGCGCCTATTCTCACGGGGGGCACCTTTCACTGGGTCATCGCATTGGCGGACGTCGGGCTGTCCACCGCCGCGGTCTACGCCGAATTCGACAAGCGATATCCTCACCGCGCACAGACCCCGCACATCCCTCCCGAATTGCTCAGTGCGTTGCGCGACGGAGACGCGGCACGTCTCGGTCCGCTGCTCCACAACGACCTGCAGGAAATCGCCCTCGCGCTGCGGCCGTCCCTCGCCCGCACTTTGGAGGCCGGCCTCGAGCTCGGCGCTCTCGGGGCGATCGTCTGCGGCTCCGGGCCCAGTTGCGCCTTCCTGGTCGGCGGTGCGGACGGCGCGATCGAGCTGGCGGCGCGCCTCGCGGGAACCGGCCTGGTGAAGGCGGTTCGACGGTGTGCGGGTCCGGTCCCGGGAGCGCGAGTCCTCGGCACCAACGACGGTTCGTGATCGCTCTGCGCCCGGATAGGGTCGAAACCGTAGCCACTTCTCGCGTCGACGAGTAGGAGTAGATCATGCAGTTCCGGGTCATCGGCAGGGGTGAGGAAACGGTCCGCGTCAGTGCTATCGGGCTGGGGGAGATGCCGCTCTCGTTGGCGGGTCGGCCCGACGAGAAGCAAGCGATCGCCACGATCCACGCTGCGTTGGATGCCGGGATCACTCTGATCGATACCGCGGACGCGTATTGCGCGGGACCGCACGAAGTCGGGCACGGCGAGCGGTTGGTCGCCAAAGCATTGGCCACGTACCCCGGTGACACGAGTTCCGTCTTGGTCGCTACCAAGGGTGGGCATCTGCGTACCCCCGATGGGGGTTGGTACGTCGACGGGCGCCCCGAGTATCTTCGGCAAGCCGCCGAAGCGTCGCTGAAGGCGCTGGGGGTGGACGTCATCGGCTTGTACCAATTCCACCGTCCCGATCCCAAGGTTCCCTACGCCGACAGCGTCGGCGTCCTCAAGGAACTACTCGACGAAGGCAAGATACGGTTCGCCGGAATTTCCAACGCGAACATCGAACAAATCAAGATAGCCGATGAAATTCTCGGCGGCCGTTTGGCCAGCGTGCAGAACCAATTCGCCCCGAATTTCCGTAGCAGCGAGGGTGAGTTGGTGTTCACCGGCCAGCGCGGCATCGCCTTTTTGCCGTGGAGTCCGCTCGGTGGAATCGGGCGGGCCGAGGAGACGGTGCGACGCTATCCCGCTTTCGCGGAGGTCGCACGGGAACGCGGAGTGAGTCCGCAGCAGGTCGTCCTCGCGTGGATGCTCGCGAAAGGGGACCACGTGATACCGATCCCCGGCTGCAGCCGCCCGGAGACCGCGCGGTCCTCGGCCGCCGCCGCGGATATCGTGCTCACCCCCGACGAAGTGGCGCGATTGGACGCCTCGTGAGGACCCGTGCTGCGCGGCTCGTCCGCCACGGCGAGCCGCTCGTCGTCCAGACCGTTGATCTCCCGGAACCGACCGCCGACGACGTCGTCGTCGACATCGCTTTTGCAGGGGTCAATCCGGTCGACGCATACGCGCTGGCCGGTCGGGTGTATCCGGATGCTCCTCTTCCGCGCACCTTGGGCGGCGAAGCGAGCGGGTACCTCGACGGCGCACCGGTTCTGGTCTACGGCGAGGGACTCGGCGTCTCCCGAGACGGCGTCTACGCCGAGCAGGTCGTCGCCCCGCGGGCCGCGGTCTTCCCGCTGCCTTCCGGTATCGATCCGGCCGAAGCCGCCTGCCTCGGGGTCGTGGGGACGACGGCGTGGCGGGCCGTGCACATGGCGGAGATCGGACCGCAGGACCGGGTGCTCGTCCTCGGCGGCGCAGGCGGAGTGGGGCTGACGGCGATTTCTTACGCCGCCTCGACCGGCGCACGGGTCTGGGGCCAGACCGGCGATCCGCAGAAGGTGAGCGCCATCACCGAAGCGGGGGCGGAACGTGCGGTCGTCACGGATGCCGCCGGGCTGGAAGACGCGGTCCGGGAACTGGCACCGACCGTCGTCCTCGACGCCTTGGGAGACGGTTTCACCGTCGGGGCGATCCAAGCTCTCCAACCGCGGGGACGAATAGTGCTCTACGGTACGAGTGCCGGTGCCCAGTGCGACTTCCCGCTCCAACAGCTGTATCGCAAGCACATCCGGCTCCTGGGCTACGGCGGCCTCATCGCCACCCGGGAGGAACGTCGAGAGGCCGTCCACGGGGCGCTCACAGCGTTGGCGGAGGGGCAGCTGCGCATCCGAGTCGGAGCGAAAGTGGGCTTGAGCGAGATCAACGAAGCTTTCACGTTGCTGCGAAATCGCTCCGTTCCCGGGAAAATCGTCGTCGAGGTGCGGGGCTGATCCGTGCCCCATGTGATGCTCGACTGGGAGACCGCCGTTTTCATCGCGGCGGTCTGCCTGGCCGTCGGGCAGACCGTGCTCGTCGCCACGCGGAAGCTTGCACCGCCCTATCGGGTCGCCGCGCCCTCGGCGAAGGACGTCGCGCCCGCGACCGGAAACACCGGGCGGGCAAGAGAAAAGAACGCTCGATGGCGAACCGTCGGCGCATTCGTCCGCGAGGCCGGGCTCATCCTTGCCCTGTACGGTCTCTGGCAACTCGTGGGGTCACTGTCCTTCACCCACGGCGATGACGCGGTGAGCCGCGGCGAGTGGATTTGGCGAACCGAACGACGACTGGGCCTTCCCAACGAGGCCGACCTCCAACACCTCGTGATCGGTCACCCGTGGCTCGTGCACGTCTGCGATGTCTATTACGCCACGATGCATTTCAGCGCTCTCATCGCGATGCTGGTGTGGGTCTTCCTCCGCCACCGGGAGGCGTACCCGCGGGTGCGATTCCTGGTCGCCGCCACCACCGCGGCCTGTTTGGCCGTGGGCTTCGTGCCGGTCGCACCCCCCCGGCTCATCCCGGTAGGGATGGTGGACACGGCCCGCATGTACGGCGAATCCGTGTACACGAGCACCCTCACTGTCGACCAGTACGGCGCCATGCCTTCCGTCCACGTCGCGTGGGCCGCGCTCGTCCCGATCGTGGTCATCATGGTCGGGAACTCCGGGTGGCGGTGGCTTGCGTTGCTGCATTTCGTCATCACGGTTTTCGTGGTCGTGGCGACCGCCAACCATTACTGGGCGGACGGGATCGTCGCCCTCGGCCTCCTCGGGGCTGTCTTCGCCGTCCAATACGCGTCTTTGCACGTATTGAGGTATCGGGCGGTACCCGCTCAACCTCCGGTAGCCGAGAAATGTTGATAGTCCGGCGGAGACCAATTCCCTCCCCACGCCCAGCCGACCGCGGCAAAAGCTGCGACGAGGACGCCGCCGCGTAACGCCATCCCCGGCCGATACCGTGAGCGGTCGAGATATGCGGCTCCGGCGGCAGGCCGCACCGATACGCCGTCCAGATAAGGATTTTCGACGGGGTTGACGTCGATTGCCTGACCGTAAGCGTGGACCGACCAGCGCCGAGGCCCGGGGCCGCTGACGTAGCGACAGTTGAACCCCGAGGTGTTGTCGGCGGCCATCGACGCGTCGTCGTCCCCGCCGAAATCACTAGCCGGGCGAATGCTGCGGATCGGAAAACGGGCGCGGTAAAGCGTGGCGAATACCTGGACGGTCGCGGCCACCACCGAGGCGTGAACCACCAGCGTCCCGGTGTGCGGCTGGTTGTCGAAGCCCCAGTACACCAAGCGGATTTGGCGAAGCTGCGCCGGACCCACCGGACAGCCGGGGTGCCAGCTCGCCCCCAACTGTGCGGAGGTCACCGGCGCCACGCTGTAGCCGAACGCCGCCAGCGGCGTGGGGGGTCGCGCAGGAGCGGTCGGGTACCGCGGAGTGGCGCGCCCCGAGGGGAGCCCAGACGGCGCAGAGCTGGCGATCGCCGGGGCGCTCGGGGTCGGGACGGCGGCGGGCGCGCCGCTCGTCGCCGGTGCGGACGATCCGACGGGCGACGCGGACACCGAGGTCGCGGACCGGGTGTCGGCTGGGATGGGCGGCCGGGGTGTCGCAGAACAGGCCGCCAGGAGCGCGCCGACGGTGAGCGCGCAGGCCACGCGGCGCGGCAGCCGGCCGAGCTGCCCTTGGCCACGGAAGCGGTCCCGACGCACCGATCGAGACTAATCCGAGCGGCAGCCCGGTGCTCCCGGTCGACCTGGTCGACCCCCTCCCTAGCTCTCTCCCCGAGCAGCAGATATGGTAAGGCTTACCTGAGTAAGGAATGCCTAACCTAAGACAAGGAGCAGGGCGCCATGCTGGCTACCTACGTGATCGGGCTGCGCGAAGGGTTGGAGGCCGCCCTCATCGTCGGCATCGTCGCGGCCTTTCTCGGCCGCCGCGACCGCCGCGACGCCCTCCGCCAGGTCTGGCTCGGCGTCCTCGGCGCCGTGCTGCTGTGCGTCGGCGTCGCGGTGGCCCTCCACGTGGTTTCTGCCGAGCTGCCCACCCGCCAGCAGGAGGGTTTGGAGACCGTCGTCGCGCTGCTCGCGGTGGCGATGGTCACCAGCATGATCCTCTGGATGCGGCGGCACGCCCGCGCGCTGAAAGGCGAACTCGAAGCGCAAGCCGCCTCCGCACTCGCCACCGGATCGGCCTTCGCCCTGGTCGCCATGGCTTTTCTCGCCGTCCTCCGTGAAGGCTTCGAGACGGCGGTCTTCGTCCTCGCCGTCCTCCAACAGCCCGGAAACCAGGCCCTTCCTGCGGGTGCCGGAGTCTTCCTCGGCCTGGCAACCGCGGTCGCCGTCGGGTGGGGCATTTACCGCGGCGGTGTGCGGCTCAACCTCGGCCGGTTCTTCCGCGCTACCGGCGTCGTCTTGGTGGTGGTGGCCGCCGGCCTGGTGATGAGCGCCCTGCACACCGCTCACGAGGCCGGGTGGTTGGACGCCGGCCAGGCAACCCCGCTCGATCTCACCTGGCTGGTTCGGCCCGGGACCCCGCTCGCTGCTCTCCTGACCGGGGTGCTCGGCATCCAGCCCCGGCCGGCAATCGCGGAAATCCTCGGCTGGCTCGTCTATCTCGTGCCGATGTTGGTCGTCGTGCTCTGGCCGCAGCGGCGTCGGCCCGCCCCGGTGAGGGCCTCCGCGCCCGTGCCCACGACCCGCTGACCGCTGGGTCGCGAATTTCCCTCACGAACGCAAATCCTTTAGCGGAAAGGAATCCTCATGTCACGTCGGCGTCGTCATTTCGTCGCGGGAAACTTCCCTCCCGCGGCCCGCATTGGTGCACTTGCCGCGGTTTTCCCGCTGCTGCTCGTCGGCTGCGCGAGCAAGGAACAAAAGGAACAAGTCGGCGAGTCGAGCGAAGCGCGTACGGTAGAAGTCACGGTCACCACCGAGGGTTGCCGACCCGAGCCGGCGAAAGTCTCCGCAGGATTGGTCCGCTTCCACGTCACCAACCAGGGAGCTGCCGCGGTCAACGAGGTCGAGCTGCTCGCCGGAAAGCGAATCCTCGGAGAAAAGGAGAATCTCGCGCCGGGACTTTCGGGTGAATTCACCCTTCGTCTCGAGCCCGGGACGTATACCCTTTACTGCCCCAACGCCGAAACGCAGCGCACCGATTTCACGGTCACTGGGACCACGGCCGCGTCGTCGTCCGCGGGGGCGGCCGAAGCGACGACGACCTACCACGACTACGTCGTTGCCGAGGCCCGCGAGTTGCTGGAGGAGACCGAGCGTTTCGCGGACTCCGTCCGGCGCGGTGACGTCGCAGCCGCGCGTGAGCTGTACGGCGAGGCGCGCTGGCACTACGAGGCGATCGAACCGGTGGCCGAGAGCTTCGGCGACCTCGACCCGGCGATCGACGCTCGGGCCGACGACGTCGCGGATCCCGCGCAGTGGACGGGATTCCATCGCATCGAGAAAGCGCTGTGGGCCGACGGCTCGCTCGCGGGCATGACCCCGGTGGCCGATCGGCTCGTGGCCGACGTCCGACGGCTCGTCGACCTGATCACGACCCAGCGCTACCAGCCCGCGCAGATCGCAAACGGCGCCGTCGAACTGCTCGACGAGATCGGCCGGACCAAGGTGACCGGCGAGGAGGAACGCTACAGCCACACCGATCTCGTCGACATCGACGCCAATCTGAACGGCGCCAAGGAAGCTTACGAAGCCATCCGCCCGCTGCTCGTCCGCAAGAACGCGGACTTGGCGCAGACCATCGACCAACGGTTCGAATCGGCCCTGGCGGCTTTGGCTCCCTACGCCCGCGGGGAAAGTTGGGTCGCCTACACCGAGGTGGACACCGCCGGGCGCCGCGCCATCGCCCAGCACGTGGACGCCGTCGCGGAACCCCTCTCGCAGGTCGCCGCACTCGTCGGGTGAGGGCGATGGTCGACGTCTCGCGGCGCGCCTTCCTCGGGACCCTGGGAATCGCCGGCGCCTTCGCCGGCGGCGGAGCGGCCGGCGCAGCCCTCGGCCTGTGGGGGTCGCCGTCCCCCGCTGCGGCCGGTGGTTCCTCGGCGCAGCGCATCCCGTTTCGGGGGCCGCACCAGGCCGGTATCACCACCCCCGCCCAGGACCGCTTGGTCTTCTCGGCGTTCGACGTCAACGCCGCCGCGTTCGACCAACTCCGCGCCGTCCTCGACCGCTGGACCGAAGCGGCCGAGGCGATGACCGCCGGCCGGCCCGTCGGTCCGGGGGACGACGACCCGGCAGCGCCGCCGTCCGACACCGGCGAAGCGCTGGGGCTGCCGCCCTCGCGACTCACCATCACGATCGGATACGGCCCCAGCCTCTTCGCGCACCCGGCGCTGCGCCCTCGCAGGCCCGCCGCGTTGAAACCGCTGCCGCCTTTCCCCGGCGACCGTCTCGATCCGCTCCGCAGCGGAGGGGATATCGCCGTCCAGGCCTGCGCGGACGACCCGCAGGTCGCTTTCCACGCGGTCCGCAACCTGGCCCGGATCGGCCGCGGTGTGGTCACGACGCGGTGGGTGCAGCTCGGCTTCGGGCGGACGTCGTCCACCACCGCCGATCAGCAGACCCCGCGGAACCTCATGGGATTCAAGGACGGGACCCGCAACATCAGAGCCGACGAGACCGAAGCGCTCGACCGGTACGTGTGGATCGGGACGGAGTCCGATCAGCCGTGGCTCGTCGGCGGTACTTTCCTGGTGGTGCGTCGGATCCGGATGCTCATCGAGGCTTGGGACCGCGATTCGCTGCAGGATCAGGAGCAGGTCATCGGGCGGTTCAAGGTCAGCGGCGCGCCGCTCACGGGGCGCGATGAATTCGATCCCCCGGATTTCTCCGCGACCTGCGGTGGCGAGCCGGTGATCCCCCGTGATGCGCACATCAGGCTGGCCAGCGCCGAGGAGAACGACGGGGTGCGGATGTTGCGCCGCGGCTATTCGTTCACCGACGGCATGGACGGGACCACCGGAGAACTCGACGCCGGGTTGTTCTTCATCTCCTTTCACAAAGATCCGGAGATTTTCGTTTCCATCCAGCGCAAACTCGCCACCTCCGACGCGCTCCGGGAATATCTCGTGCACACCGGAAGCGGCCTTTACGTCTGTCCTCCCGGGCTCAAGGGAGGGCAGACCTGGGGTGCGCAGCTCTTCGGCTGACCGCAGCAACTGCGGCAACTCATTCGCAGCTGCGTCGGGTGCGCGAGAATCGAGACGTGAACCAAGCACATGATCTGATCGACACCATCGAGATGTACCTCCGAACCATCTACGAATTGGAAGAGGAGGGTGTCGTCCCTCTGCGGGCGCGAATCGCCGAGCGGCTCGGTCACAGCGTCCCGACGGTGTCGCAGACCGTTGCTCGCATGGAACGCGACGGCTTGGTTCACCTCGAAGGCGATCGTCGTCTGGAACTCACCCCGGAGGGGCGGGCCGCCGCGGTTCGAGTGATGCGTAAACATCGGCTGGCCGAATGCCTCTTGGTCGACGTCATCGGGTTGGATTGGGAGCTCGTCCACGAAGAGGCTTGCCGCTGGGAACACGTCATCAGCGACGAGGTCGAACGTCGGCTCCTCGACCTCCTCGGACACCCCACCGAATCCCCTTACGGCAACCCGATTCCCGGGCTGGACGAACTCGGTGAGCCGCCGCGCGAGATCCCCTTCCGAGCGGGGCTCGTCCCGCTTGCTGCGGTGGACGCCGCGGCCGGCGTGGTCGTCGTCCGACGGATCGGTGAGCCGTTGCAGACGGACCCGCAGATGCTCGGGCGGCTCCGCCGGGCCGGCGTGCGGCCCGGGGCCCCGGTTCCGATGACCCGGGAGGCCGGCGGAGCGGTCCGTCTCGGCCACGACCCGGACGCCGTCGTGTTGGACCGCGCGGCCGCCGCTCACGTCTTCGTGGCTGCGGAGGGCGGCCAGTCCGCGCGGGCCACCGCGTGACGGAAGACGAGGAATCACCACTCCTCGGGCAGATCCACGGTGAAACCGTCCCCGCGGATCGCGACGTCCAGCAGCTCCGGCATGTCGGCCAAACGGCGCACCCAGGCGACCTCAGCGAGCGACGAGGCGAAGAAAGCGACGTTGACGTTGTGTTGCGGCGTCGTGCGGGACCGGTAGACGATGCCCGGCACTCCGCTCCGCGCCGACTCGAACGTCTCCCACACCAGATCCCCGATCCGCTGGGCGTAGTCCCAGATCTGCGGCTCGCGGCTGGTGTTGATTCGGTCGTCGCATCCGAGCGCGTCGAGGGTGTCGTCGGTGCGTAAATCGACCACCGGACCGCGTAGGCGTACCGCCACCACCCAGCGGTCGAGGGCATCCCGCGGAATGTGGCGTTCGGGGTCGAAGGCTTCGCGCAGCATGCCCCGCAGCGAGCTCGCCGCGTACCGGATTCGGTACCGCCCGCTCGGGCTGTCGAACCGCCAACGGGGCCGAGGATGCGGCTCCCAGCTCCACTCCCTGGGGTGGGTGCGATCCAGCCGGAACCACAACCGCCGGGTCCGGCGCAAGCGCGGATTGGGCCAACGGGACGGCGGAGCGGCTCGGCGCACGTGATCAGCGGTCTCCGCCGGCGGTGGCAGCGTAGTGCAGCGCGCGGTCGAAGCGGCCGCGGCGCAGCAGGTCGGCCGGGCTGCGGCCTTTCTCCTCCGGCAGCGGGGTCCGCATCAGGGCGTCCGCCGCCAGCGGATCCGCGGGGAGGACGGCGAGTAGTTCCCCCAGTCGGGGAAGGATGCGCCCGTCCGCGGTGAACTGCCACTTCGGGAACCACGTGGTGTTGCCGTAGCGAACCGCGAGCAGCCGGCCGGCCTGGGTCTTCTGATGTACGGCCTGACGGCTCACCCCGCCGAGCAATTCGCGGACTTGTCGGCCGCTGAAGGCACCTTCGATGAAAGCCGCCCTCCGTGCGGCAAGCCGACGCGTATTGATCTCCTTTGCTTCCCCCGAGAGGCGCTCACGCGGCGGGACGACGTCGGGCTCGGCGATGAGCCGGAGAATCGGGGCGACGTGTTGGGGATCCTCCTCCAGACGGGAGGCCACCTTTGCCAGCAAGCGTTGTCGGACGACGGGCGATGCGCCGGGTGCTGCGGATCGCCGGGCCGCGCGGGCCGGAGCGGTCGATGCCACCGAAGTCTCCCTTCTTGACACTCTTGACGCTACCGGATACGGCCGAGCTTCGCCCGGCACCGGGCCCGTCATGACAGACGTCACGGCCAGTTGGCGACGCGTGCCACTGCCGGTGCCTGCTTCAGTCCGGCACGATGAGGCCGTGGAGAAATCCGAGACATTGTCGGCGAAGACGGCATCGAACGCCACCGATGGCCAACGGGTGGGGATCGCGCTGCACGGCGTGCGGAAATCCTTCGGGACGGTTCGGGCCGTCGATGGCGTGAGTCTGCGCATCCTGCCGGGGGAGACGGTTGCCCTGCTCGGCCCCAACGGCGCGGGGAAATCCACCACCATCGACATGATCCTCGGGCTGTTGGAGCCCGACGAAGGCGTCGTCGAGGTCTTCGGCTCGAGCCCGAAGGACGCGGCTCGACGGGGGGCGATCGGGGCGATGCTACAGACCGGCTCGTTGCTGCGGGACCTCACCGTCCGCGAGCTCCTCGACATGATGCGCTCGCTTTTCCCCCGACCCTTGGAGGTGGCGGAGGTGCTGCGGCTGGCCGGTCTGGAGGAGGTGGCGGACCGACGGACCGAGAAACTCTCCGGCGGCCAGACCCAGCGGGTGCGTGCCGCGCTGGCCCTCGTTCCCGACCCGGAGCTGTTGGTGCTCGACGAACCGACCGTCGCGCTGGACGTCGAGAGCCGCCGCGCCTTCTGGCAGTCGATACGCCGGTTCGCGCAGCGGGGGCGCACCGTGCTGTTCGCCACCCACTATTTGGAGGAAGCCGACAGCTACGCCGACCGGATCATCGTGCTCTCGCGGGGGAAGGTCGTGGCCGACGGACCGGCCAACGAAATTCGGGCGATCGCCAGTATGCGCACGATCCGTGCCACCCTTCCGGACGCCGACCACCACCTGCTCGCGCACCTCCCGGGGGTGCGGGCGGTCGAACGGCGGGGAGTGGCCGTCGTCCTGAGGTGCCACGACTCCGACGCCGCGATTCGCGCGTTGCTGCAGCATTATCCGGATGCCGCGGATATCGAAATCGTTAGCGCCGGCCTGGAAGACGCTTTCCTCCAACTCACCGGTGCCGACGATGCCCGCGAAGAACCGGTGGCGATTCGCGCCGGATTTCCGGAGAAGAGGCGAACGTTTCCGGAAAAAGATGAGGGGATCGGGTCATGAACCTCACCTACGTGCGCTACGAAATCCTTCGCATGTATCGCAACCGGCGATATTTCGTCATTTCGCTCGCCGTGCCGCTGCTTTTCTTCTATTTGGTGGCGGGCAACAACCGAGACGTCGACCTCGGCGGAATTCCTTTCCCTACCTACTACCTGGCGGGAATGATGGCTTTCGGGACGATGGGGTCCATGGTCTCCGCGGGAGGGCGTATCGCCACCGAACGGGTGGCGGGGTGGAACAGGCTGTTGCGGCTCACCCCGTTGCGGACCGCGGACTATTTCCAAGCCAAGGTGCTGAGCGCCTACGTCATGGCGTTCACCACGATCGTCGCGCTCTTCCTCGCCGGGCTGACGCTCGGTGTCTCCCTTCCTTTTCCTGCGGTGTTCGGCATGGTCGGTCTCGTCCTCGTCGCGCTCATCCCTTTCGCGGCTCTGGGAATCCTCCTCGGGCACCTGCTCACCCCGGAGACCATGGGACCGGTTGCCGGTTTCGGGGTCGCCGTGCTGGCCTTTCTCGGTGGGGCGTGGGGGCCGATCGGGGGAGGTGGCCTGCTGCACCACGTCTCGCAGGCCGTCCCGACGTACTGGCTCGTGCAGGCCGGCCGACTTCTCCTCGGGCAGCACGCGTGGAGCGCCACCGGTTGGTTCGTGGTGGCCGCTTGGTCGGTCGTGCTCTCCGTGCTGGCCGGCCGAGCCTACCTGCGGGACACTCGGCGGGTGTGATGACCGCGTCGGCTCGACCCTGGCCGTTCCTCCGTCCCTGGCAGGCGTCGCAGGACGGTCCCGCCGGCGCGCGGCGCCGGTGGCGGCGGGCCGGGGGAATCTGGCTGTTCTATTTGGTCGGACCCCTCGTCACCGCATGGCGAAGCGAAGATCTCGGTGTTGCCTTCGCCGGCACCGTCGCGCTGCTGGCGTTCGCCTGGGTGTATTTGTTCGCCTGTCCCTGGGTGTGGTTCGCCGGGCGCACCGGAAACTCCGTCGGGTCGCGGGGCCGCGGCCAGGAAGCGGCGGTCACCGGCCTGCTCTTCGTGCTCTCGCTGGTGAGCATCGCGGTGATCGGCCCGACCGCCCTCACCACGTGGGTCTTCGTCGCGGTCACCTGGATGCTGCTCTTCCCGATTCGCATAGGCGCGCCGCTCACCGCCGCTCTGGTCGCGCTGGCGTTGGTCGCCCCCCAGTACGTGCCGGGTTGGCACGTGCGCGGGGTGCAGTGGTCGATGGGGGCGTCGATCGCGTTCGCCAGCGTGGCGGTCTTCGCGTTCGTCCAGTTACTCCGGACGACCCGCCAGCTCGCCGCAGCCCGCGCGGAGGTGGCCCAACTCGCCGCCGAGCAGGAGCGCGCCCGGATCGCCCGCGATCTGCACGACCTCCTCGGACACTCGCTCACCACGATCACGGTCAAGGCGGGATTGGCGGCGCGGCTCGCCGATCGTGACCCGGATCGCGCCCGCACCGAGATCGCCGAGGTGGAGGAGCTGGCTCGGCGCACTCTCGCCGACGTCCGCGCCGCGGTCGCCGGATACCGCGAGGCCCGCCTGGCGACCGAGCTCGCGGCAGCCCGCGAAGTCCTCGCGGCGGCCGGCATCGATGCTGACCTGCCCCGGGTCGTCGACGAGGTACCCACCGAGCTCGCCGCCCTCTTCGGTTGGGTGGTGCGCGAGGGGGTCACCAACGTCGTCCGCCACTCCCGCGCCACCCGCGTGCGCATCCGGCTCGAACCGCGGGCGATCGAGATCGTGGACGACGGCATCGGCCCGCCCGATCCGGACCTCCCCGCGAGCGCGGGCCACGGGCTCGCGGGGCTGGCGGAACGGGTCGCGGCTGCAGGCGGGCGGTTGCTCACCGGCGCCGCTGAGGGTTTCGCCGCCACGGCCGGATTTCGGCTGCGGGTCGAGGTGCCGTGAACCGCATCCGGGTCCTCCTGGCCGACGACCAGCATCTGGTCCGCGGCGCCCTCGCCGCCCTGCTCTCGCTCGAACCGGACATCGAAGTGGTCGCCGAGGTCGGACGCGGAGACGAAGTCGTGCCGGCCGCACTCCGCACCCGGCCCGAGGTCGCCGTCCTCGACGTCGAGATGCCCGGGCTGGACGGACTCGCCGCCGCAGCCGCCCTCACCCGCGAACTCCCCGGATGCCGGGTCCTGATCGTGACGACCTTCGGCCGGGCCGGATATCTGCGGCGGGCGATGGAAGCAGGGTCCTACGGATTCCTGGTGAAGGACGCTCCCGCCGAGCGGTTGGCGGACGCCGTCCGGCGGGTGGCTGCGGGGCTGCGGGTGGTCGATCCCGAGCTGGCCGCCGCCACCCTAGCGGCCGGTGCGAGTCCGCTCACCGCGCGGGAACGCGACGTGCTGGTCGCCGCGCGCGACGGCAGCAGCGCGGCGGAGATCGCCCAACGGCTCTTCCTCTCCGAAGGCACGGTGCGCAACTACCTGTCGTCTGCGATTTCCAAGACCGGCACGCGAAATCGGATGGAAGCGGTCCGCGTCGCTGAGGAGAACGGCTGGCTCTGACTGCAAGGATCGGGTCAGGGTTGCGATCCCCGCGCCGATGACGAAGGCGGACGACGACTCCGACCGAGGAGGCGGCCATGCCCACGAAGGCCCCGTCCGGTGAGATCGACGAAATCCCCGGTGCCGCCGGACATCGCGCGACCGAAGCCCGGAAGTCCTCCCTGTCGGAGCCCGCGGAAAATCCGGCCGTCTCGTCGAATCCGGGCGTCTCGTCGCAACCGCCCCGCACCGTGGTCCTGGACACCTCGGCGCTCATGGCCGACCCGGAAGGGATTTTCGACGCCTACCCGGGGGCGGATCTCGTGGTGCCCCTCGCCGTCGTCCAGGAACTCGACGGGCTGAAGAAACGGCTCGACCCCGCGGGAGCCGCCGCCCGTGAGGTGCTGCGGCGCATCGAGGCTCTCCGGCTCGCCGCCGGCGGAGATCTCCGCGAGCCGTACCGGAGACGGGTCGGCGGAACGGTACGGATGCAGGTGAACGGCGTCCAGGCAACCCTGCTGCGCCGATACGGCCTGCACGCCGACAGCCCGGACAACCGGATCGTCGGGACGGCGTTGGGCCTCGCCGCCGGACAACCCGACGGGCCCTCGGTGCTGGTGGTCTCCAACGACACGGCGCTGCGGCTCACCGCCGCCGCGGTCGGATTGGCCGCCGCCGAGCACATCCCGGTGGACGGCGTCCCGCCGCAGGCCCGCCCCGACGGATGGGTCGCCCTCGACGTCCCCCCAGAAGTGATCACGAACCTCTTTGAGGAGCACGTGGTCGACGCCGCGGGGGCGGGAGCGGGCGATCTGCCGGAGAACACGTTCGTCGTCCTGCGCTCGGGAACGTCCTCGGCGTTGGCCCGGATACGGGCGGGCGTGCTGCGGGTGCTCGACCCACTGCCGCCGGTGTGGGGGCTGCGGGCCGCCAACAAGGAGCAGCGGTTCGCGCTGGACCTGCTGTTGGACGACGAGGTGCGGGTCGTCGTCCTCGACGGACCGGCAGGCACCGGCAAGACGCTGTGTGCGGTGGCGGCGGGTCTGCACATGGTGGTCGAACAGCACCGCTTCGAACGGATGTCGGTGTACCGCCCGGTGATCCCCGTGGGGCAGGCGGACCTCGGGTACCTCCCGGGCACCCTCGACGAGAAGATCGACCCGTGGATGGCGGCGATCACCGACGCGGTGGCGGCATTGTCCGGGGACGCCGGAGAGCGTCGCCGTCGCGGGGAGAATTCCCGCGGCAAGGTGGCGCAGGATTCGTTGGATTACATCAAGGCGCAGGGCCTGCTCACCATGGAATCGGTGACCCATTTGCGGGGACGGACCTTGCACTCGACTTTCGTTCTCGTCGACGAGGCGATGAATTTGTCGCCGCAGGTCGGCAAGACCCTGCTTACGCGGATCGGCGCCGATTCGAAAATCGTCCTCACTGGGGACACCTCACAGATCGATGCGCCGTTCCTCTCCGAGCGGACCAACGCGCTCACCGCCGTGGTGTCGGCGTTTGCGGGGCAGCCGTGTTTCGGGCACGTGCGGCTTACCCGCGGCGAGCGATCCCCGGTTGCCGAACTCGCCGCCCGTCTGATGTGAGCTCGGCTCCGACCGGACCTGGGGCGTGCTCGTCAGCCGGCGAGTGGTTCCGATCGGGAAGTGGCCGTGGTGGCGGGCAGCGGCGGTAAAGGCGCTCCGAGCACGCGCCGATGCTGGCCGTGTGATCGAGTCTCACGAAATCCCGAAGGTCAACTTCACGGTGGTCGACGGCATCCCAACGTTCTGGTCGGATGCGCCCGGGCCGATCCGGTCGGCGCTCACCTTCCGGGTGGGGACCAGTGACGAGCCGATCCGTCTGCGCGGGGCCACCCACTTGGCAGGACACCTTGCGCTGGCACCGTTCGGGGTCCCGCGGTGCTGGGACGTGCTGACCACGGATTACCTGTTCAGCACCCTGTGCCTCGGGGGGAGTCCGGATGATCTCGTCGCGATTTACGACGCCGCTTGCTCCCAGCTTCGGTCGGTGGCTTCGTCGGAGCTCGTCGAGCGGGAACGCCGCGTCATCACCTCCGAAGGCCCCACATCTCCCTCCTCGGTAGGGGACGAGCTCATGTTCGCCCGCTACGGATGGGTCGGACCCGGCCGGGCGAGCTTCAAAGAGATCGGCCTCGCGGATATGTCCCCGGCCATGGTTCACACCTGGTGCGAGACATGGTTCACGAAGAGGAACGCCGTCTTGGTTCTCTCCTGCCCGCCGCCCCCCAACCTGCGGATCGAGCTTCCCGAAGGGACATGGCGATTGCCGCCGCCCCTGCCGCCCACTCTCGGATTGTTGCCGTGCCGCATAGAGGGGTGGCCCGGAGTCGCCTTCCAATTGGTCATCCGGGGCCATCCGGCGTCCCTGGCCCTGGCGGTGTTGCTGCGTCGCCGGTTGCTTCAGGTGCTGCGATTCGGCTGGGGACTCACTGCCGATGTGCACGCCGTGCCCACCGAGATTTCCGCCGATGATTACGCGCTCTCCGTGAGTATCAAAGTACCGTCCGACTACCAGTCGAAGCTGGAAGAGCTCGTATACGCCATGCTGACGGACGCGGTGCAAAACGGGTTCACCGACGACGAAATAGCGACCTGGCGAGAATTGGCGCGCCAGGATCAGTCCGACGACGTGCTGTACAGCGCGTGGCGCATGGCGCGTCAGTATCTGCTCGGCACGGTACCGACTCCCCCGGAAGAGTGGTTGGCCGAGGCCACCAATTCCGATCTCCTTCATGAGCGGCTTCGCCAAGCCTGGGAGCAGGTGGTCTTCGGCGTTTCGGACGGCTCCTCGGTCATCGGGCACCATTTCCCCGAGCTGCGTTTTCCGTCCTCTCCTCCGCTCTCCAGTCGTCCTGCTTCCGGCGGCGATCCCGGCGATCCGTCGTCGCGCGCACGGAGCCGTGGGTTTTGTTCCCAGAACCGCCGCTGCAATGGAGAACAGATCTTCGTGAATGAGGAGGGCATCCAGATAGGTCGGGGACGGCGGGCACGGCGACCCATCGGAGTGGTGCGCTGGGCCGATTGCGTGCTGGTGGAGAGGCGCAGCGACAATTCTCGGAAAATCTGGGGCAAGGACGGTCAATGGATCGTCGTACGACCGAAGGAGTGGTATCGGGAGCGTCGCCTGGTCGACGCCATCGATCGTTGGACCCCACCCCAGATAGTCATCGACATTCAGTTGCCCCGCCGACCACGTTATGTGCAAATCTTTTTCGGAAATCTGTACCGGGTCTTTCAAACGCGCTTCCGACGAGCCTTACAGCGACGTCTGCGTCGCCGATCACTCGCCAAGGATCGATGATCGTTCGAGTCGGCCGCGCTTTCCGTCACGCCGTCCTCAGGGCATACCGCGTGGCTGCCGATGCCCTCTGTGACCTGTGTCAACTAGTGGGATCGGAGTAGCCCCGAAGCGGTGTGACGGACGAGTTCGGTGTTATGGGTGTTGCGCGAGTAAACGATCCGCTAAGGTCGTGGCCGTACGGACTGGTACGGGGGGTCTGCCGGGGAGCGGCAACGACGAGCAAGGCCCGGGCGAAGCGGTAGGGAGACGAAACGGTGCGCGTGGTCTGGTACTCCCGGCTGGTGGCCGCGTCGACGACCGCGGTCCTGTTCACCGTCACGGCCCCGTCGGCCCTTGCCGACAGGCCACCGGTGATCCCAAGCCAATCGGAGGTGGACGCCGCCCGCGCGGCCGCCCAGGCCAAGGCTGCCGCGGTCGACCAGGTACGTCAGCAGCTCGCCGAAGCGGCGACGGAGCTACAGAAACTCAACGACCACGTCGAGGCGCTCGTCGAGGCCTACAACGGCGCGATGGTGGAGCTCCAGAAGGCTCAGGCGAAGGTCGCGACCGCCCAGGCGCAACTCGCTGCCGCCACCGCCGCCTGGCAGCAGGCTCGGGTCGAAATGGAGCAGTTCGCCGCCCTCACCTACATGGGGGCCGGCGACATCGGCAAACTCAGCGCGCTCGTGCTCGCGCCGGATCCCGAGGCGTTCATGGCAAGGGCGGGCACGCTCGCCGCCATCGATCGCCACCGCCAAGGGGTCATCGCGATGATGGACGCCGCCGCCCGCGACCGTGCGCAGGCGGCCCAGCTCGCCGTCCAAGCCCTCGCGGAGCAGCGTGAGGCCGCCGACGCGGCCGCGAAAGCGAAAGAGGCAGCGGTAGCGGCGGTCAACGCACAGGCCGTGCAAGTGGCCCAGCTCACCCAGCACCAACAGGATTTGCAGGCGCAGTTGGCCGTCCTGCAAGGGAAGGCCAAGAGCCTCGCTGAGGCGCGGGCCCGCGGGCTCGCCGAGCTCGCCGCTCAGCGGGCGGCCGCTGCCCGTGCCGCCGCCGAGGCCAAACGGCGGGCCGAACAGCAAGCGGCCGCCCAACAGGCAGCCGACCAGGCAAACGGAGGCGCGTCGTCGTCCGCGCCGGCGGGGGATCTCCCGACCCCCGGCATGGGTCACTCGATCTCCACGCCGCAGCAACGCGCAGGGGCGGTTGCGTTCGCCCGGGCGCAGATCGGGATCTGGTACCGATGGGCCGGGGCCGGGGAGGTTGGGCCGACCGTCACCGACCAGGGCATCCAGAACGTGCCCGGTTACGACTGCTCGGGGCTGGTCATGCGGGCCTACGAATCCGTCGGGATCGAACTCGGTCATTACACCGGCCTGCAGTGGGACGAAGGCATGCACGTCTCGCGAGACCAACTCGAACCCGGCGACCTGGTCTTCTTCGCGACGGACACCAGCGACCCCAGCACGATCCACCACGTCGGGATCTACATCGGCAACGGACAGATGATCGACGCTCCGCAGACCGGCGAACAGATCGGCATCCACAATGCATTCCGCCCCGATTACATCGGAGCGGTGAGGCCTTAGGAGGCCTTAGGCGTTGTGGCGCTGGAGTGCCGGTGCCGTAGCAGTCGTGGCTCTGGAGCGCCGGTGAGACCCCTGCGGCGGTGAGACGTCGCTGACGCCCCAGCCGTGGTGGGACCCTACTGCGTTTCGCGTTCCCGGGCCGCCAGCCTCTCGCGCGACCGGCGAATTTCTTCCTCCGCTTCTTCCCGGCCGACCCAGCGCGCACCCTCGACGGATTTGCCGGGCTCCAAATCCTTGTACACCTCGAAGAAGTGCTGGATTTCCAGGCGATCCCAGGCCGGTACGTCCTCCAGCTCGCGAATCTGGCTCACCCTCGGGTCGCGCGCCGGAACACACAACACCTTGTCGTCCCCGCCCTTCTCATCGGTCATCCGGAACATGCCGATGGCGCGGCACAAGATGAGACACCCGGGAAACGTCGGCTCCTCCACGAGCACGAGGGCATCGAGCGGATCGCCGTCCTCACCGAGGGTTCCTTCGATGAATCCGTAATCCGTCGGATAGCGGGTCGCGGTGAACAGCATCCGGTCGAGCCGCACCCGCCCGGTTGCGTGGTCGAATTCGTACTTGTTCCGTTGACCCTTCGGGATTTCGATCGTGACGTCGAACTCCATCGCCTGCCCCCTTTTCGCCCGCACCGCTAGTCTCGCCGATGAACGGATCCGGCCGCGGAGGGGTGCGATGGGACGACGCTTCGCGCGCCACCGTCGCCCCCGGCGGACGGCCCGGGCGGTGATCGGGGTACTCGGCGTGCTCGTGCTGCTCGGCGCGGTGAATTGGGTGCTCAAAGGCCACCCGACGCCGATCGCCTCCACCCCGCCGCCGTCCAGTCCACCGCCCGCGGCTCCGGCGTCCGCTGCTCCCACGGCGGCGACTCCTCAGACGCCGTCCCCCACCCCGCCGCCGATACCCGACCCGGCGGCGCTTCGCGCGCACCTGGCTCCCGCGCTCGCTCGCCTCGCCGGCGAGGGCCTCGGCTTCGTCGTGGCGGATGCCCCGACCGGCCGGGTGCTCTTCGACGACGGCGGTGACGAGCCGGCCGCTCCGGCGTCCACCGCGAAAATCGCGACGGCGGTGGCGGCGCTCACGGTGCTGGGGGCCGACCACCGGTTCGAGACCTCGACCGTGCTCCGCGGCAGCCAAGTGATCCTGGTAGGGGGCGGGGACCCCGCTCTCGCGGGCCCGGTGCCTCCCGCGCTCCGCAGCGCGGCGCCGAGCAACCGCGCGCAGCTCACCGACCTGGTGTCCCGCACCGCCGAGGCCCTCCGCGCGCGCGGCCTTACCCGGGTCAGCGTCGGCTACGACGCCCACCTCTTCGTCGGCCCGGCGGTGGCCTCCGGCTGGACGCCGGTCTACCTGACCGAGGGTGATGTGTCCCGGGTCAGCGCTCTCATGATCGATGAAGGCAGGGTCGCGCCGACGTCGGCCGCACGGGAGGCCGATCCCGCTTCGGCCGCCGCCCGCGACTTCGCCACACTGCTTGCGGGCGAAGGGATAACCGTCACCGGAGGACCGGTTCCGGTCGCCGCGAACTCGGCCGATCACCTGCTGGCAAAGGTGTCCTCACCCACCGTTGCGGAACTGATCGCCGACATGCTCGGGCCGAGCGACAACGACATCGCCGAGGCGCTCGGACGCCAGATCGCCCTGGCCCGTGGGCTGCCGGCCAGCTTCGACGGCGCCGTCCGGGCCATACGCGACGTTCTTGCGGCCCTGGGCATCGACACCGGCGGTTTCGTCATGGCCGACGCCAGTGGGCTGTCCACCCTCGATCGGCTGCGGCCGCAGATGCTGGTGCAGCTGCTGAGGCTGGTGCTGACCGACGATCGCTACCAACCGGTACGGGAGGCCCTACCGGTCGCGGGGGTGAGCGGCACCCTCGCCACCCGCTTCACCGCACCCGCCGCCGCGCCCGGCGTGGGGGTCGTTCATGCCAAGACCGGCACCCTCGCGCATGTGGTCGCCCTCGCCGGATATGCCCGCGACGACGACGGGCGGCTGCTCGTCTTCGCCGCCATCGCCGACCGGGTTCCCCCACCGCAGCTGCACTCCGCCGAGTCCGCGCTCGACGTCCTGGTCGCCGGCGTCGTCACCTGCGGCTGCTCGTAGGACGGCGCGCGGGCCGTACGGTGGAGCGAGGACGGCGGCACATCCGCCGACCGCCAGACGCAGGCGTCAGGGTGAGGACGGTGCAGGGGTGACGGACGACAATGTGTTGATCGACTGGGAGGTGGCCACCGCCACCGCCGTCCGCCTCGCCCCGAAGGGGCCTGCGGTCACCCGTCGCGAAGCGTTCGACGCGGTCCAGCAACTGCGCAGCCTCGCCGCTGAAGCCTCGGGTCACGTCACCGCCGTGACCAGGCTTCGCATCCCGGACGACCAGCCGCCAGCGCGGGTGGTCGACCGCACCGGGTGGATCCGCGGAAACGTCGGCGGATTCCGTGTCGTCCTGCGACCCCTGCTGGAGAAATTAGCGGCCAAATCGGAAGGCGTCCCCGGTTCCGGGCTACTGCGCGGGGTCGGAGCGAAAATCACCGGGGCGCAATTCGGCGTCGTCCTCGCGTATTTGTCGGGGAAGGTCCTCGGCCAGTACGAAATATTCCTTCCCCCGGACGGCGGCACCACCCCGCCCGGGCGACTCAGCCTGGTCGCCCCGAATATCGTTGCGGTGGAACGGGAGCTCGGCGTCGATCCCCGGGATTTCCGGCTCTGGGTGTGTATCCACGAAGCCGCGCACCGCGCGCAATTCACTGCGGTTCCCTGGCTGCGCAGCCACGTACAAGACGAGGTCGCCGCCTATCTCGTGGAAGCCGAGTTGGATTCCGCAGCATTGTTTGCCCGGCTCCGCTCCGCCGCGCAAACCATCCGCGAACGCGGTCTGGACGGCGGCCGTGATTTCCCCCTCGGTTTGCTGGACGTCGTCCACACCCCCCGGCAGCGTGACATCCTGCGCCGGCTCACGGCACTGATGACCCTGTTGGAGGGTCACGGGGAATACGTGATGAATGCGGTCGGCGCCGCGGTCATTCCCACCATCGACGAAATCCGGGAGAAATTCGCCGCGCGCCGCGCCGGCCGCAACGCGGCGGATCGCCTGGTGCGCCGCCTTTTCGGCCTCGACATCAAAGCGCGCCAATACGCGGAAGGAGCGCGGTTCGTGGACGCGGTCGTGGAAGCCGCGGGAATGGACGCGTTCAACCGGGTCTGGACCTCGCCGAATACCCTCCCCACCAAGGAGGAGATCGCCGAACCGGAACGCTGGATGGCGCGCGTCCTGCACACCGATGCCTCGTCGCGATGACCTGAGGGACCCGTCGGCGCGGCCGGCTCGGCCGCGGCTCTCCCCGGCGGTCGCCGCGGTTCGCCACGCGGTTCGCCGCTCGCTCACCGACCTCCCGGCGGATTCGCTCGTCCTGGTCGCCTGCAGCGGCGGGCCGGATTCGCTCGCGCTGGCCGCCGCCCTCGCGTTCGAAGCTCCGCGCCGCCGTCCACCGCTGCGAGCGGGGGCCGTCAGCGTCGACCACAGGCTCCAGGCAGGGTCGAGCGAGCGGGCCGCCCGGCTCGCCGAGGTCCTCACCGACCTCGGCCTGGATCCGGTGGAGGTGATCCCGGTGGAGGTCGGGCGGGACGGCGGAATCGAGGCCGCCGCCCGCGCCGCCCGCTACGCGGCCCTGGACGACGCCGCCGCCCGCCACCACGCTGCCGCCGTCTTGCTCGGACACAGCCGAGACGACCAGGCCGAGACGGTCCTCCTCGGACTGCTCCGCGGCTCCGGGCCGCGTTCTTTCGCCGGGATGCCGCGCCGCTTCGGGCCGGGCGGGCGGTACCGTCGTCCGCTGCTCGACCTTCCGCGCGCGGTGATGCGCCGGGCCTGTCGCGACGCCGGCCTGCCGTTCTGGGACGACCCGCAGAACGCCGACCCTGCTTTCACCCGGGCCCGGTTGCGGCACCGGGTGATGCCCCTGCTCCGTGCCGAACTCGGACCGGGGATCGTCTCCGGGCTGGCGCGCACCGCCGACCTGGCCCGCGCCGACTGCGAGGCACTGGACGGCTGGGCGCAGCAGGTCTTCACCGCCATCGTCACCGACTTGGACGGCGGCAAGGCCGCGGAGGTCGATGCGCTGCGGGCGCTGCCCACCGCCGTCCGACGCCGAGTGCTGCGGCTGCTGGCACGGGCCGCCGGCGTCCCACCCGGGCGCCTCGCCTCGGCCCACATCGAAGCGGTCGACGCCCTCCTTTCCGCCTGGCACGGGCAGGGACCGGTCGCGCTGCCGGGGGGAATGGCGGCCGTCCGGCGATGTGGCAGGCTCGTGGTGCATCGCGCGTTGCGCGCCGACGACGGAAGCGGATGACGCTGGTGGACGAAACCGACCTCGGCACGGATCTCGATCGGGTGGTGCTGACCGAGAAGGAGATCCGAGACCGGATCGCGGAGATCGCGGCACAGATCGATGCCGACTACCGCGGCCGCGACCTTCTCCTGGTGGGCGTCCTCAAGGGCGCCATGATGGTCATGGCCGATCTGGCGCGCTCGCTGCACCTGCCGGTCACCCTCGATTTCATGGCCGTCTCCTCTTACGGCTCCGGACGGCGTTCCTCCGGCGTCGTCCGAATCTTGAAGGATCTCGACGAGAGCATCGAAGGCCGTCACGTCCTGGTCGTCGAGGACATCGTCGACTCGGGTTTGACGCTTTCGTGGTTGGTGGCGAACCTGCGGTCGCGGGCCCCGGCTTCGGTGGAGGTCTTCGCGTTGATGCGCAAACCCGATGCGTTGGTGCAGGACATCGAGCTGCGTTACGTCGGGTTCGACCTGCCTCGGGAGTTCGTCGTGGGGTACGGCTTGGACTGCGCCGAGCGGTACCGGAACTTGCCGTTCGTGGCGACCCTCACCCCCCAGGCGTACCGACGGCTCGCCGCCGGGGCAGGCTAGCGGGCCACGCAGATCCGCAGGAACGTTTCGGCACGATTCCCGGTTGACGATATGCATCCCGTACCGTCGAAGGGGACGCACCACGCGGCGGTGTTCCCCGCCGCCGCGCAGGCCCGTGTAGCGTCGGGATCACATGGGTGAACGACCAGGAAGGCAGGAGGGGCGGAGCGGAGTCTGCTCCCGATCATGAACGTCAAGAGGTTTACTCGAGGCCCGTTGTTCTGGGTGCTCGTCATCATCGTGCTGCTCGTGCTGCTCCGCGGCTTGTGGAGCGGCGGCAGCGACTACAAGTCGGTCAGTACCTCGCAGGTGGTCGGTGCCATCGACGCTGGGAAGATCACGAGTGCGGTCGTCCACGACAAGGAACAGACCATCCAGGTCACCTTGAACGACGGCACGAAGCTCCAAGCATCGTTCGCCACCGACCAGGAAGCCGCGATCGTCGCGCAACTCCAGAAGCTGGTCGACCAAGGGAAACTGCCGGCCAAGGACGGCTACACCGTCAAGGTGAGCCACGGCAACATCTTCCTCGAAATCCTGCTCAACGCCCTGCCGATCCTCTTGCTGGTCGGATTGATGGTGTTCATGCTCACCCAGATGCAGGGCGGCGGCTCACGGGTGATGAATTTCGGCAAGTCGCGGGCCAAGCTCATCACCAAGGACACCCCGAAAACCACCTTCGCCGACGTCGCCGGTGCGGACGAAGCCATCGAGGAACTCATGGAAATCAAGGAGTTCCTGGAGAATCCGGCGAAATTCCAAGCGATCGGAGCGAAGATCCCGAAGGGAGTGCTGCTCTACGGCCCTCCGGGGACCGGGAAGACGCTGCTCGCCCGGGCGGTGGCCGGTGAGGCCGGCGTCCCGTTCTACTCCATCTCCGGTTCCGATTTCGTCGAGATGTTCGTCGGTGTCGGTGCTTCCCGGGTGCGGGACCTCTTCCAGCAGGCCAAGGAGAATGCCCCGGCGATCGTCTTCATCGACGAGATCGACGCGGTCGGTCGCCACCGGGGAGCCGGCCTCGGCGGTGGTCACGACGAGCGGGAACAGACCCTCAACCAGCTGCTGGTCGAGATGGACGGGTTCGACGTCAAGGGCGGAGTGATTCTCATCGCCGCTACCAACCGCCCCGACATCCTCGACCCGGCGCTGCTGCGTCCCGGCCGATTCGACCGGCAGATCGTCGTCGATCGTCCCGACCTGGAAGGGCGCAAGGGAATCCTGCGGGTGCACGCCAAAGGCAAGCCGTTCGCGCCGGACGTCGACCTCGATGTCATCGCGCGCCGCACCCCGGGCTTCACCGGAGCCGATCTCGCCAACGTCATCAACGAGGCGGCGTTGCTCACCGCCCGGGCCAACCAGAAGCAAATCACCATGGCGACCCTGGAGGAGAGCATCGACCGGGTGATGGCCGGCCCGGAGCGCAAGAGCCGCATCATGTCCGACAAGGAAAAGAAAATCATCGCCTACCACGAGGGCGGACATGCTCTCGTCGGTCATGCCCTCCCGAACGCCGACCCGGTGCACAAGGTGACGATCCTGCCGCGCGGCCGCGCCTTGGGATACACCTTGGCGTTGCCGCAGGAGGACAAGTTCATCGTCACCCGGGCCGAACTCATCGATCAACTCGCCATGCTGTTGGGCGGACGCACCGCCGAGGAACTCGTCTTCCACGAGCCGACCACCGGCGCGGCCAACGACATCGAAAAGGCCACTGCGATCGCCCGGAACATGGTGACCCAATACGGCATGAGCGAAAGGCTCGGGGCCCGGAAATTCGGCGAAGCCGACGGCGAGGTGTTCCTCGGCCGGGAAATGGGCCACCCGCGGGATTACTCCGAAGAAGTCGCCGCGATCATCGACGAAGAAGTGCGTCGCCTCATCGAGAACGCCCACGACGAAGCATGGGAAATCCTCGTCGAGTACCGAGACGTGCTCGACGCACTCGTCCTGGAACTGATGGAGAAGGAGACGCTGCAGAAGGACGAGGTGCTGCGCATCTTCGCCCCCGTTCGCAAACGCCCCGCCCGCGGCACCTACACCGGTTACGGCAAGCGCCTTCCCTCCGACAAAGCTCCGGTGCTCACCCCGCGGGAACTCGCCCTACTGGCCTCGGGGGGCGAGTCCGCCGGCGATGGCGGAGGCACCAATGGCAGTCGAGTCAGCCGGCCGACGTCCGGGCAGAGCGGTGACGCCCAACCGTCCGGGCATTGACGTGGCCGAGGTCGAGGTCACGGCGGTACGGACGCCGGAGATCGACCTGCCGCGTATCGAAGCTGCGGTCCGCGAAATCCTCTGCGCCATCGGTGAGGACCCCGACCGGGAGGGTTTGCGCGATACGCCGGCCCGAGTCGCGCGTGCCTATGCCGAACAATTCGCCGGTTTGTGGCAAAGGCCGGAAGACATCCTCACCACTGTTTTCGACGCCGACCACGACGAGATGGTGCTGGTCCGCGACATAGAGGTCTACAGCACCTGCGAGCATCACCTCACGCCCTTTCACGGCTTGGCACACGTGGGGTACATCCCGAACGAAAAAGGACAGATCACCGGACTGTCGAAAATCGCCCGGTTGGTCGACGTCTTCGCCCGTCGGCCCCAGGTGCAAGAACGGCTCACCGTGCAAATCGCCGACGCGCTGGAAAGACTTCTGCAGCCCCGCGGGGTCATCGTCGTGGTCGACTGCGAACACCTGTGCATGTCGATGCGAGGGGTGCGCAAACCGGGGGCGCGCACGGTCACCTCGGCGGTTCGTGGCACATTTCGCTCCGACGAACGCACCCGGGCGGAAGCGCTGCGGTTGATCACAAGGTGATCGTCGCAGCTGACCGTAATTGCCGATCATGATGCTCTAGGCTGGTGCCCATGCGCAGGTCGACGCCGGTCTCGTCGCCGCCGCGCCGCGCCGAAACGGTGATCGCGGCGCCGGAGGCTGGGGAGCGTCGCCCGCGGCGGTCGCGCGGCACGGACCGCCCGCTGCTGCGCCGTCTCGTCCCGCGGCTCGCCGGCTGGATCACCTTGCTGCTCGGCGTCCGGACCATCATCTTGGTGATCCGACCGCAGTGGTGGGAACACGTCTCGGGTGTCGGCCGCGTGCTGCCTACCCCACCCGGTGGACCGGTCCTGCACGGAGCCGCGGCTGCCACCGCGATCGTCTCCGGGGCGCTGTTGATGCTCGTGGCCCACGCTTTGTACCGGCGCAAGCGGCGAGCCTGGCAGGTCGCCACGACCGTGCTCGCCCTGGGAATCGCCCTCCACCTCGTCCATTTCCTTCACCATCCAGCGGCGCGGGGTGTGCCGGGATGGATAGTGGTCGACGGGGCTTTCCTTGCCGGGCTGCTGGTTTTTCGTCGGGAATTCCTCGCCGAACCGGACCCGCGGAGCCGGTGGGCGGCGCCGCTGGCCTTCGTGGGGCTGGGAACTTTCAGCGTCGTCGTCGGATTGCTGTTGCTCCTGGTCCGCCAGCACCAGATCGTCGGGAAACCGTCTGTCCTGGATCTGTTGCGGCACGTGCTGTACGGCCTGATCGGAATTCCCGGCCCGCTGTCGTTTCGTTCGGACGGCACGGGCGACTTGGTAGCGGCGTCGCTCGCCGGACTCGGGGCTCTCACCCTCGTGGCCACCGCGTATCTCACTTTTCGCCCCGCCGAGCCGCAGCCGGCCCTCACCGAGGAGGACGAACGCCGGATGCGCGCCCTACTCGCCGTCCACGGCCGTCGGGATTCGCTCGGCTATTTCGCGTTGCGCCGCGACAAGAGCGTGGTGTGGTCGCCGTCCGGGAAATCGTGCATCGCCTACCGGGTGGTGTCCGGTGTGATGCTGGCCAGCGGCGATCCGCTCGGCGACCCGGAAGCGTGGCCCGGCGCCATTCGCGTTTTCCTGGCCGAGGCGGAACGTCATGCATGGGTTCCCGCCGTGCTCGGCTGCAGCGAACGGGCCGGCGAAGTCTGGGTCCGGGAAGGCGGCCTTTCCGCGTTGGAAATCGGTGATGAAGCCGTCGTTCACGTCGACGATTTCTCCCTCGACGGCCGAGCCATGCGTAACGTCCGGCAGATGGTCAACCGGGTTCGCCGACTCGGCTACCACGCCGTGCTGTACCGCAGCGCAGACCTGCCGCCGGACTTACGCGAGCACATCGTCGCTGCGGCGTGCGAGTGGCGGGACGGCGACACCGAACGCGGATTCGCGATGGCTCTCGGCCGGCTCGCCGATCCCGCCGACCCGGATTGCCTTTTCGTGGTGGCCCTCCGCGACGGGCAGCCCCGCGCGTTCCTCCATTTCGTGCCGTGGGGCCCGGACGGACTCTCCCTCGACGTGATGCGTCGCGCGCCGAACGGGCCGCCGGGGGTCAACGAATTCCTCATCACCGAGCTGCTCGCCGCCTGCCCGCGTCTCGGGATTCACCGGATTTCGCTCAATTTCGCAGTTTTCCGCTCGGCGCTGGAACGCGGCGATCGGCTGGGAGCCGGCCCGATCCTGCGGTCCTGGCGGGCGATCCTGCTTTTCGCGTCGCGCTGGGTGCAAATCGAATCGTTGTACCGGTTCAATGCGAAATTCCACCCTGAGTGGGTACCGCGGTACCTCGTCTTCCCCGACATGCTCGACGTGCCGCGTATCGCGCTGGCCGCGCTCGAAGCCGAGGCATTCATCGTCTGGCCGCGGCCGAGAATTCGTCAGCTACGCCGCCTGCTGCGGATGGGAGTTCGCCCGTGACCTCCCAATTTCCCGAGCTCCTCGGCTTCCCGGATATCGGGCGGTGCCGGGTGATGGGAGTGGTCAACGTCACCCCGGATTCCTTCTCGGACGGCGGCCAGTGGTTCGAGGCCGACAAAGCGATCGCCCACGGCCTGGAACTGTTCGCCGCTGGTGCCGACATCGTGGACGTCGGGGGCGAATCCACCCGTCCGGGCGCGCTGCGGGTGGACCCCGCGGAGGAACTCCGACGGGTGCTGCCCGTCGTCCGCGAACTCGCCGCCGCCGGACCGGTGAGCATCGACACGATGCGGGCCGACGTCGCCGAGGCGGCCGTCCGAGCGGGCGCGCGCCTGGTCAACGACGTCAGCGGCGGCCTCGCCGATCCCCGGATGGTCCCCTTCGTGGCCGCCAACCGGCTGCCCTACGTGGTGATGCACTGGCGGGGACCGAGCGTCGACATGCAGACCCGCGCCCACTACGACGACGTCGTCGCCGATGTGCGCCGGGAGATCGCGGCCCGGATCGACGCGGTGCTGGCCGCCGGCGGCGACTTCCGACAGATCATCGTCGACCCCGGCATCGGCTTCGCCAAACGGCCGGACGCCGACCACAACTGGGCCTTGCTCAAACATCTCGACCAGCTCGCGGCGCTCGGCCGACCGGTGCTGGTCGGCGCTTCCCGCAAAGCCTTCCTCGGTCATCTCCTCGCCGGCCCGGACGGCGTCCCGCGGCCACCCGCCTTCCGTGATCACGCCAGCTCTGCGATCACCGCGCTGGTGGCAGCCGCAGGGGCCTGGGCGGTGCGGGTGCACGCGGTCGTCGCCGACGTGGACGCCGTCCGGGTCGCGGCCCGGTGGCGGGCCCAGCCATGACGGCCGGCTCTCCGGACCGCATCGAACTCCGTGGGCTGCGGGTGCGCGGACGTCACGGGGTGTATCCGCAGGAGCGGGAAGAGGGTCAGGAGTTCGTCGTCGACGTCTCCCTCTTCGTCGATACCGCCGACGCCGCCGCCACCGACGACCTGGCCCGGACGCCGGATTACGGCGAAATGGCCCGGCGGATCGCCGCCGTCGTCTCCGGCGAGCCGGTCGACTTGCTCGAAACCCTGGCCGAGCGGATCGCCGCGGTGTGCCTCGCGGATCCGCGGGTCTCCGGCTGCGCGGTGAACGTCCACAAACCACACGCACCGATCCCGCTCGCCTTCGACGACGTCGTGGTCGCCGTGCAACGCAGCCGCCCCATCCGTGCGGTGCTGGCCCTCGGGGCCAATCTGGGGGACCCGGCGGCGACCCTGCAGCATGCGCTCGACGCGCTCGCGCTCGCCGTCCGGGTCGTGGCCGTCTCCCCGGTCTACGAGACCGACCCGGTGGGTGGCCCGCCGCAGCCGGCCTACCTCAACGCGGTGGCCATCGTCGAGACAACCCTCTCCCCGCGCCGGCTCCTCACCCTCGTGCAGGTCATCGAGCAGGCGGCAGGGCGGATCCGGACCGTGCGCTGGGGGCCGCGCACTCTCGACATCGACGTGATCTGCTACGGCGATCTGGTGAGCCGCGATCCGGAGCTCACCCTTCCCCATCCGCGGGCCGCCGAACGGGGATTCGTCTTGGTGCCGTGGCACGACGTCGACCCGGACGCCGTCCTTCCCGGACACGGCACGATCGCGGAGCTGCTCACCGGCCTGGACCTTCGGGGAATCCGCAGGCGGGAGGACGTCGTGCTGGCGGTCGGACGGGAGGCGTCGTGAAACCGACTCGCATTCCCGTGCTGGTGGCGTTGGCCCTGGTGATCGGGGTGGCGACGTGGGCGGTGGTCGGACGGGTTTACGACGCGCTTCCCGGGCTGTCGATCTACGGTCCGATCACAATCGGGCTGCTCGCGGTCGTCGAACTCGTCTTCGCCGTGGTGGTCCGCCGCCGCATCCGCCATCCCGTACCCGGCCACCGCATCGACCCGATCTTCGTTGCCCGGTTGGCCGTGCTGGCCAAGGCGAGCAGCCACACCGGCGCGATCCTTCTCGGGGTGTACGGCGGGTTCTTCGCATACACGATCACGGCTCTCGGTCGGGGTCGGCTCAGCGTCGACGCGCGGACCAGCGCGATCGCCGCAGCGATCGCCCTCGCGTGGGTGATCTGTGCGCTGTTCTTGGAGAACAGCTGCAAGGTTCCCCCGGATGGGCCACGCGGCCGAGCTACGTAACCGCTCCCGGTAGGCTCGAAACCGTCCGGTACCCGATCGAGGACTGGAACATGACCTCTCCTGACGTCGCGGCGCGCGCCGCAGCGCGTCGTCCCGGCCGTCTTCGGGTCGGCGTCGTAGGGGCCGGCCGAGTCGGGGCGGTGCTCGGCGCCGCGTTGCGGCTCGCCGGGCACGACATCGTCGCAGTGTCCGCGGTGTCGGATCTTTCACGGCGTCGGGCCTCTACGCTGCTCCCCGGCGTCCCCCTCGACGAACCGGACCGCATCGCCCAGCTGGCCGATCTCCTCCTGCTTGCGGTCCCCGACGACGTGCTTCCCGACCTGGTCTCGGGGCTGGCCGCGGCCGGTGCGCTGCGGCCCGGGGCGTTCGTCGTCCACACGTCGGGCCGGTACGGCACACAGGTCCTGGCGCCCGCGGTCGCCGAGGGATGCCTGCCGATGGCGCTGCACCCGGTAATGGCCTTCACCGGGACGTCCGTCGATCTCGACCGGCTCCGCGGCATCAGCTTCGGGGTCAGCGCGCCGCACACGTTGCGGGCCGCGGCGGAGACCCTCGTGCTGGAGATGGGCGGCGAGCCGGTGTGGATCGAGGAGTCGGCCCGGCCGCTGTACCACGCGGCTCTCGCGCACGGCGCGAACCACCTCGCCGTCCTCGTCACTACAGCGGTCGACCTGCTCCGGGCGGCAGGCGTCGAGGGCGGAGAACGGATGCTCGGACCCCTGCTCTCGGCGGCCTTGGACAATGCCCTCCGATACGGCGACCGAGCGCTGACCGGGCCGGTCGCCCGTGGGGACGCCGGCACGGTCGCCGCCCACCTCGCCGCGCTGCGGGCGGTCGATCCGCACGCCGCCGAGGCGTACCTCGCCCTTTCTCGGCTGACCGCGGACCGCGCGCTCGCCGCCGGGATCCTCGCGCCGGACGACGGTGAGCGCCTGCTCGACGTCCTCGCGGACGGTCGCGGCGCAGCCGCCGCGACCGACGATCATCCGAGGTCCGCCCTGGGTCGCCGTCCGCTCTTGGTCCGTACGGTCGGCGAGTTGGACGACGTCCGAGCCGGGCTCACCGGGTCGGTGGCCCTGGTCCCGACGATGGGGGCCCTGCACGAGGGTCATCGGGCCCTGCTGCGCACCGCCCGGCAAAACGCCGATCACGTGGTGGTGAGCGTCTTCGTCAACCCGTTGCAGTTCGGGCCGACCGAGGATTTCGACCGCTACCCCCGCGATCTCGATGCCGACCTTGCCATCTGCGCGGCGGACGAGGTCGACGTGGTCTTCGCCCCGGACGGGGTGGAGATGTATCCGCAGCAGCCTCAGGTGCGGGTGAGCCCGGGGCCTCTCGGGGAGCTGTTCGAAGGGGCGGTTCGGCCCGGCCATTTCGAGGGTGTCCTCACCGTGGTCGCGAAGCTCTTCCACCTAGTCCGCCCCGAGCTTGCGGTTTTCGGCCGCAAGGACGCCCAGCAGCTCGCGCTGATCCGGCGCATGGTCGCGGACCTGAATTTGCCGGTCCGCATCCTCGACGTCCCCACCGTCCGGGAAGCCGACGGTCTCGCCGCCTCCAGCCGCAACCGCTACCTCTCGGACGCCGACCGCGCCCGGGCCGCCGCCTTCCCGCAGGCCCTGAATGCCGCGGCGCGGCTCGCGGCGGAGGGCGGTTCGCCGTCCGAGCTGATCGAACGGGCCCGTCGCGATCTCTCAGCCGCCGTGGACGCCATCGACTACCTCGCACTGGTCGACGCCGCAACCTTCGAAGAGATCGACGACGCCCGGTGGGGAAGATTTCGGGGCGAGGCGTTGCTGATCGGAGCGGTCCGGGTCGGCGGAACCAGGCTCATCGACAACGTGGCGGTGGCGACGCCCCGCCAGCTCGCACCGCGGAGGAAGATGCGGAGGAATCGTTGATGCTGCGGACGATGTTGCACGCGAAGATTCATCGGGCTCGGGTGACCCGCGCCGACCTGCACTACGTCGGCTCGCTCACCCTCGATCCGGAGCTCATGGAAGCGGCGGACATCCTCCCGGGTGAGCTGGTATCGATCGCCGACATCGACAACGGCAACCGCTTCGAGACTTACGTCATCCCCGGGGAACGCGGATCCGGGGTGGTCGGCGTCAACGGCGCCGCCGCCCGGCTGGTCCACGTCGGCGACCTGCTGATCATCATGGCTTACGCGCAGGTGGACGACGCCGAGGCGCGGGATTTGCGTCCGCGGGTGGTCTTCGTGGACGCCGACAACCGGATCATCGGGATGGGGCAGGACCCCGCCGAACCGCTCCCCGGATCCGACCTCCGCAGCGGACACCTGACGTGACCACGGTCGCTTCCGGCGAGGCCGCGCGGACGACCGGCGTCCTGCCTCGACGTATCGCCGGCCCCCCGAGCTGTGTGGAGCGGGCCGACGTGGTCGTCGTCGGCAGCGGCATCGCCGGGTTGATGGCGGCCCTGCGGGCCAGCGTCCTCGGGCGGGTCGTCGTCGTGACCAAAGCGGTGGTGGACGCCGGTGCGACCCGCTGGGCGCAGGGCGGGATCGCGGCGGCGATCGGGCCCGGCGACTCCCCCGAGCAGCATCTGGCCGACACCTTGGAAGCCGGTGCGGGACTGTGCGACGTGGAGGCGGTTCGGGTGCTGGTCACCGAAGGGCCGGCCCTCATCGGCGAACTCGTGGATCTCGGGGCGCGTTTCGACCGCGGACCGGACGGCCGGTTCGCCCTCGCCCGCGAAGGCGGTCACCTGCGTCGGAGGATCGTCCGCGCGGGCGGCGATGCCACCGGCGCGGAAATCGAGCGGACGTTGGTGGCCGCCGTCCGTGCCGAGCCCCGCATCGAGATCGTCGAGCACGCGCTCGCCCTCGACGTCCTGCTCGACGCCGAAGGTGGGGCGTGCGGGGTCAGCGTTCACGTGCTGGGAGAGGGACGCCCCGATGGGGTCGGAGCGGTCCTCGGCCGGGCCGTGATCCTCGCCACCGGCGGACTCGGCCAGGTGTACGCCTCCACCACCAATCCCCCGGAAGCCACCGGGGACGGGGTCGCGATGGCGCTGCGCGCGGGGGCGGAAGTGGCCGATCTGGAGTTCGTCCAGTTCCATCCGACCGTGCTCTGGCTGGGCCCCGACGCCCGAGGCCAACAGCCGCTGATCTCCGAGGCCGTTCGGGGCGAGGGCGCGATCCTGGTCGACGTCCACGGCGAGCGTTTCATGGACGGCGTCCATCCGCTCGCCGAGCTCGCGCCTCGGTACGTGGTCGCCCGGGCCATCGTCGAGCGGATGCGACAGACCGGCAGCGATCACGTTTTCCTCGATGCCCGTCGCATTCCCGATTTCGACCGCCGCTTCCCCACGATCGCGGCTGCGTGTCGCCGTTTCGGCGTGGACCCGACGGCCACCCCGATCCCGGTGGCGCCCGGGGCGCACTACTCGTGCGGCGGGGTGCGAACCGACCTGTGGGGCCGGACCACCGTGCCGAACCTGTACGCGTGTGGGGAGGTCGCGTGCACGGGTGTGCACGGGGCCAACCGGTTGGCGTCCAACAGCCTGGTGGAGGGCTTGGTCTTCGCGGCGCGCGTCGTGCAGGACATCGCGGGGAAGGTGCCGCCGCTGCGGGAGCCGGCGGAGCCCACCGAGAGCCCTGCGGTGATCCCGGCAGCGGCGCTTCCGGCGATTCGCCACGAGATGACGGCCGGCGCGGGCGTGGTACGCGACGGGGTCGGCTTGGCGCACTGCCGGGAGCAGCTCGCCGCGCAGCGTCCGGCGTCCGAGGGCCTCCAACCCGGCAGTTGGACGGCGACCAACGTGCATCTCGTGGCGAGTGCGCTCGCGGCGGCGGCCGAGGTGCGGAGGGAGAGCAGGGGATGTCATTGGCGCACCGATTACCCGGAGTCCTCCGAAGCGTGGCGGGGGCATGTGGTGAGCATTCTCGATGCGGGCGGGACCCTCGCCACGCGCCTGATCCCGATGTCGGGTGAGGATGTCCCGGTCGGCGGCACGTCGGCGACCACAGGAGATGGCGGCTCATGACGAGGTTCAGCTCGGCACGTCTGCCGGCGCAGATGCCCCCGGACGTGCTCAACCGGATCCGTGCGGCGGGTCTCCAACCCGACTACGTGGTCGAAACCGTTCGGATGGCGTTGGACGAAGACCTCGGGGGTGGCGTCGACGTCACCAGCTTCGCCGTCGTGGCCGCCGAGGAGCGGGCGGTGGCCGACGTCGTCACCCGAGCCGCTGGGGTCGTCGCGGGTCTGCCGGTCGCGGCTGCGACGTTCGTGGAAGCAACCGAAGGCGACGCCGTGGTGGAATTCGTGGCCACCGATGGAGCGCGGGTGGCCGCCGGTGCCCGACTCCTGACGGTCCACGGTCCGGCCCGTGGTCTGCTCACCGCGGAACGGACCGCGTTGAATTTCCTCGGCCACCTTTCGGGAATTGCGACCGCCACGGCGCGGTGGGTGGACGCGGTCGCCGGGACGGGCGCTGAGATTCGCGACACCCGCAAGACGACACCGGGATTGCGGGCCCTGGAGAAGTACGCAGTGCGATGCGGCGGGGGGCGCAACCATCGGATGTCGCTGTCGGACGCAGCACTGATCAAGGACAATCACATCGTCGCGGCCGGCAGCATCACCGAAGCTTTTGCCCGAGTGAAGGCGACATTTCCCAACGTTCCGCTGGAAGTCGAATGCGACACCCTGGAGCAGGTCGAGGAGGCGGTGCGCGCGGGAGCTAGCTTGATTCTGGTCGACAACATGTCGCTGGAGCAGATGCGTGCGGCCGTCGACCTGGTCGGGCAGATTGCCCCAGGCCGGTGCAAGGTCGAGGCAAGCGGCGGGCTCTCTTTGGAGAACGCCCGCGCGGTGGCGCAGACCGGAGTCCATTACCTGGCAGTCGGGTCGTTGACCCACTCGGCTGCCGTGCTCGATATCGGCGTGGATTTCCGCCCATCGAGTGTCGACTGACCCGTCTCGGGAGGGCCCGTGCTGCTGTGCGTGGATATCGGCAATACCCACACTGTCTTGGGGGTATTCGACGACGACCGGCTCGTAGGGCACTGGAGACTCGCGACCGACCCTCGCCGCACGGCGGATGAACTCGGCCTCCTGATCAGGGGCTTGCTGGATTCGGCGCATTTCAGCGGCCGAATCGACGGGCTCGCCTGCTGTTCGACGGTGCCGGCGGCCCTGCGGGAGGTCAGGGCGATGAGTAATCGCTGGTTCGCGTCGGCGCCGCTCGTCGTCGTGGAACCCGGAATTCGCACCGGGGTGCCGATCCTGTACGACAACCCCAAAGAGGTCGGGGCCGACCGTATCGTCAACAGCCTCGCGGCTTTCACATTGCACGGGGGCCCCGCCGTCGTCGTCGATTTCGGGACGTCGACGAATTTCGACGTCGTCTCCGAGCGCGGAGAATTCATCGGCGGGGTCCTTGCGCCGGGGATCGACATCTCCATCGACGCGCTGGCCAGCCGCGCCGCCCAGTTGATGAAAGTCCAGGTGACCAAGCCGCGAGCGGTCATCGGCAAGAACACCGTCGAAGCCCTGCAATCCGGCATCGTGTACGGATTTGCGGCGCAGGTCGACGGTATCGTGACGCGGATCGCCGAGCAGCTTTCCGCGAAGCCGGTAGTCATCGCTACCGGAGGCTTGGCGTCCGTCGTCCTCGATGAATGTCGGACCATCGACGTCCACGAACCTTGGCTCACCCTCACCGGTCTGCGTCTGGTGTATCAGCGCAACATCCCGGAGTGAGCCCGGCGTCCCGACGCGGGTGGAGACGCGGCGATCCGATACCCTGCGGCACGTGACCGACGTCCTCGCGAGTTTCGATCCGCCCGATCTGCCGGAGCAGGTCCGGATTCGTCGGGAAAAGCTGGCGCGTATTCGGGCCGAGGGCTTCGATCCTTACCCGGTGGGATTTCCGCGGACGGCGATGATCGCGCAGATACGGGAGGAGTACGGTGGGCTTCCCCCGGATTCCTTCACCGGACGGCGAGTCGCCATCGCCGGTCGATTGATGCTCTCCCGCGTCTCCGGCAAGCTGTGTTTCGCCGTCCTACGCGACGGTTCCGGTGACATCCAAGTGATGCTCTCCCTCGACAAGGTCGGGGAGCGTGCCCTTGCGGCGTGGAAATCTTTGGTGGATCTCGGGGATCACATCGGTGTGGAAGGTGAGGTCATCACCTCACGGAGCGGCGAACTGTCGGTGCTGGCGTCGTCGTGGTGTTTCACCAGCAAAGCGCTGCGTCCTCTGCCCGAAAAGCACAAAGGGTTGGTCGATCCGGAGGCTCGGATCCGTCGACGCTACGTCGACCTCATCGTGAACCCGCGATCCCGGTCCTTGGTCTACCTGCGCGCCGCCGTCCTTCGGTCGCTTCGCGACACATTGAGCCGACACGGGTACCTCGAGGTCGAGACGCCCGTTCTCCAGCGCGTGCACGGCGGAGCGGCGGCCCGCCCGTTCCGTACCCATCTCAATGCTTTCGACCTGCCGTTGTCGCTGCGGATAGCGTTGGAACTGCCGCTCAAGCGGCTCGTCGTGGGCGGTCTGGAGCGGGTCTACGAAATCGGCCGGGTCTTCCGTAACGAAGGTGTTGACTCCACGCACAGCCCGGAATTCACCGAGCTCGAAGCCTACGAGGCCTACGGCGACTACGACACCATGGCGCGGCTGGTCCGGGAGCTCGTCGTCGACGCGGCCACTGCCGTGGACGCCGTCCAGATTCCTTCCCCGGACGGCGGCACCGTGGACCTTGCCGGTCCTTGGAGCTCGACGACGGTGCACGAGGCGGTGGCGTCGGCCGTCGGAGAAGAGGTCACCGTCGATACCCCGATCACCGTGTTGCGCCGCATCGCGGAAGGACACGGCCTTCCGGTGTCGGCGAGCGCGGACGAGGGAGAAATCGTCTGCGAACTCTTCGAGAAGGTGGCTCAGCCGCGGATTCGACAACCGACGTTCGTGCGGGACTTTCCCGCGTCGGCCCGCCCATTGGCCCGACCGCATCGCCGGGATCCCCGGCTGGCCGAAGCATGGGATCTGATCATCAATGGTCTCGAAATAGCACCGGCATATTCGGAACTCATCGATCCGATCGAACAGCGTCGGCGCTTGGTCGAACAATCGCGGCGCGCGGCCGGCGGCGACCCCGAGGCGATGGAACTCGATGAGGATTTCCTCCAAGCTCTGGAGTACGGGGCGCCGCCGATGGGGGGAATGGGGTTGGGGGTCGATCGGTTGGTGATGCTGCTCACCGGAGCGGGGATTCGTGAGGTGATCCTCTTTCCGTTGATACGTCCCGAGTAGGAGCGCACGTGGCGGAGCTCACTCCCTCGTCGGTCGGGGCACGAATCCGGCGCGCCAGGACATCCGACGTCCGCGGCATCCGCCGTCTGCTGGACATCTACGCACCGGCGGGGGTGTTGCTCGACAAGCCCATGGTGGCGCTGTTCGAGGACGTCCAGGAGTTCTGGGTGGCAGAAGCGGACGGCGCCGTGGTGGGCTGCGGCGCGCTCCACGTGATGTGGGAGGACCTGGCCGAGGTACGCACGTTGGCTGTGGATCCGCAATGGCGGGGGCGGGGAATCGGCCACATCCTGCTCGAACGTTTGTTGGAGACGGCCCGCGCACTCGGTGTTCGACGGGTGTTCTGTCTCACCTTCGAAGTCGATTTCTTCGCGGCACACGGATTCACCGAGATCGAGGGTTCCCCGGTCACCCCAGAGGTCTACGACGAGCTGTTGCGCTCATATGACGAGGGTGTTGCCGAGTTCCTTGATCTCGAACGGGTGAAACCGAACATTCTCGGCAACCACCGGATGCTGCTCTATTTGGACTGAGACCGATCCGCAAGCGCGAGGCGCGCAGCGCTCTTCCGCAGTGGCGTGTCCCGTACATGTTGCCGTCTCGACACCCCGCGGTATCCCCCATGTGGTGGAAACGACTCGACCGGACACCTCGACCGGACACGCTGGCCGCGACACCGGTATTTGCAATTCCCGCCGATTTCGGGTATGACATTCATCGTCCGGTGCGCAAGTCCGAGTTTGGAAAGGACGAGTTACGTGGCACGTCAAGAAGTAGTCACTCTGGTCGATGACCTCGATGGGAGTGCAGCCGAAGAAACCGTCAGGTTCGGCCTCGACGGTGAAACCTACGAGATCGACCTGAGCCGCAGCAATGCCCGCAAACTGCGCGACGCCCTCGCGGTGTACATCAACGCGGCGCGGCGGGTGCGCGGCCGCGGCCGTCCGGCCCGCCGGGCCGCGGGAGCCACCCGTCGGGGACGGCGTGCCGCCGCGACGAGCGGTGGTGCGGCGCGGACAGCCCGGGCGACGGCGAAAAAGGCCGCGCCTGCGCGTCGCGGTCGCGCGAGTCGCGCAGCGACCTCCGCATCTCCCGCGCAGATTCGGGAGTGGGCGCGGTCGCAGGGGATTCCGGTCAACGAGCGTGGCCGGATCTCGGCGGAAGTCATCCAGGCGTACAACGCAGCACACTGATCGACGCTCTTCGAGTGGTGGGTGGCCGTCGGCCACCCACCTCTGTTTTCTCCAGCAGATCTCTTTGCGCCCTCCCGATGATTCTTCCGAGCCACGTCCCACCCTCGACGCTCCGGACGAAGTGGATGATCCCCGGCATTTGCGTGCTTGCCGGGTCGTGTTCGCTTGCAGCGCAATATCCGATCCGGAACAAGGACTTCCGCGTAGGGGTTGATGACCGATGGGTCACCGCTTCGACGGCCGACCGGTCACCAATTCCGCGGAACGGTTAGATCACGTCGGCTGATGGCGAAATAGAAGGTCAAGACCCGTTGCCCAGCCCGCGGAGCGGCGTTCCGCCCGGCTCTGCGGGATAGCATCAAAGCATCAGCGTGACCGTCGTCCGGTCACCGACGAGGAGCGATTACGAGATGTTCGAGAGATTCACCGACCGGGCTCGCCGAGTGGTGGTGCTGGCGCAGGAAGAAGCGCGGATGCTCAACCACAACTACATCGGCACCGAGCACATCCTGCTCGGATTGATCCACGAGGGCGAGGGTGTGGCCGCCAAGGCCTTGGAGAGTCTCGGCATCTCGCTCGAAGGGGTGCGTCAGCAAGTCGAGGAGATCATCGGCCAGGGTCAGCAGGCGCCGTCCGGTCACATCCCGTTCACGCCGCGGGCCAAGAAGGTTCTCGAGCTCAGTCTGCGGGAAGCCCTTCAGCTCGGGCACAACTACATCGGTACCGAGCACATTCTGCTCGGGTTGATCCGCGAAGGCGAGGGTGTGGCCGCCCAGGTCTTGGTGAAACTCGGTGCCGACCTGAACCGAGTCCGCCAGCAGGTGATCCAGTTGCTCTCCGGGTACCAGGGCAAGCCAGAGGCCACCGCAGGCGGGCCGGCCGAGGGCACCCAGTCGACGTCCCTCATCCTCGATCAGTTCGGTCGCAACCTCACGCAGGCGGCCCGCGAAGGCAAGCTCGACCCGGTGATCGGTCGCGAGAAGGAGATCGAACGGGTCATGCAAGTGCTGTCCCGGCGCACCAAGAACAACCCGGTGCTGGTCGGGGAGCCCGGCGTCGGTAAGACCGCCATCGTCGAGGGTTTGGCGCAGGCGATCGTCAAGGGTGAGGTCCCGGAGACGCTGAAGGACAAGCAGCTGTACACCCTCGACCTGGGGGCGTTGGTGGCCGGCAGCCGTTACCGCGGTGATTTCGAGGAACGGCTGAAGAAGGTGCTCAAGGAAATCCGCACCCGCGGAGACATCGTGCTTTTCATCGACGAGCTGCACACGCTGGTCGGTGCGGGTGCCGCCGAGGGAGCGATCGACGCGGCATCCATCCTGAAGCCGATGCTCGCCCGCGGCGAACTGCAGACCATCGGGGCGACGACCCTCGACGAATACCGCAAGCACTTGGAGAAGGACGCCGCGTTGGAGCGGCGGTTCCAACCCATCCAGGTCAACGAGCCGTCGCTGGCGCACACGATCGAGATCCTCAAGGGTCTGCGGGATCGCTACGAAGCTCACCACCGGGTCACCATCACCGATGGGGCGCTGGTCGCGGCCGCGCAACTGGCCGACCGTTACATCTCCGACCGCTTCCTCCCGGACAAGGCGATCGACCTCATCGACGAAGCCGGGTCGCGGCTTCGGATTCGGCGCATGACCGCACCTCCGGATCTGCGGGAATTCGACGAGAAGATCGCGGCTGTTCGTCGGGAGAAGGAGAGCGCGATCGACGCGCAGGATTTCGAGAAGGCCGCGGCGCTGCGCGACCGCGAGAAGCAGCTCCTTGCCGCAAAGGCGCAGCGAGAGCGGGAGTGGAAGGCCGGTGACATGGACGTCGTCGCCGAGGTCGACGAGGATCTGATCGCCGAGGTTTTGGCGGCGGCGACGGGGATTCCGGTCTTCAAACTCACCGAGGAGGAGACCAGCCGGCTGCTGCGGATGGAAGAGGAATTGCACCGGCGGGTCATCGGGCAAGACGAGGCCATCAAGGCCTTGTCGCAGGCGATTCGGCGTACCCGCGCCGGCTTGAAGGACCCGAAGCGTCCCGGTGGGTCGTTCATCTTCGCCGGTCCGTCCGGGGTGGGGAAGACCGAGCTGTCCAAGGCGCTCGCCGAATTCCTCTTCGGGGATGAGGATTCCCTCATCCAACTCGACATGAGCGAGTTCATGGAGAAGCACACCGTCTCCCGGCTGTTCGGTTCGCCTCCCGGTTACGTCGGATACGACGAAGGCGGACAGCTCACCGAGAAAGTGCGCCGCAAGCCGTTCTCGGTCGTGCTCTTCGATGAGGTGGAGAAAGCGCACCCGGACATCTTCAACTCGTTGCTGCAAATCCTGGAAGACGGGCGGCTTACCGACGCCCAAGGCCGGGTCGTCGACTTCAAGAACACGGTCATCATCATGACCACGAACCTCGGGACGCGGGATATCTCGCGCGGCTTCAACATGGGGTTCGCGAAGGGCGGCGACACCCAGAGCGGCTACGAGCGGATGCGGGCCAAGGTGCAAGACGAATTGAAGCAGCACTTCCGGCCCGAATTCCTCAACCGGGTCGACGACATCATCGTCTTCCACCAGCTCACCGAGGAAGAAATCGTCAAGATCGTCGACCTGATGATCGCAAAGGTGGACGAGCGGCTCCGGGACCGCGACATGGGGATCGAGCTCACCCCCGCCGCCAAGGCTTTCCTGGCCCGCAAGGGGTACGACCCCGTGTTGGGGGCTCGGCCGCTGCGCCGCACCATCCAGCGCGAGGTCGAAGACCCGCTCAGCGAGAAGATCCTCTTCGGCGAGCTGCGGCCCGGCCAGATCGTGGTGGTGGATGCCGAGGCCCCGGACAGCCCGGACGCTCGGCTCACCTTCCGCGGGGAGCCGAAGCCGACCGCCGTCCCGGTTGCCGAGGCCCCGCCAGCGGACCAGCCGGCCCACTGATCTGCCGCACGTCGGACGCCGGTCCCAGCCGGTAACCGCCGCCGCTTCTGCTGATCAGCCCATCTGCGATCAGGGAATCCGCGGCCCGCGCGAGCTGGACGGGATCGGGCCATGCAGCTACCAGGTCCCGATACGGGACGATGCCCTCGGCGTCACGAAGTTTCCCGAGTATGACCCCGCGCGCGTGCCGGTCGCTTCCCCGGTAGGCCGGACGACGGCGGGGGCGGGTCGGCGTCCCACCCCAGCGGCATGCCGAGCGGAGCGGGCAGTCGGCGCAGCGCGGTGAGCTGCTCGTGCAGATCAGCGCACCCAGCTCCATGAGGGCGAGTGAGACCCGGGCCGCGCGGCGCCCATCCGAGGGGAGCAGGTCGTCGACGGTCGCGTAGTCGGCGGCGGTCGGATGCGGCGACGGCGAGGCCGTGCCGGTCAGGCGGGTCACCACGCGGCGAATGTTGGTGTCCAGGACGACGACCCGCTTCCCGTAGGCGAAAGCCGCAACGGCGGCAGCGGTGTACGCCCCCACTCCAGGGAGGGTCCGCAATTCCGCAACGTCGTCGGGAACCCGACCCCCGAACCGCTGCTGTATCACGCGGGCGGCCTGGTGTAGTCGGAGCGCCCGACGGGGGTAGCCGAGTCTGCCCCAGGCGCGGAGCGCCTCGGCGGCGGGGCTGGCCGCCAGCCGCGCGGGGGTCGGCCAGCGATCGATCCACGCCAGATACACCGGCAGCACCCGGTTCACCGGGGTCTGCTGCAACATCACCTCGCTGATCAGGATTTCCCACGGAGAGGTGTCCGGTCGGCGCCACGGCAGGTCACGGGCGTTCGAGCGGTACCAGGCGAGCAGCGTGCGGGGGAAATCTCCCCGTCCCCAGCCCTTCGCCTCCACGGCCCGATTCTCCTGGTGGTCGCGGTGACCTTCCGCATCGAGGCTTCCCGCCTTCGTTGTGACGGGCGCATTAAGAATCCGCGGGTGGCCGACGACAGGGACATCAGGACGCGGCGGCCGTCGGACGCCGTCCGCGCCGACGGGGTCCGATGAGGGTCGCGTCGCCGGCGGGGGCGGCATGATCGGCGAGGAGGCGAGGGTGGCGGGCGCGCACCAACCCGTCGTCGAGGCGTGCGGAGCCGGCGTCCTCGTCGTGGAGGACTCCGGGGTCGAACGGCGATTCCTGCGGACCGCTCTTGCGGCGGAACCCGGGGTGGAGGTCGTCGCGGAAGCGCGCAACGTTCGCGACGCTCTCGCCCTCGTCGATCGGCTTCGCCCCGCCGCGATCCTGCTCGATCTCGATCTGCCCGGCGATGCGGCGATTGAACTGATCGAGCGCGTGATGGCGAGCATCCCCACGCCGATCCTCGTGTACACCGTGGCGCGGGACGACGAACGGGCCGCCCGAGCCCTTGCAGCGGGCGCGATCGAAGTGATCGTGCGGCCGCGTGCGTCTGAAGTCGATCGTTCGGAGTACGCCGAAGCGGTACGCCGCGGTGTGCGGGTGGCCGTACGCGTCCGAGTGATCACACATCCGCTCGGGAGGCTCAAGGCCCGCGGTTTCGCGGCCGTCCGGGCGGACGGCGATGATCGAGCTCATCGGCGTCCGACCGTTGTCGCTCCGCAGGTTCCGACCGGGCACCGCACGGTCGATCTCGTCGCGATCGGGACGTCGACCGGCGGTCCGCAAGCCCTCGCCCAGCTGCTGGCGGGACTGCCCGCCGATTTCTCCCCGGCCATCGTCGTCGCCCAGCACATGGCGGACGGCTTCGTGGACGGGCTCGCCGCGTGGCTCGCCAGCGTCTGCCCGCTCCCCGTCGTGATCGGCCAGCGTAACGGCCGGTTGCTGCCCGGAACGGTGACCCTGGCCCCCGGCGGGCACAATCTCGTCGTCCGCGACCACATGCGGCTCGACATCGAGACCCCCCCACCCAGCCAATTCCACGTTCCCGGTGTCGACGCGCTTTTCACCAGCGTCGCCGAGCACGTGGGCCCGCGGGCGATCGGCGTCCTGCTCACCGGGATGGGCCGCGACGGTGCGCTCGGTTTGAAAGCCATGCGGGAAGCAGGAGCGATCACGATCGGCCAGGACGAGGAATCGAGCGCGGTCTGGGGAATGCCCGGCGCGGCCGCCGCGCTCGGCGCCGTCCAGCGCCAGTTGCCGCTGAACGAAATCGCCGATGCGTTGGTCGCGATCCTGCGCGGGGATCCGTTCGGGGACGAATCATGACGTTCAGCGATATCGAGCTGGCCGCCCTCGCCGAGGTGCTGGAGGAATTCACCGGCCTGGTGCACGACGAGACCCGGCGGGATTCGCTGGCCTTTGCCGCCGCTCAATGCATGGCGTCGGCCGACATCCCGCGCGTCTCGGCGTACCTCGAGCTGCTGCGCTCCCCGGAGGGCGCGGAAGAACGGCAGCGGCTCATCGACGCCGTCACCATTCAAGAAACGCATTTCTTCCGCAACCCTCCGCAGATTCGCGCGCTGCGGACCCACGTTCTGCCTGAATTGCTGCGCGCCGCTCGGTCGGCCGACCGGCCACTGCAGGTCTGGAGTGCCGGATGCTCGACCGGCGAGGAGCCGTACACGGTTGCGATGCTGGTCCGCGAGCTGCTGCCCAACGCGACTCCGGATCAGGTGCGCATCCTGGGAACCGATATCGCCCGCAGCGCCCTGGAGGCGGCGCGCGAGGCGCGCTATGGGCTGCGGGCCGTGCAAATGGCCGAGCCGGTGGATCTCGCCCGGTGGTTTCGCCGGGACGGCGAATGGTTCGTCGTCCGCGACGAAATACGGGAGTTGGTGGAATTCCGACTGCACAATCTCGTGTCGGACGATCCGCCCTTCGATCGGGACGGGGTGGATTTGCTGCTCTGCCGTAACGTCACCATTTATTTCCGGCGGGAAACCACCAAAGCGCTGGTACGCCGATTCCACGAGGTGCTGCGCGACGGAGGATATCTGTTCCTCGGGCACGCCGAGACGTTGTGGCGGATCAACGACGAATTCAACCTGGTCTCGCTCGGAGATGCTTTCGTCTACCGCAAAGTGGACGGAAGGTCGGCGGGTGAACGTCGTCACGTCCTCGCGCAGCGGCGCATCGGAGCGGACCCGGTCGTCGTCGAACGGCGGAAAAGGCCGGAGCGTCGTCAGGCCCGTCCGGAGCGCCGGCACGGCCGCAGCTCGATATCCGTGGCCGCGCCCCGACCCCGACCCGCTTCCGCCGACGCCCATCTCGCCGAAGCCCGGGCCGCGCTCGCGACCGGGCGCTACGGCGACGCCGTCCGAGCAGCCACCGCCGCCGCGCGGGTCGAGCCGCTCCTGGTGGACGCCCACGTCATCACCGGAGAAGCACTGGTCAATCTCGGTCGGGACGACGAGGCGATCTCCGAGTTGCGCCAAGCCGTCTACCTCGACCCGGATCACGCCCCTGCCCACCTGCTGCTGGCCGGGGCGCTGGCGCGGATCGGAGACGCGGTGGCGGCCGGTCAGGCCTACCGCGCGGCGGCGGCGACGGTGCGGCGGCTGCCTCCCGAGCGGGTGTCGGAATTCTTCGCCGGGCGGGACCCCGAAGAACTCGCCGCCGTCTGCGTGAGCCTCGCCCAGCAGGCCGAACGCACTGCGGCGCGGCAACGCCGTTCGGCTCGCTGAGTCGGTGAGTCGGTGAAAGGATCCGGCCGGTCCCTCCGATGGAGATGGTGTGAGCGGATACGTGACCTTCCAACTCGGGGCGCACGCCATGGCCTGCCCCTTGGAGGACGTGCGCGAAGTGGTCCGGCTGGTGGCCCCACGCGACCTGCCGGGGCTCGATGCCCCGGTGAGCGGCGTCATCGAGCTCCGCGGAGTCCCGCTCCCGCTGGTCGACGTCCGTGAGGCTCGCGGCGGTCGCGGCGATGTACTCGTGGTGCAGACCGAGCACCTCGGCGTGGTGGTCGATCGGGTGACCGCGGTGCTCGGCCCGGACGAATTGTCCACCTGCGAGATTCCCCGCGATCGGTTGCCGGGCTACGTCCGCGGGGCATTGCAGCGTTCCTCGGACGGCGCTCCGGTGCTCCTCGTCGACCTGCGGACCTTGGCGGAGGCCGGGTATCGTGCGGACGAGACATGTCCGTCCCTGCCATCGCCACCAACGACTACTGGATAGCGCGGGCGGTCCTTCAGCACGGGATCGCCGCCCTGTACGTCATCGCCTTCCTCTCCGGTTTCGCGCAATTCCCCGCGTTGCTTGGTGAGCGGGGTCTGCTGCCGGTTCCGCGATACCTTCGATTGGTCTCCTGGCGGCGTGCCCCGAGCCTTTTCCACTGGCGGTATTCCGACCGCCTGCTGCGCGCGGTGACCCTCAGCGGTGCGGCGATCGGAATTCTGCTGGTGGTCGGTCTTCCTCAGCTCGGACCGCCGTGGGCTCCGATGCTGGCCTTTCTCCTGATGTGGGCGCTGTATCTGTCCATCGTGAACGTCGGTCAGATCTTCTACGCGTTCGGCTGGGAATCGCTGCTCCTGGAAGCCGGATTCTTCGCGGCCTTCCTCGGGTCGGACGCCGTCGCCCCACCGGCTCCGGTGGTGTACCTGTTGCGGTGGTTGGTTTTCCGCGTCGAATTCGGTGCGGGCATGATAAAGATGCGCGGCGACCCCTGCTGGCGCGATTTCACCTGTCTGTACTACCACCATGAGACTCAGCCGATGCCGGGTCCGCTGTCGTGGTATTTCCACCGGCTGCCCAAACCGCTGCATCGGGTGGAGGTGGCCGCGAACCACATCGCTCAGCTCATCGTTCCTTTCGGGCTCTTCGCGCCCCAGCCGGTCGCGTCGGTGTGCGCGTGCGTGGTGGTGGTCACTCAACTCTGGTTGGTGGCGTCCGGTAATTTCTCGTGGCTCAACTGGCTCACGATCCTGCTCGCTTTCTCGGCGATCGACGACCGTTTCCTGGGAGTCACCCATGCGTCCGTTGATTCTGGTCCTCCCTGGTGGGTGGGGGTGGTGCTCGCGTTCTCCGCAGGCATGGTGGTGCTCAGCTACTGGCCGGCGAAGAATTTGCTGTCGCGGCGGCAATTGATGAACGCCCCCTTCAACCCCTTCCACCTCGTCAACGCCTACGGGGCGTTCGGCAGCATCACCCGGTACCGCGACGAGATCGTGATCGAGGGGACGGACGCCGTCCGGCTCGACGAATCGACGAGCTGGCGGGAATACGAGTTCAAAGGCAAACCGGGTCCGCTGCACCGGCGTCCCCCGCAGGTCGCGCCGTACCATCTGCGGCTCGACTGGTTGATGTGGTTCGCCGCGATGTCCTCCCCGCAGCGTCATCCGTGGTTCGTGGCGCTGGTGGTGCGACTGCTGCAAGCCGATCCCGCCACGCTGCGCCTGCTCCGGCGCGATCCTTTCGACGGAAAGCCCCCGCGGTACGTGCGGGCGCTGCTCTACCGCTACCGGTTCACCACGTGGCGGGAGCGGCGGCGGAGCGGAGCGTGGTGGAAACGTGAACTCGTCGGGCTGTATCTCCCGCCGCTCGCCCTCGCCGACACACCGCTCGCCTCCCGGCGTTGAGGGGAGACGACCTGCGGCACTCGAGTCGACGGACGTGGATAGGCTCGGCAGCATGCCCCGTTCCCCCCTTCGGATCGGCGTCGAACTCGCGCGATCTGATGGCGCCTCGTCACCGGACGAAGTCGAACTCGACTTCCCCCGCGAATGGGTCGAATTCGTCGACCCCGCCGATCCGGAGCAGGTATTTCGCTGCGATCTCACCTGGCTCACCTCGCGGTGGTCGTGCATTTTCGCGGCGGGCTGCCGCGGAATCGTCGCCGGGCGGCCCGATGACGGATGCTGCACCCACGGGGCTTTCTACTCGGGGCGGGACGACGAACAGCGGGTACGTGCGGCCGCAGCCGAGCTCGATCCGACCAATTGGCAGTTCTTCCGGGAAGGACGGCGCGGCATCAGCACCGTCGTCGACGGCAAACGCCGTACCCGCGTGGTCGATGGAGCGTGCATTTTCTTGAATCGTCCGGGATTCCCCGGAGGGATCGGCTGTGCCCTCCACGCGCTGGCGGTGCGGACCGGACGACATCCGATGGAGACCAAGCCCGACGTCTGCTGGCAGCTCCCGATCCGTCGAAGTTTCGAACGGCTGCGGCGGCCCGACGGTAGCCGGGTGTGGCTGGTGACGATCGGGGAGTACGACCGGCGCGGGTGGGGTCCGGGGGGGCACGATCTCGATTGGTGGTGCACGTCGTCGCCGTCCGCCCACCGCGGAACCGTGCCGCTTTTTCGTGCCTACGCGAGGGAGCTCACCGCTTTGATGGGGGAGGCCGCGTACCGGGAATTGGTCAGGTTCTGTGAGCGGCGTCTCGCTGCAGGGCAACCGGTGGCGGCGCATCCGGCGGATCCGGCACGTCGCTTGGGAACCGGCCGACGACCGGTCGCGCCGCGACCGTGACGAGGGCCTCCAGGCGCCGCCGTCCCCACGACCAGAGCGGGGGAACGAGGAGCAGCAGCAGGACGCCGGTGGTGGTCAACGCCGCGAGGCCGTATCCGGCGATTTCGACGAGGGAGAGCCGGTAGCTCAACACGAGGTGATGGCTGCCACCCTTGTCGGGCAGGGGGATCCACATCATTCCGGGGCCGGCGATTTCGATGCGGGTCGGTGTGCCGTCGACCGTGGCATGCCAATTGGGCGACCACCTTTCCTTGACGAGCACCCCGGAAGCCCGACCGTCGATGTCGATGACCCGTCGATCCGGATCGACGAAGCGATAGCGAAGAGCGGCATCGGAAAAAGCGGACGCGCTGCGGGTCGCCGCAGGCGCGGACATTTCCTCTCCCAGCAACAGCTTCGCCAGAACCCGGCTCTCGGCCTGGGAATGGAAGACGTCGATGTGGTACGGCAGGCCGAGTCCGCTCCACACGACGGAACCCGACCCCAGCCGACCCCCGACCAGCACCGTGCGGCGTTCGGCGGTCAGCAGCGGCCGACCCCAATCCGCGAGCAGCAACGCGCCGCTCACCGCCCATTGATTGGTGCCCGCGTACGACGCCGGTCCGAAATTGGCGAGCATTTCTTCGGTGAGCGTGGGAGCCAACGGCCGCCAGCCCCAGTCCGGTCCGTCGATGACCGTGCCGTGCACCGCCCGAACCGGCAGGGGGTTCGCCTTCGCCCGCAGCAGTTTCGTCACCTGGTCGGCGTCGTCCGCCGAATCCACGAGCAACCGTCCGCCCGCTTCGACGTAGCGGCGCAGCAGGGCGGCGTCCCGGCCGGCTTTTCCGATGCGCGCGCCGTAGAGCACCACCGCGTCCGCGTGGCGCAGGTCGGATGCGGTGACGTCGTCCAGACTGGCCGGGCCTTGCAGCGGTACGACGGTCGTGCTGCCGATGTCGGCGTACGACAGGGCTCTCACGAACAGGTCGTAATGACGGGTGTCCCCGACGAAGAGCACCACCGGTGCACGGCTCACCGACACGATGGGCCGGGCGGCACGGTATCGGTAACTGGCGAGGACGGCGTAGCGCGTGTCCTGGGCCAGCAATTGGAAACGTGCCGGATCGTCGTACATTCCGGTCGGGCCGGCGCCTGAATCGGTGTCGACCCAGCCGACCGCGTACCAATCGAGCAGGAAATCTCGTTCCGCCGGGCTGAAAGCGGGATCCACGAGTGCGTCTTCCAACCAGACTTGCCAGTCGAAGAAAAGCGCTCCGTGGTCGTCGTAACCGCGGGTCTGCGGGGCATCCCAATACTCGTTGATCCATTTCGTGACGGAGTCGGCGACCCCTGCGACGCGGTACTGCCGTTGTCCGTCGGCCGCTTTCGGAAACACCGCCAGCCGAGCCTGTTGGGCGGGGATGTCGTTGGTCTTCGCCTGCTGAGGGAGGAGCGGAACGGTGACGGCAAAAGCCCGGACGGCGACCACCGCCGCAATCGTCGCGATCGCGAGGTGACCGGCGGCGCGGCCTAGAACGCGGGGCCATCCTTTTGTCGCTCGAGGTTTGCCGAGAAGCCGGACGACGATACCGATCGCGATCCCGAGGCTGAGGGCCACGCATACCGCGGGATACACGAGCAGGTCACTGGGCTGCAGACCGTTGATGTAATACGGGAATCGCTCGTCGAGATAACCGACGAAACCGTAGCCGAAGAACGGCAGGCTCAGGGCGGTGAAGAAGACGACGAGCCGGGTCGGGTAGCCGAGTTCGCGTTGGAAACGCTTCCAGCGCAGGAAACGCCGGATGCGTCGGTCGCCGACGGTCGGCAGATCGGCGTCCGGATCCGAGAGGGCCAGGACGTCGACACCGAGCGACTCCTTCGCCGCGACGCTGACCCGGGGAGGGCGACACGTCCGAAGGGCCAGTACCGCGCAAAGGGCCGCCGCCGGCAACGTTGCCGGCAGCAGCGCATCGATGGACCCGTGCCACGGTCCGAGCAGGAGCCGCGGATTCAGCGGCACCTCGAAATCCGTGAAAAGGCTCTGACTGCGTTTTTCGAGCAGCAGGGGCAGGTAGAAATATCCGGCCATGGAGAGCGAAACGCCCCACCACGCGATCGTGGTGACTAACCGGACCCCGATCGGCACCGCGGGCTGAAGCACGGTGATGCCGCTGACTGCGACCAGGGCGATGGCTCCGACGATCGGGTGGGTGCCGAGGGAAGCCGCTAGGAACACGCAGGTACCCAGGGCGGCGAGCCTGCCGCCGCGGACCGCGTGCCGAACCGCGCACCCCAGCGCCGGCGCGGCGAAAGCCAGCGCGGTGAACCGCGGGTACAGGCCGAGCACGATGTTTTGCGACCACACCGTCGGGGTCGCCGCCACCAGCGCACCGGCGACCAGTCCTGCGATGCGCCGCCCGGTGGCCGCCCGAGCCGTCCCGTAGACACCGACGACGAGCAGACACAGGGCCCCGAAGGTGACGACGTTCATCGCCGTCGGCAGCGGAACGTTGGCGAATTTCGCCACCGCCACCAGCAGCATGTGATAACCCGGCGGATAGCTTCCGGTGAACGTCGGCTGGCCGGAATACCACTCGTAGTTCCACCAGATGTGCGGCCAATTCTCAGCGATGTAGGTGGCCTTGGAGAGGTGACCCATCGCGTCGTAGCCCTTGGGAAATCCGGTGAACGCCCCCGCCTTCCGGCCCGTCCACCAGACCAGCGCGCAGAGTCCGGCCACTTCGACGAGGGTCGTCAGCGCACGCCCGAGGGAGGTGGCCACCCGTCGTGCCAGCTTTCGACGGGGGGTCGGCGTCGACGGGAGCGCAGGCGGTTCGGCGGCAGACGCGCTTGGGGCCGGTGCCGTGATGGTCACGTCTTGGTGGATCGGTGGGAGGGGCCGGAGGCTTGACCGAGGTTTTGTCGGTGCTGCGCCGTAGCGTTCGGGTCATGTCACGGAGAAGTTCGGTGTACCGGTGCCGGGAATGCGGCTGGGAGTCCCCAAAATGGCTTGGTCGCTGCGGCGGTTGTCGCTCGTGGGGCAGCGTCGAGGAGGCGGTGAGCAGTGCGCCGTCCGCTCGGGGGATGCCGCCGATGAGTCCGGCCCGTCCCATCGGTGAGGTCGACGCGGACGACGCCCGGGCGCTGCCGACGGGGCTGGCCGAATTCGACCGGGTCCTCGGAGGGGGTCTGGTCGGCGGGTCCGTGGTGCTGATCGCCGGCGAACCCGGAGTGGGGAAATCGACGCTGATGGTCGACGTCGCCGCACGTTTCGCGCAGCGCCACGGCCGGGTGTTGTACGTGAGCGGGGAGGAATCGGCGTCCCAAGTACGACGCCGCGCCGACCGGGTGGGGGCCGTTCACCCGCAGCTGTATCTCGCCGCCGAACAGTCGGTGGCCGCCGTCGAGACCCAGCTCGACGCGGTGCGCCCCGGGCTGCTGCTCGTGGACTCCGTGCAAACCCTGAGCGTCGAAGGGGTCGAAGGGGTGTCCGGAGGGGTGACCCAGGTGCGGGAGGTCGCCGCTCGCCTCACAGCCCGAGCCAAACGCGACGGATTCGTCGCCGTCTTGATCGGTCACGTCACCAAGGACGGTCAGGTAGCCGGGCCGCGGGTGCTGGAGCATTTGGTGGACGTCGTGTTGCACCTGGACGGCGAGCCGCATTCTCCGTTGCGGTTCCTGCGCGCTGCCAAGAACCGTTTCGGCAGTACCGAGGAGGTCGGGTGTTTTTCCCTCACCGAGCGGGGATTGGGGGAAGTCACCGATCCGAGCGGCTTGTTCGTGACCCGGCGCGCCGCTCCGCTGCCCGGCACTTGCCCGACGGTGAGCGTGCGGGGGAGTCGGCCTCTCGTCGCAGAGGTGCAGGCTCTGGTCGCGCGGTCGGCCCTCGCCGCTCCGCGGCGTTCGACCGCGGGGCTGGACGCCGCTCGGGTCGCGATGGTGCTCGCGGTTCTGGAACGGCGAGCGCGGCTTCCCCTGGCCGGTCACGACGTCTTCGTCGCCACGGTGGGTGGCGCCCGACTCGACGAGCCCTCCAGTGATCTCGCGGTTGCTCTGGCCGTCGCGACGGCATCCACCGATGGATCGGTGCCGGCCGGGCTGGCGGCGGTCGGTGAGGTCGGTCTCGCCGGAGAGGTTCGTCCGGTGTCGGGGATCGACCGTCGGGTGGCCGAAGCGGTGCGCCGAGGCTTCCACCGCGTCTTGGTGCCCGCGGGCTCCGGGGTCTGCGAACCGGGAGCCGAAGTGATCGAAGTTCGCGACGTCGCCGAGGCGTTGCGGACGCTCACTCATTTGACGTTGCGGTCCGCGGAAAGCCTCGCCGTCGGATGAGCGGGGTGTCCGTGCCCTCGCGTCGCGGCACGACGATCGTTCGTGATCAGCGGTTACAATGCCGACGACTTCGGATATGTCTGGGAGCCAGGTGGCAAGCAACGATCGTCCGGACCGCGGTGAGCGGGGTGCCGAGGAGCGACTCCGAGCTACCTTGGCCGCGATAGCTCCCGGCACCGAATTGCGCGACGCGCTGGAACGGATTCTGCGGGGGAACACCGGTGCGCTGATCGTGCTCGGTTACGACAAAACCGTCGAGGCAATCTGCAGCGGTGGGGTCAATCTCGACGTCGAAGCAACCGCGCCGTTGATGCGCGAGTTGGCGAAAATGGACGGCGCGATCATTCTCGACGAGACCGGCTCGCGCATCATCAAAGCCAACGTGCACCTGCAGCCGGATCCGTCGGTCCCCACCAGTGAATCCGGCACCCGCCACCGTTCCGCGGAGCGGACCGCGCGGCAGACCGGTTATCCGGTCATTTCGGTGAGCCAGTCGATGCGCATCATCGCGCTCTACCTCGACGGGCGCCGTTACGTGCTCGACGATCCGAGCGCCATCCTGGCCCGCGCGAACCAGGCCCTGGCCACCCTGGAGCGCTACAAGCTGCGGCTGGACGAAGTCTCCGGCACCCTGTCGGCTCTGGAAATCGAAGACCTGGTTACCGTGCGGGACGCGGCGGTGGTGGCGCAGCGGCTCGAAATGGTCCGGCGCATCGCCGACGAAATCCAAGGCTACGTGGTGGAACTCGGCACCGATGGGCGGCTGCTCAGCCTGCAACTCGACGAATTACTCGCCGGCGTGGAACCGGAGCGGGAACTCATCATCCGGGACTATCTCCCTGCGCAAACCGGCAAGCGTGGGCGGACCCTCGAAGACGTGCTGAACGACCTCAGCGCCCTCTCTCCAACCGAGCTCCTCGACCTCGGCACCGTCGCCCGGGTCATGGGTTTCGGCGGAGGGGCTGACGTACTGGACGCTCCAGCGACTCCGCGGGGATATCGCCTACTGGCGAAGGTGCCGCGCCTTCCCTGCGCCGTCATCGAGCGACTGGTCGAACATTTCGGGACGCTGCAGAAACTCCTCGCCGCCAGCATCGACGACCTGCAGGCGGTGGAAGGAGTGGGCGAAACCCGCGCCCGCAGCGTGCGGGAAGGCCTGTCCCGGCTCGCCGAATCCTCGATTCTCGAACGATACGTCTGAGAGGCCGCCATGCCGTTCGAACTCGCCGAAGTCCTGGAGCGTCGTGCGGGGGAGAATTACGAACTCCACGGCCGATACATCAATCCCCAAGTTCCCCGAGTGCTCAAGACGATCGGCTTCGACCGGATATATCGGCGAGCCGAAGGCTGCTACCTCTTCGACGACGAGGGAAACCGCTACCTCGACATGCTTGCGGGTTTCGGGGTGCACGGAGTGGGGCGTAACCACCCGGTGGTGCGCAAAGCCTTGCACGACGTGCTGGATGCCGAACTCGCCGACATGGTGCAGTTCGACGCCCCGCTGCTCGCGGGGGTTTTCGCCGAACGACTGCTCGCCAAGGCTCCCGGGCTGGACCGGGTCTTCTTCTGCAATTCCGGTTCCGAAGCGATCGAAGCGGCGTTGAAATTCGCCCGGTGTGCCACCGGCCGCCCACGGATCCTCTTCCTCGACCACGCCTACCACGGGCTGACCGCGGGAGCGCTGTCGGTGAACGGGGCCGGTGAATTCCGGCGCGGATTCGGACCGCTGCTTCCCGACACCCCGATCCAACTCGGCGACCTCGATGCGCTCCGGCGGGAACTGAAAAAAGGCGACGTCGCCGCCCTCCTGGTCGAACCCATCCAGGGCAAGGGCGTGCACATACCGCCGTCCGGTTTCCTCGCCGCCGCGCAGGAGGAACTGCGGCGCTACGGAGCTTTGCTGATCTGCGACGAGGTGCAGACCGGGATCGGTCGCACCGGAAAATTCTTCGCTTTCGAACACGAGAACGTCGACCCGGATATTGTCACCGTCGCAAAGGCGCTCTCCGGCGGCTTCGTGCCGATCGGTGCCACGCTGGCGAAACGCGCCGTGTTCGACGCCGTTTTCTCCTCGATGGATCGGGTTTTCGTGCACGCCTCGACTTTCATGGGCAACGCCATGGCCATGACCGCCGGGTTGGCGACCCTCGCGGTCATCGAAGATGACCACCTTGTGGAGAACGCCGCGCGGGTCGGCCGATTATTACTGGAATCGCTGCAGGCTTTGGTCGATCGCTACGAGCTCATCGCGGAAGTACGGGGCCGCGGTCTGATGATCGGCATAGAATTCGGCCGACCACGTTCCCTGAAATTGCGGGCCGGCTGGTCGATGCTGCAAGCCGCCCGCCACGGACTGTTCGCGCAACTCGTCGTGGTCCCGCTGTTCACCCGGCACCGTATCCTCACCCAGGTCGCCGGAGATCACATCGACGTGGTGAAACTCATCCCGCCGCTGGTGATCGGCGAGCCGGAGGTCAAGACGTTCCTCGACGCGTTCGTCGACGTGATGGACGACGCCCACACCGGCGCCGGCCTGCTGTGGGATTTCGGCCGCACCCTGGTGGGGCAGGCCGTTCGGCGTTAGGCCCGCGGTCGTCGGTTCCGCGGGTCCGTGGATTATTCGTCGGATTATTCGTCGGGTCGTGCTGCTGCCGCCGCGCGGACGGCGTCCGGCAACGCTTCGAGGACGCGCTCGACGGCGGCGTCGTCGTGGGCCGCCGAGACGAACCAGGCCTCGAACACCGACGGGGGCGCGTAGACGCCGCGGGCCAACAGGGCGTGGAAGAACGGCGGATACCGCCAGCTCTCCTGGCGCCGCGCCTCGTCGTAGCTGCGGACCGGGGAAGCGCTGAAGAAAAGCGAGAAGAGATTTCCCGCGCGCTGGACCTGGTGCGGAAGGCCGATGCGGTCGCATTCGTCGTCCAACTCATTGGCGATCGCCGAGGCGACCGTGTCGAGCCGCCGGTAGACCTCGGGCGTGGCGGCGCGGAGGGTGGCCAATCCCGCGGCGGTCGCCAGCGGATTGCCCGAAAGCGTCCCCGCTTGGTACACCGGCCCGGACGGCGCGAGCACGCTCATGATTTCGGCACGTCCGCCGAACGCCCCGACCGGCACTCCACCTCCGATCACTTTCCCGAAGGTGAAGAGGTCGGCGTCCACCGGATCGCGGCCCCACCAGCCCCCCGGGGAGACCCGGAAACCGGTGAGCACTTCGTCGAGGATGAACAGCGCCCCATGCCGGTGGGCGATTTCCGCAACGGCCGCGTTGAAACCGGCGTCGGGCGGGACCACCCCCATGTTCGCGGCGGCCGCTTCGACGATGACGCAGGCGACTCGCTCGCCGTGGCGGTCGAACGCGGCCTCCACCGCCTCCACGTCGTTGTATGGGAGGACGACGGTTTGTGCGGCCTCCTCCTCGGTGACGCCCGGGCTGCCCGGCAGGCCGAAGGTGGCGACCCCGCTGCCGGCCGCGGCGAGCAGCGCGTCGACGTGCCCGTGGTAGCAGCCGGCGAATTTCACCACCAGCGGCCGGCCGGTGAACGCCCGTGCCAGCCGGAGCGCGCTCATCGTGGCTTCGGTTCCCGAATTGACCAGCCGCACCATCTCCACCGCCGGCACGCGGCGGATGATTTCCGCCGCGAGTGCGGTCTCGGCTTCGGTCGGGGCGCCGAAGCTGGTGCCCCGACCCGCGGCGTCGACCACCGCGGCGACCACCTCCGGATGGGCGTGCCCGAGGATCAACGGCCCCCACGAGCAGACGAGGTCCACGTACCGGTTCCCGTCGACGTCCTCCAGGTAGGCACCCCGCCCCGCTCGCATGAACCGCGGCACGCCGCCGACTGCTCCGAAGGCTCGCACCGGTGAATTCACCCCGCCGGGCAGGAGCCGGCGGGCCTGGTCGAAAAGCCTGCGGGACGTCGCGTCGGTCGGCTGCTGCAAAACTCCACCTCGTTTCGGTTCGGGGAGATGCCTCGCTCGGGCCGCCTCGCGGCGCGCCGTCATCGTGCCCCGTCGTGGCATGCCGTGGCCGGGCCGCTCGTGGCATACCGTCGTCGGCTCGCGTGGCCAGCCTAGGGCTGTAGTCCGAAGGCCCGCGCGAGGGACGGCGCCCTGCGCGCCGCCCCCAAGGCCGCGAGCCCCAGCAGTTCCTCGGTTCCCCGGAGCAGGGCGTAGTGGTCGAGCCGCGCACCTACCGTCGTCCCCACCGGGATCGTCGGGGCGATGACGATCGTCGCGACGTGGTTGGCGGAATCCTCGCCTTCGTCGAAGGTGAGCACCACGACGAGGGAGCCGGCCCGATACTGCGGCGAATCGAGGATCGCGGGGAGCCGAGCGGCGAGCCAGCCGTCACCGGTGCGCACCGAGCAGTCGTGCATGTCGTGGCAGAGGTTCGGGGTGACGAAGGCGAAAGCCGGCAAGTGGCCGCCGGCCAGATCGGCGTCCAGGTTCGGGTCGAGGGGGACGTCGTCGGCCGCGCACTGCGAACGCAGCTCGGTGTAGTACGCCGCCGGGTTGTGCTTGACCGCGTAGCGACCGGACGAATTGAGGTCGCACGGTTGCGGCATGGACTCCTCGTAGGAGCGCCACGCGAGTCCCGCCCGCATCACTTGGCCGAAAATCGAGTCACCCGCAATCGGATGTGCCCTCGGGCCTGCATCGTCGGCCACTCCGAACGTCGATCCGCCGGTGGCCGCCAGATAATTCGGCAACGACGGGTGGGTCACGCCGTGGTAATCGGTCGCCAGACCACATCGGCGCGCCAGCGAATTCTCGTAAGGCGCCTGCGGATTTCCCATCACCGTTCGGTAGGAGGCATTCTCCATCCAAATCCACAGCACGTGGGAGTAGTGTGCGGGAAAATTCGTCCACCCGCAGGGCTCGGCCGACGACGGGCCGGACGCCGGTACGCCCGCAGCGGACGACGTCGAAGTGCTGCCCGACGACGGGACTGCGGAGACTTCGGACGGCGTCGCGGCCGCACCCGACGAGGCGGGCGCGGTCGCAGCGGGCGGTGTCCTTGCGGGAGGATGTTCCCCTTTGCTCGGGGCGGTCGTGCAGGCACTCGGCGCGAGGACGCCCAGGCAGATCGCCGCAACGACCCGGGGAGCGATTCTCATAGAGCGATTCTCATGGTGAAGGCTGCGTGCCGGTATTCGCCGATGTGTGCGCGGCGAAGCGATCCACGTACGCGTACGGCGGAAGCGGGTCGAGGCCGTCGGGGATGTTCAAATATCCGGGAGCGGTGCCCGGGATTCCGGTGTGCCCGTATTGCCAAACGATGCGGTTGGCGTGCGGATCGATGACGAGCACGCGGTCGTTGTGGTCGTCGGTCAGCAAGATGTCGCCGTTCGGCAAGGGCTCGGCCAGCGACGGATACCGCAGTCGGTTCGGTCCGGAGGCGTAACGCCACCGCCAGATCGTGCGTCCGGTCCGGTCGAAAATCACGACCTGACCGATCGGGGAGTAATCCACCGTCAGGTATTCCCCGGGGGCGTATTCGTTGGAATCGGACGGATAACGCACTTCGGGCGGGTGGGTCGACCATAGTAGATGCCCGGCCGGATCGATCTCGTCGACCCAATTCCCGTTGATCTCGGTGACCAGGAAATTTCCGTCCGGGAGAGGGAAAACCCCGTTCGGACTTCCGTAGAAGCTCGGCGGGTCGTGGCGGCACACACCGGGCCGCCCCGCCGTCCAGATCGGTGCCGAGGCGCCCACCCGCAGCCGGACGATGCGGCAATTCTTGATGTCGGCGCTTACGACCGTGCCGTCGGGGAGGAGCATCGCGTCGTCCGGATTCCACAAATACCCCGGCGCGTGCCCCGGGATTCCGGGGTGTCCGTACCGCCAGACGATTGACCGGCGGGCTGGGGAAATCTCGGTGACGACGAAATCGTCCTCCTGGGTGGCGACGACGTTTGCCCCGTCGGGGGTGAAGAACGCGTCGTCCGGGACGAGAAAGGTCTGTCCCGGGCGCAGGTCTCCGCCGAGCGGCCACACCCAGCGGACCCGCCCCTGCGGGTCGACGACGACGAGCCGGTCGTTGGCCTTGTCCGCGATGAGGATCGGACCGGGCAGTACCGAGGGGTCCGAACCCGGGGCGAGATGGCCCGGCTGGTCGGCTCCCGCGGGAGCGAGCCATCCCGCTCGCGCGGCGGCTGCTCTCGACGGCGACGGGGAGGATGACGGACGACCGGGAGTCGCTGTCGCGGACGGGCGGGCGGTCCCGGGCGTGCCACCCGGCGGCGACGGAAGTACCGGCGGTTTTCGTGAGCCCCCGGAGGTGCATCCGGCGATCGCGGATCCCAGCGCCAACAATCCGATCAGCAGCCGTCGCACGGAGAATTCTCCTTTCGTCGCAAGGACCCCCGCCGCCCTCGCAAGGAATTTCCCTTCCGTGCGCGCCTCGGTGCGGCGCGGGTGGCGAAGTGAGAGGGCCCGGTTCGGAGCCGGTCAGGCCCACGGCCGACGACCGCGGGCAACCTCCACCACGTCGGCCAACGAACGGACGTGGGCGTGAGCTCCCGGTGGATGCGGACAATCTCCGTAGGGGTCTAGATGCAGGGGGTGGACGCCGGCGGCGCGCGCTCCGTCTACATCCGCGAGCGCCATGTCCCCGACGTGCACCACCGCCGTCGGGTCGACCCCAAGCCGCTCCAAGGCGATGTGGAAAATCTCCGGCTGCGGTTTGGCGTACCCGACGACGGTGGAGTCGATGACGACGTCCACCGGAACTTCGCACCTGCGCAGTGTCGTCTCGACCAAACCGTCGGCGTTGGAGACCACCGCGATGGCCACACCGGTGGCGGCCAGCGCCCGCAGCGCGTCGATCACCCCGTCGGGCACGACGTTCCACAAGCTGTACACCGGTGCCGCGAAGAGCGCTGCCAGGCCGGCGATCGCATCCTCGCGGCGCTCCGACGGAACCCCGGCACGCTCGGCGAGATGGGCGAAATACAGCGTCCAATCCGCCCGCCCCGCCCGGTCCATGAGCGCGATGCCGGAATAATGCGCCCGGTGGATCGCCTCCCGACTTATTTCTCCGCCGGCGGCGCGGAGCACCGAGCCGACCGCCCACGGATTGGGCAGGAGCAGTACCCCGCCGGCGTCCAGGAAAACCGCCTCCGGAGCCTGCAACCCCGTGGTCATCTCGACCATCGCGCCGCCTCGGTTGCCCAATACGTCAAGACGAAATCGGCCCCCGCACGTCGAATTCCCAGGAGGATTTCCTCGATGACCGCGCGCCGATCGATCCATCCCCGTGCGGTGGCCGCCTCCACCATCGCGTATTCCCCGCTCACCTGATATGCCGCGAGGGGGACGTCGACCACGTCGCGGACCGCACGGACGATGTCGAGGTAGCCGAGAGCCGGTTTCACCATGACCATGTCGGCGCCTTGGGCGAGGTCGAGCCGGATTTCCCGGATCGCCTCACGCGCGTTGGCGACATCCTGCTGATATCCGCGCCGGTCGCCGAATTGCGGAGCACATTCCGCGGCGTCCCGGAAGGGCCCGTAGAAAGCCGAGGCGAATTTCGCCGAATACGCGAGGATCGCGACGTCGGAGAAACCAGCGGTATCCAACGCGGAGCGGATCGCCGCGACCTGACCGTCCATCATCCCGCTCGGAGCCACGACATCGGCCCCGGCTTCCGCCTGTGCCACGGCGATGGAGGCGTACCGCTGCAAGGTCGCGTCGTTGTCGACGACGGACGCACCGAAACGATCCGTGCGGAGGATGCCGCAGTGTCCATGGTCGGTGTATTCGTCGAGGCACAGGTCGGTCATCACCACGATGCGGTCGGCGAATTCCGAACGCAGGTCGCGTACCGCCTGGAGGGCGATGCCGTTCGGGTCGTCCGCCGCCGATCCGCGGGCGTCCTTGTGGGCCGGGATCCCGAAGACGATGACGCCCCCGACACCGGCTTCCACGGCGTCGTGGACCGCCTTGCGGAGGGAATCGCGGGTGTGCTGCACGACCCCCGGCATCGAATCGACCGGTACCGGTTCGCCGATGCCTTCCTTCACGAAAACCGGGAGGACCAAATCCGCCGGGTGCAGCCGAGTTTCGGCGACCAGCCGACGCAGAGCGGCGAAGCGGCGGAGTCGCCGCGGCCGAATGGGACCGACGTCGAAGCTCTCGTTCATCGGCTCTTGCGTCGCGGGTTGGTCTTCGGCCGACCGGGTTTTCCGGTCCATTCCCCGGCCGCTATCGCGGCTTCCCGTTGCGCCCGCCCGAATTCCGCCAACGCATCGACCAGGGCGGCGATGGAAGGCTGCGGAGCCAGCACGTCGACCCGCAGGCCGTGCTCCTCCGCGGTTTTCGCGGTTTGCGGGCCGATACACGCGATGACGGTGCTCGCATGCGGTTTCCCGGCGATGCCCACCAGGTTGCGTACGGTGGACGACGACGTGAAGCAGACGGCGTCGAAACCGCCGGTTTTGATGGCCTCGCGGATCGGGGCCGGCGGCGGCGCGGCCCGGACCGTGCGGTACGCGACCACTTCCTCCACTTCCCATCCGAGTTCGATGAGCCCGGCCACCAGGGTCTCGGTGGCGATGTCGGCCCGGGGGAGCAGTACCCGGTTGATCGGGTCGAGGACTCGGTCGTAGGCTGGGAAATCCGCGACGAGGCCCGCCGCCGATTGCTCCCCGGAGGGAACGAGGTCCGGCTTGATGCCGTACGCCAGGAGCGACGCCGCGGTCTGTTCACCCACCGCGGCGATTTTGATGCCGGAGAAAGCCCGCGCGTCCAGGCCGTATTCTTCGATTTTTTCCCGAACGGCCCGTACCGCGTTCACCGACGTGAAAGCGATCCACTCGTAGCGACCGGTGACCAGTCCGCGGATCGCGCGGTCCATCTGTTGCGGCGTGCGCGGCGGTTCGACCGAAATGGTCGGCACTTCCACCGGAACCGCCCCGTAGGCGCGGAGTTTCTCCGACAAGATGGCCGCCTGTTCCTTGGTCCGCGGCACCAGCACCCGCCACCCGAAGAGCGGTTTCGCTTCGAACCACGAGAACGCGTCGCGGTGTTTGACCACGTCGCCGACGACCATCACCACGGGAGGTTCGAGACCTGCGGCTTTGACGTCGGCGGCGAGCGAATCGAGGGTCGAGGCGACGGTGTGCTGCTCGGTCGTCGTCCCGGCGCGGGTCACCGCGACCGGTGTACCGGAGGCACGCCCCGCTGCGATCAGCGCCTCCGCCGTGCCGGCCACGTCCTCCACACCGAGGACGACGAGGGTCGCGGTGGTCTTGGCGACTTCCGCCCATTTCGGGGCACCGGCACGAGCGTCGACGATGCGCACCTCGTGGTGGCGGGCGTCGACGAGCGGAATTCCCGCGTACGCGGGAACGGCGGTGGCATGCGGAACGCCAGGCACCACCTCGAAGGGGATGTGCGCTTTCGCGCAGGCGCTGATTTCGTCGTGCTGGGTGTCGAAGAACGGGTCGCCGGGGACCAGGCGTACCACGCGCTGCCCGGATTTGGCCGCCTCCAGCAGGTATTTCGCCCGTTCGGTCTTGCCGGGGAGCCGCCCGGATTCCAACGCCGAGAAATCGACGACCGTGGCCTCCGGGCGGAAATGCCGAGAAATCGACGCGGGAGGCGCAGCATCGACCACAATCGTGTCTGCGCGTCCGAGCAGTTCGGCGGCGCGAACGGTCAGCAGGTCGGGGTCGCCGGGGCCGATCCCGACGAACGCGATTTCGCCTTTGGTTGTCATTGCCGTTGCCCTGTTCTCTCGTCGTCCCCGTAGCGACCGGGGTTGTCTGGTGCGTGCGTGGTCGTTCTCCCCCGCTGGTCCGCAAGTATTGGGGCCGCGCCGTGCGCGAGCAGCCTGGTCGCGAGCCGTCGTCCGAGGTCGACCGCCTCCTCCACCGCGCCGGTCAACGAATCGCGGACGACGGCGGTGCCCGTGGGGGCGATGACCGCGGCCTCCAGGCGCAACCGTCCATCGGCCTGCACTTCAGCCAACGCTGCGACCGGCGCCGAGCATCCCGCCTGCAGGGCGGCGAGCACGCTGCGCTCCGCGGTGACGGCGGCTCGGGTGGCGGGATCGTCGAGGCCGCTCATCAGGGCGGCCAGCCGCTCGTCTTCGCCGAGGTCGGCGGCGCGGCATTCCACCGCGAGGGCGCCTTGTCCGGGGGCGGGCAGCATCACGGCCGGGTCGAGGATTTCGCTCGCCTCCGCGATACGACCGAGCCGTGCCAGTCCGGCCGCGGCGACGACGACCGCGTCGAATTCGCCGTCCGCTACTTTGCGTAGCCGGGTGTCGACGTTGCCGCGGATCGGGCGGACGTCGAGATCGGGCCGGACGTGCCGCAGCTGAGCCTCACGCCGCGGTGACCCGGTGCCGACGGTCGCTCCGGGTGGCAGGGCGAGGAGGGGGAGGCCGCCGCGGGAGACGACGGCGTCGCGCGGGTTCTCGCGGGGAGGCACTGCGGCGAGTTCGAGACCCGCGACGTCGGCGGTCGGGAGATCCTTCAGCGAGTGGACGACGACATCCACCTCGCCGGCGAGCAATCGGGCGCGGAGGTCGGCGACGAAGACTCCGCTTCCGCCCAGGTCGCGCAGCGCCCGGTCGGCCAGGCGGTCTCCTTCGGTGTGGACGGCGACCAGCTCGACCGGCTGCCCCGCTGCGCGCAGCCGGGCGGCGACGGTCTCCGCCTGGGCACGGGCGAGCGCGCTCCGGCGGGTACCCAACCGCAGCACGGCGAGCGCGGCGGTCGTGGTCACGGCCGCTCCTCCGCCGCTTCGTCGTACACCGCGTCCGGCCGCGATATCGCCTCGGTGGTGGCCAAATCGAGGTCGAAGAGGGTGCGCAGCGCCTCGGAATACGAATCCGGACCGGCGGATCCGGCGAGCTCTTGGACCCGCACGGTCGGGGCGTGCAGCAACTTGTCGACGACGCGCCGCACCGCCGCGTGGATTTCTTCGCGTACCCGGCCGTCGAGCTGCGGGATTTTCCGGTCCAACCGACGTAATTCCGCGGCGACGACCCGGGCGGCCTTTTCCCGCAGCGCGACCACGGTGGGGACGACGCCGATGGCCGCCCGCCCGTACCCCGCCAGCGCCAGCCCGTCGTCCGGGCTCGCGCCTGCCTCCGGCCGGAACTGCAGCACATCGCCCTGCGCCGCCAGCTGCTCGATGAACGCATTCCCCTCGTCTGTCGGCGGCAGCCCCCGGTGCACGCCCGCCGGCGTCTCACCCACCAGCGCGAAGCCGCCCGGCCCGCGCAGCACCAGCCCGAGGTAGTCGACCGGCAGCGCCTCCGGCAGCAGCCCGGCCAGCGCCGCGAACAGCGTCTCGAAGGTGTCTCCCCGGCTCAGGCCCGCGGCCAGCTCCGCCGCAGCCCGCGCCCGGGCGGCAGCGGTCATCGCCCGGCGAATCTCCCGCTCCCGCGCCGCGGCGGCGGCGAGCAAGTCTGCCCCCGCCCGAAGCAGCGCCTGCGCCCGGGCATCCGGTTCGCCGGCCCGGAACGCCGCCACGACCAGCCCGACCGGTTCGCCCCGGTCAACGAGCGTGCAAACCCAGCCCGCGCGGTAGCCCAGCCCCTCCAGCACTGCAGCCGCCGGGTGCTCCCCTGCCCCCGCCCGGAACGCCTCCCCGTTCGCCAGCGCCGCGCCGAGTTCCAGCCCGACCGATTCCGCCGGCAGGACCCGCCCCACCAGCGCCGGCGGATGCTCTACCGGCCACGAACCCGCCACCCGGGCGCTCCCTCCGTCGCCCTCGGCCACGAACAGGGTGAGGAGGTCCGCGCCTGCCGCCCCGCACAGGGCCGCGGCGAACGTCCGGAACCGCTCCGGGAGCGGCCCCGCGGCATCAGCCGCGAGCGCGAGCTCGTGCAGCACCGCCCGGTCTTCAGGTGTCAGGCTCTGGCCGGGAGCCATTGTCTCGCGTCCCTGTCCCCCTTCCCGTTAGTGTCGGCTGCAGCCGGGCCACGGCCCATCAGGGAATCCCCGATATCCGCGCCTGCGGTGACGGCTCAACCTTCGGGCTGCGCTGCGGCAAGTTCACGCTTCCCGCATGAGCAGCATCGAATTCGGACCTGCCCTCCTCGACGGCGCCAACTATATCGGACTGCCAATCTCCGGCACCATTACCGCGGCATTCGGCTCCGCAGCCATCCCCCAGCACGTCGGCGGCCATACCGGCGTCGACATCGGCGCCCCGCCGGGATCGCCAGTCCGCGCGCCTGCCCCAGGCGTCGTCATCGACGTCCGCTCCGGCGACCCCGTCTTCGGGAACGCGGTCGAGCTCGCCCACCCCGGCGGCTGGCGAACTCTCTACGCCCACCTCTCCCGCGTCGATGTCCTGCCCGGCCAGCCGGTCCGCCCCGGCGACGGCCTTGGGCTGTGCGGGTCCACCGGGCTGAGCACCGGCCCCCACCTCCACTGGGGTCTCGCCCGCGGCCACTCCCCCGCAGTCCGCGGCCGCGGCCTCGCCGACCCCCTCGCCCGCATCGCTGCCGCCCCTGCCTGGCCGGGGGCCGACCGCCTCCTTGGCGCGGCGGCGGCCGCCATCTTCGCCGGCCTCCAGGCCGCCGGCGCCCTCTTTCGCTCGGCCACCGAAGACGACCTCGCTCCCTACCCTCCCGGGTCGCCCCAGCGCGACATCCTCGCCATCCAGCGCGCTGCCAACGCCTTCCTCGCCCGCTGGCTCCCGCTGATCGGAACGGAATAGTTAGGCACCCCCGAAGCGGATGCATCGACAAACAGCCGATGATGCGTATACTCCGCGGCGGCAGGATCTATGGCAGCTATAGACCCTGCCGAACGAACGAGGGGGAATGCTCACCGTGCCTGATTCCGACAACTACTGGACCCGTAAGCTCGCCCGCAGGGGCATGACACGCCGCCGGCTCCTCGGCACCGCGGGCGTCACCGGCGTCGGCGTCGCCGCCCTCGGCCTCGTCGGCTGCGGCGACGACGACGATGACACCGGCGGCGGCCAGGCGACCGCGACGAAGCCGCCGGCAGGCTCGCCGACCGCTGCTGCATCGCCCACCGAAGCCGCAAAGCAGAAGGGCGGCGTTGTCCGCTTCACCTCCGCCGGCAACACCTGGGACACCTTCGACATCGACCGCTCCCGCTTCACGCCAATCTCCACCCTCTTCGGCTGGACGAACCTCGGCGTCGTCCAGTGGGACAGCTACACCAAGGGCGTCATCGGCGGCGCGCTCGCTGAAAAGTGGGAGCAGCCCGATAAGCAGACCATCGTCTTCACCCTCCGCCCCAACGTCTACTGGCACGACAAGCCGCCCGTGAACGGCCGCCTTGCAAAGGCCGACGACATCGCCAAGTTCATCCAGCGCAACGTCGCCGGCAAACTGCGCGACGGCACCGACGACCCCAACTTCTACCGCAAGTCCGCGTTCCAGGTCGTCGACAAGGTCGAAGTTGTCGACGAGAAGACCGTCAAGGTCACCCTCAAGACGCCCAACCCCTTCTTCCTCAACACCCTCGCCGGCGCGTATGCCAAGGTGCAGGCCCCCGAGGCGATCGACGCCTTCGAGAAGGACTACGCTAACCTGAAGCCCGAGCTCATCATCGGCACCGGCGGCATGGTCCTGAAGTCCTTCAAGGCTGAAGGCGAGCTCGAACTCGTCCGCAACGAGAAGTTCTACAAGCAGGTGAACTGGGACGGCGTGAAGTACCTCAACCTCTTCACCGACCAGTCAGCCCAGCTCGCCGCCTTCGAACAGAAGCAGCTCGACTCCTTCACCCCGACCCAGAACGCCGTCGCCGATGACCTCCTGAAGCGGTACCAGGGCAAGGTCACTGAGTACAAGCAGTTCTCGGCGAACCCCCAGGCCGGCACCTACTACGGCGGCGCCGCACCCTGGAACAACCCGAACCTCATCGGCGCCATCTTCCGCGCCTTCGACCGCCGCGCCCTCATCCAGTCGCTCCTCCAGGGCAACGCCGTCCTCTCCGGCAATGTCCCGCCCACTCAGGCCGCCTTCACCATCCCGGAAAAGGAGCTCATCACCTTCCCCGGCTACCTCGAAGACCGCGCCAAGGAAGAGGCCGAGGCGAAGAAGATGTGGGAGGCCGGCGGCGGCCCGGCGCTCGGCGAAATCATCGTCGACATCCCCGACATCTGGGAGGGCCTCTACTCCGGCGGCGCCGCCCTCATCACGAACCAGCTCCAGAAGGTGCTCGGCAACAAGTTCACCGCTAAGGTCGAGCCCTACTCGACGATCACAACGAAGATCGTCAAGCAGGAGTACGGCAACGGGAAGAACAACATCTGGTTCGGCTGGATCACCGAGGTGTCCGACCCCGAGCCCACGCTCCTGAACTACCTCCAGTACAACTCCAGCCAGCCGCAGTTCCAGCAGTTCGGCGTCAAGATCGACAAGGTCGACCAGCTCACCGCCCAGGCCGTCGTTGAATTCGACATCGCCAAGCGCCAGGAGCTCTCGAAAGAGGTCATGCGCGAGCTCGTCAAGAACTACGGCGCCGGCATCCCCTACACCCTGGTCGCTGTGAACTCGTCCCTCCGCTGGAACTACCTCAAGTACCCGGAGGCCGTCGCCTTCGTCCAGCAGCACCAGTACGGCACCCAGTGGTGGTTCGACCAGAAGGACCCGACCTGGCAGGGCCGGCCGGCCTAGCAACTTGGTGCTCCGCTGCGGGCCGAGACGCGGTACAATCCGCGCTCGGCCCGCAGTGCACGTTCACAGGGAGATAGGAGAAGGGGGACACCGAGAGTGAGGACCTACATTCTTCGCCGGGTAGTGGTCAACATCCCGGTCGTCTGGCTCGTCGCCACGCTCGTCTTCTTCGCTACGAGCGTGCTGCCCGGCGATTTCGTCGCCCAGCGCATCGCCGCCCAGGACCCGACCTCCACCGACCCGGCCCTCCGGCAGGCCCAGATCGATGCCGTCCGCAAGGACCTCGGCCTCGATAAGCCCGTCGTCCAGCGGTACTTCATCTACCTCGGGAACCTCCTCCGCGGCGACTTCGGCATCTCCTACCAGACGCGCGAGTCCGCCCTCCAGGGCATGAAGGAAGGCCTGCCGTATTCGCTCCAGCTCGCGCTCATGTCCCTGGTCATCTCCATCCTCACCTCCATCCCCATCGGCATCATCTCGGCCATCCGCCAGGACTCACTGATCGACTACGCCCTGCGCGTCTTCGCCATCCTCGTACTCGCCATGCCGAACTTCTGGATCGCCACGATGGCCCTCCTCTACGTGGTCCGCTGGAACCTCTGGGAGGTGCCCATCAGCTCGGCCCCGCTCCTTTGGGAAGACCCGGGGGCCAGTATGCGCCTCTTCATTATTCCTGCAGTTGTCGGCGGTCTCGCTTCCGGGGCGGGCGTCATGCGCCTCCTCCGCTCGCAGATGCTTGAAGTGCTCCGCCAGGACTACATCCGCACCGCCTGGGCAAAGGGCCTGCGAGAACGCGTCATCATCATCCGCCACGCCCTGAAGAACGCGCTCGTGCCGGTGGTCACCGTCCTGGGCCTCACCTTTGCCGGCCTCCTGTCGGGCAACGTCGTGTTCGAAAACCTGTTCGCCATACCCGGAGTAGGCCGGCGCATCCTCGCCGCTATCGTTGCCCGCGACGTGCCGGTCGTGCAGGCCTTCGTCCTCGTCATCGCTACCTTCATCGTCTTCGTGAATCTCGCGATCGACCTCCTCTACGGCGTGCTCGATCCGCGCATCCGGTACTCCTAAGGAGAAGCGCCATGGCCCAGGAACAGGCAATCCTCGATCGTCCCGGCACCCTTGGCGTGCCGCGCAGCCTCAGCGATCGCCCGGTGCTCGTCCGGGCGCTGGTCCACATTGGCCGCTTCTTCCGCTATAAGCCCCTCGGCGGCGTCGGCGTGGTCATCATCGGCCTCTGCGTCTTCGCCGCCATCTTCGCCGAAGCGGTCGACCGGTACGACCCCGAGGACATCTTTAAGGCCACGAACCCCGCCTACGACCCCGAGCTCGCCGAAAAGGCCCTCGTCGACCCGACCATCCGCCTCCAGTACCCGCCCGAAAAGTTTGAGAAGAGCGACCTCCCCATCCGGTTCGGCGGTCCCTCCTCCGCCCACTGGCTCGGCACTGACGGTCTCGGCCGCGACCTCTACTCGCGCATCGTCCACGGCTCGCGCACCGCGCTCTACGTCGGTCTCGGCGCAGCCCTGATCGCCACCATCAGCGGGACCATCGTCGGCCTCGCCAGCGCCTACTTCGGCGGCTTCGCCGACTTCTTCATCCAGCGCATCGTCGATACGCTCCAGGCCTTCCCGCCGCTCGTCCTCCTGCTCCTCTTCGGACAGGTCGTCGCCAACCCCACCCTCACCGTCAACACCATTGCGCTCGGCATCCTGGGTACCGCAAGTTCCGCCCGCGTCGTGCGGAGCGCCGTTCTCGCCGTCCGCGAAGAGGTCTACGTGCTCGCCGCCCGCACCATCGGCGCAAGCGACCTCCGCATCATGGTCCGCCACATCTTCCCCAACATCACCGCGCCCATCATCGTCACCTTCACGAGCTCCATCGGCATCTACATCCTCGTTGAGGCGACCCTCGCCTTCCTCGGCCTCGGCGACCCCACGCGCGTCTCCTGGGGCAAGATGGTCGAAGAAGGCCGCCGCAACGGGCCGTCCAACCCCTGGATGGCCTTCATCGTCGGCATGGCGCTGACCTTCGTGGTGCTCGGGTTCAACCTTGCGGGCGATGCACTCCGCGACGTCCTCGACCCGCGCCTGCGCGGCCGCGGAGGGCGCGCAGGCTTCTAGCAGGCGGCTGTCTCCCGGTGGTCTCGCCCCGGCGGCGGAAGTCGCGGCGCGCTCCCGAGTTACGCCAGGCTCCCTCCGCGGCGCCCGACCCGGGCGGGGTCGTACACGGTAGAAGCGAACCGCCCCGGCCGATTCGGCCGGGGCGGTGGTGCTGCGTTCTGGCGTCGGCAGCCCCCAGGGCTCCCACCGTTGTACCTTAGACGCGTTCCACCTGGAGGAAGTCCAGCTCGACCGGCGTCTCCCGGCCGAACATGTTCACGATCACCTTCACGCGGCCCTTCTCGGTGTTGATTTCGTCGACCGTGCCGACGAAGTCTTCGAACGGGCCGTCAACGATGCGAACCGACTGCCCGGGCTGGAACGCCACCCGGACGCGCGGCTGCTCCATCCGCATCGCGCGGAGGATATGGTTCACCTCGTCCTGCGACAGCGGCACCGGCCGCGTGCCTGAGCTCACAAACCCGGTCACCCCGGTAGTGTTCCGAATGACGTGCCACACCGCGTCGGAGACGGGGTCGCCCTCCTTCAGCTCGATGGTCTGCACCAGGACATAACCGGGGTAGAGCTTCCGCTTCACGGTCCGCCGCTGGCCGTCGCGAATCTCAATCTCGTCTTCCGTTGGCACCACCACGTGGAAAATCTTGTCCCCGGCGTCCATGCGCTCCACCGTCGCTTTGATGGCGTTGCGCACCTTGTTCTCGTGCCCGCTGTACGTGTGCACGAAATACCACTTCCGCCCGGGCGCGTTGATCTCCTCGTCGGTGAGCTGCTCCTGCTCGAGCTCGTCCTCAGACTTGCGGCGCCGCGCCGGGCGCTTGCTGGGCTGGTCGGGGCTGATGCCGGAGAGCGCGGTTATCGGCTTCTGTTCGTCGGTCATCGTTAGAAGAACAGCCTCTCGATGATCCAGCCGAAGAGCAGGTCCACCAGGCCGAGGAACACGCCCATGACCACTGCCACAATCGCCACAACGATGGTCAGGTAGCGCGTCTCCTGGAACGACGGCCACGTCACCTTCCGCAGCTCGGCGATGATATCCGCCACGAACCGTGGCTGGAGCCGCTTAAGGAAGCCGAACGGGCTCCGCTTCGGCGCCTCGGGCCGCGCGATAGGCCCCGGCGTTGCCGGGGGCCGCGGCAGCGACGTCCGCGCAG
>JAIMAI010000008.1 GCA_023512015.1 Acidothermus sp. | reverse complement strand
ATGGATGCGACCACTTTCGTCGGTTACGTCCTACTCGTACACAAGGTCTCGTGGATACCGACCTAGGAGTCCGAGTCTCGGCCCTGCCGCCGTTGACGGAGTTCGGGCCGGGTGAGATCGCACACGCCGCTCAAGCCTCTGCCGCAACCAGCTCCCGGATCGCGACCTCCACCGTCGGATACCCGAATTCGAAACCCGCATCCAACAGGCGTCGCGGGACGACCCGTTGACTCGCGAGCGCAAGCTCGGCCGTCTCCCCCAGAAGACACCGCAGCACCGGAGCCGGCACCGCCAGCACCGCCGGACGACGCAGCGCGCGCGCGATCGCGGCGGTGTACTCCGCATTGGTGACCGGCGTCGGTGCGGTGAGATTCACTGCACCGGAGATATCCGATTCGAGCAGGAAACGAATCGCCGCCACGTGGTCGGGACGGGCGATCCAACTCAACCACTGACGGCCATCACCAAGCCGTGCCCCAAGCCCCAATCGGAAAAGGGGAAGGATACGCGCCAGCGCCCCGCCTCTCGTGGAGAGCACCACGCCGCTTCGCAAATGAACGGTGCGAATCCCCGCCGCGCGCGCCGGTTCTGCCGCGGCTTCCCACTCCACACAGACCTGCGCCAAGAAATCCGATCCCGGCGGAGCCGTTTCGTCTATCTCCCGGTCGCCGGTATACGGGCCGTAGTACCCCACCGCGGATGCCACCAGGAACACGCGGGGTAGGGGATCGAGCGCGGCGAGCGTCTCGGCGAGAATTCGCGTGCTTTCCACCCGGCTCGCGCGAATTTCCGCCTTGTATCGCCGCGTCCAGCGCCGGTCCCCAAGTCCGGCCCCGGAGAGGTGGACCACGGCGTCCACCCCCCGAATCACATTCGGATCGGGACCGCATTTCGCCGCCGGATCCCACCCCACTTCGTCGTCGCGTTGCACCGGACGGCGGACCAGCCGCTGCACCCGGACCCCGTCCGCCCGCAGCACCCGCACCAGTTGGGAGCCGATCAGTCCGGTCGAGCCGGAGACCAAGACCCGCATCGGTACTCCTAGGCACCCAACTCTGATTCGAAACGCCCCTCTTCGAGGCGGGACTTCACCGCGCCGAGGAAACGGGCGGCGTCCGCGCTGTCCACCAAGCGGTGGTCGTAGGTGAGGGCGAGGTGCACCACCGACCGAATCGCGATGGTTTCACCAAGTTCGGGATCCTCGACTACGACCGGACGCTTCACGATGGCTCCGGCGCTGAGAATGCCGACCTGAGGGGGGACGAGGATGGGGGTCTCGAAGAGGACCTCGCCACCCCCGACGTCCATCACGCTGAAAGTGCCCCCCGACAATTCCGCGGGAGTCACCTTTCCCGACCGCGCTCGCTCTCCGAGGTCGACGATCGCTCGTGCCAGTCCGGCGAGGTTCAAACGCCCCGCGTCGTGGACGACGGGAAAAAGCAGGCCACGGTCGGTATCCACGGCGAAACCGAGGTTCTCGGTGTCGTGGTAGGTGACGGTACCGGCGTCCGGGTCGATACTCGCATTCATCACCGGATATTGTTTGAGCGCTTCGACCGCCGCCAGGGCAAGAAACGGCAGAAACGTCAACGCGACACCCTCGCGGGCCTGGAAGTCGGAGCGCGTCGCGTCGCAGAGCCGGACGATTCTCGTTACGTCGACCTCTGCGACCGCGGTGAGCTGCGCGGACGTTTGCAACGATTCCACCGCCCGAGCGGCGATGACCGCCCGGAGTCGGGAAAGCGGTTCGGTGCGGCCACGTTCGGGCGCGGCGACGGGGCCTTGTGCGGCGCTCGCCTGCTTGGCCATCGCCGCAGCGAGGACGTCCTGTTTGCGAATTCGACCGCCGACACCGGTTCCGGTGATGCTCGCCAAATCCACGCCGTGTTCGGCGGCGAGTTTGCGGACCAAAGGCGTGACGTATTCGGTGCCGGTGAGGTCCTCGCCGACGGTGGAGGGTGCAGGGGTCGTCGGGGGAGCAGCCGGAGCCGGCGCCGGTGTGGGTGGGGTTTGGACGGCGGGAGCTGGCGGCTGAGCAGGAGTTTGCGCGGCGGGTGTGGGTGTCCATGCCGGTGGAGTTTCGACCACCGGGGCGGGGCCCGGGCGAAACGGTGAGGAGACGGCCGCTGATTCCGCAGGGGGAGGCGCCGATGGCGCCGAGGGAGCAGCGGATTCCGCAACGGGAGCTGCCGATTCCGCAGCAGGAGCCGCCGATTCCGCAGGAGGGGCAGCGGATTCCGCAGGGGGAGCTGCCGATTCCGCAGCAGGAGGAGCGGGGGGCGTTCCCGTTCCGCCGTCCTCGTCGATGACCGCGAGCTCGGCACCGACGCCGACGGTTTCGTCCTCCCGCACCTTGATTTCCCGCAGAATTCCCGAAGCGGGGGCGGGAATCTCGGTGTCCACCTTGTCGGTCGACACCTCCAAGAGCGGCTCGTCGGCGTTGACCCGTTCACCGACCTGCTTCAGCCAGCGGGTGACGGTTCCCTCGGTGACGCTTTCCCCGAGGCTCGGCATGGTGACGACGACCGGCATCGGCGACCTCTCAGGCGTGAACGTGCAGCGGTTTCCCTGCGAGCGCAAGGTGCGCTTCGCCGATGGCCTCGCTCTGCGTCGGATGCGGATGGATCAATTGGGCCACCTCGCTGGGCAGCGCCTCCCAGTTGTAGATGAGCTGCGCTTCGGCGATCAGCTCGCCGACCCGCGCCCCTACCGCGTGGATACCGACCACCGGGCCGTCGGGAGCGGCGACCACCTTGACCGCGCCGGACGTACGCAGGATTTGACTGCGCCCATTTCCGGCCAGGTCGTAGGTGAACGTCTTCACTTCCCCGTATTTCTCGCGGGCCGCGGCTTCGGTCAGCCCCACCGAGGCGACTTCCGGGTCCGAATAGGTGATCCGCGGCACGCCGGCGTAATCGATGGGAACCGGGGAGAGATTTGCCAGTCGCTCGGCGACGAGGATTCCCTCGGCGAATCCGACGTGGGCCAACTGCAGGGTCGGGATCAGGTCGCCGACCGCGGAAATCGTCGGGACGTTGGTCCGGCAATACTCGTCGACCACCACGAAACCGCGATCCAGCCGCACCCCTTGTTCCTCGTAGCCGAGGTTCGCCGACACCGGTCCACGGCCCACCGCGACCAGCAAATACTCGGCTTCCAGCGTCTTGCCGCCGGACAACGTCACCGTCACGCCGCTTTCGGAGGTCTTCACCCCTTCGAACCGCGCCCCGAGTTCGAAATTGATCCCGCGCCGACGAAAGGCCCGTTCGAGCAGCTTGGAACTGTCCTCGTCTTCCATCGGCAAAAGGTGGGGGAGCGCTTCGACGATCGTCACCTCGGCTCCGAACGACCGCCAAATGCTGGCGAATTCGACGCCGATGACCCCGCCGCCCAGCACCACCACGGAATTCGGGACTCGGTCGAGCAGCAGGGCGTGCTCGCTGGTGATGACCCGCTGGCCGTCGATCTCCAGGCCGGGGAGCGTCTTCGGCTCCGAGCCGGTGGCCAGGATGACGTGCCGCCCCTCGTAGCGACGTCCCTCCACCTCCACCGCGGTCGGTGAAACGAGTCGCCCGGTCCCTTCCACGTACGTCACCGCATGGGCTTTGATCAACCCCTGCAGTCCCCGCCACAGCCGGTTCACCACGCCGTCCTTGTACTGGTGGACGGCGGCCACGTCGATGCCGTCGAGCGTCGCGCGCACCCCGAAGCTCGCCGCCTCACGCGCCTGGTCGGCGATTTCCGCGGCGTGCAGCAACGCCTTGGTGGGGATGCAGCCGCGATGCAGACAGGTCCCGCCGACTTTGTCCTTCTCGATCAAGGCGACGCGCATGCCGAGTTCGGTCGCCCGCAGCGCCGCGGCGTAGCCGCCGGAGCCGCCCCCGAGAATCACCAGATCGAAGATTTCCTCATCTGCCACGACGAGAACTCCTTTTCGACACGAAACCCGACGCACCGCCGGGTGGGGATTTCCCTCGGACCCTGCGCATCACGCCGCTGCGTGGCCGGCGTGGTGGGCCACGGGCTCATCCTCGCACGGCACCGAGGCGCCCGGCCCCGCTACCCGCGCGCGGTCGTCCGGCGTCGACGGGGTCCGGGTGCGCCGTCGTCGAGGGCCTCACCGGCTCCCCTCGCGAGCATCTCGACGAGCCGGACGACGGTCCGCACCCCGAACCCGGTGCCCCCCTGCGGGGTGTAGCCGTGCGGAGCGTCGGTGTTGAACGCCGGACCGGCGATGTCCAGATGCGCCCACGGGATCGGACCGGTGCCGCGGCTGCCCACGAATTCCGACAGGAACACTCCCGCGGTGAGCATCCCCCCAAGCGGTTCGCCCATGTTGGCGATGTCCGCGATCCGCGATTCCAACCCTTTGCGCAGCTCGCGGGGAAGGGGCATCGGCCACAACGCCTCACCGGCGGTTTGCGCCGCCTCACACACCAGCCGACGGGCCCGCTCGTCGTTGCCCATTACCGCCCCGACCCGACTGCCCAACGCGACCACCTGCGTTCCGGTGAGGGTGGCCAGATCCACCAAGAGCTGCGGCTCTTCTTCGCTGGCCCGGGCCAGCGCGTCGGCGAGGATGAGCCGCCCCTCGGCGTCCGTGTTGAGCACCTCGACGGTCTTCCCCCCGTAGATGCGCAGCACGTCGGAAGGACGCTGCGCCCGTCCCGACGGCATGTTCTCCGCGAGGGGAGCCCAGGCCACCACCCGGACCGGGAGGCGGAGGTCCGCGACGGCGAGGGTCGCGGCGACCACGGCCGCAGCTCCCGCCATGTCCGACTTCATGGTCGCCATCGACGGTGACCGTTTCAGCGAAAGTCCGCCGGAGTCGAAGGTCACCCCTTTGCCGGCCAACGCGAGGAAGAAACGGGACCGCGGCGGCTGGTACTCCAGGCGCACCAGCCGCGGCGGACTCGCCGACCCTTGGCCGACGCCGAGAATTCCGCCGAACCCTTCCCGGCGAAGGGCGCGCTCGTCCCAGACCGTGGCGGCCAAGCCGCGGTCGGCAGCCGCCTCGACGATCGATGCAGCGAAACGGGCGGGAGAGAGGTCGGCAGGCGGGGTGTTCACCCAATCCCGAGCCCGGTTCACCGCCGCGCAGACAATCTCGGCGCGCCGGACGGCGTCCCGAGCCGCCCGGTCCGCCCGGCCGACCAGCACGATCACCTCCGGCGCCGGGGCGCCGCCCGACGTCCGGGCGTTGGAGGCGCTTCGGTAGCGGTCGAACCGGTAGGCCCCGAGCAACGCGCCTTCCGCGGCGGCCCCGTGGGCCTCGTCGGTCGGGCGGGGGAGGGCCAGCGCCACCACGCGGGCCGGCAGGTCGCGGACGGCGACCCCGGCCGCACGGCGGATGGTCTCCGCGGGGAAACCGGCCGCCGGACGCTCCCCAAGACCGACCCCGACGAGGAGGTTCGCGGCGACCTCTGGCGGTCCGGGCAGGGAGAACCGCTCCCCGAGCCGACCGGTCGCCCCCAGGCGGGCGAACCGCTCGGCGAGCTGCGCGCTTCGCGGAAGCGGTGGATCGCCGACGATCTGCACTCGGTGGCGCGGTCCCTCGACGATCCCCACGACGAGGGCGTCGGCTTCGACCTGCGCTACAGGGGCGTCGACGAACCGGAGCCGGACCACGCCGCGATGCTAAACCCCGTCTCGGTGCCGCCCCGCGGCCGATCGGTAGCCTCGGTGCATGAGTTCCGGACCCCGCCGTTCCCCATTGCATTCCTGGCACGTCGCACACAAAGCAGCTTTCGCCGAATTCGCCGGGTGGGAAATGCCCCGCGAATATCCCACCGGCGTGCTCGCCGAACACCAGGCGGTACGCACCGCCGTCGGGATTTTCGACGTTTCCCATCTCGGGAAAATCATCGTCCGAGGCCCTGGTGCCCGCGAATTCGCCAACCGCTGCCTCACCAATGATTTGGACCGTATCGGTCCGGGACGCGCGCAATACACCCTTTGCTGTCGAGACGACGGGGGGATCGTCGACGACCTCATCGTGTACCTGCGGTCCGACGACGACCTGTTGCTCATCCCGAATGCGGCGAATGCCGCGACGGTCGCGGAGATTCTCGGCCGCGACGTACCGGACGGCGTGCAGATTGCCGACCGGCACGCGGATTTCGCCGTCCTTGCCGTGCAAGGACCGGCTTCCGCCGCGGTGTTGGACGCCGCCGGGTTGCCGCGTCCCCACCAGTACATGAGTTTTTTGGAAGCCGGCGACGGGTTCACGGTTTGTCGCACCGGATATACCGGGGAACTCGGGTACGAATTGGTGGTGCCGAGCGAGCAAGCGGAGAAAATCTGGCAAAGGTTGATCGAAGCCGGCGAACGATTCGGTATCACGCCGTGCGGGTTGGGAGCCCGGGACACCCTGCGCACCGAAATGGGATACCCCCTGCACGGTCAAGACATTTCTCCGGAGGTCACCCCGAATCAGGCTCGGCTCGGCTGGGCCGTCGGGTGGCGCAAACCCGCCTTCCGAGGCCGCGACGCGCTCCTCGCTGAACGCGAACGCGGACCGAGTCGGCTGCTGCGCGGCCTGCGGGTGACGGGCGGCGGTATTCCGCGGCCGGGCATGGCCGTCGTCCGAGCCGACGACGCCGGTGAAGTGATCGGCCGGGTGACCAGCGGCACGTTCTCCCCGACCCTGCGGATGGGTATTGGCCTGGCGCTCCTCGACCCCTCCGTCGCCGCCGGGGACAGCGTCGCGGTCGACATCCGCGGACGGCGGGTCCCCGCCGTCGTCGTCGACCCTCCGTTCGTGGACGCCGACCCCCGGCGGGATCCGGCATGAGCGCGCCGCATCGCATCGTGCTCGTCGGGATGATGGGCGCCGGGAAGTCGACGGTGGGGAAGGCGTTGGCGCGCCGCCTCGGTTGCCGGTATCTCGACAACGACGAGATCGTCGCCGCTCTCAGTGGGCTTCCGACCCGCGAGCTCCTGGCCCGCCGCGGGGTGCAGGCACTGCGGGAGGCCGAATCCCGGGCGGTCGACGAGGTGCTCGCCACGCCGCCACCGCTCGTCGCCGGGGCTGCGGCCGGGATCGTCGAGGACGACGCGGTGTGCGCCCGGCTCCACGCCGGGGCTTATGTCGTCTACCTGCGGGCGCGCCTCGACACGCTGGTCCGCCGGGTCTCCGGGACGGACCGACCGTGGCTCGGGGACGACCCCGCCGAAGCCCTCCGCCGGCTCTTCACCGGCCGCGAACCGCGGTACGAGCGACTCGCCCACCTCGTGGTCGACGTCGACGACCGCACCCCCGACGACGTCGCCGCCGAAATCGAACGCGCGGTGAGCGCGGTCCCGGGCTAGCGGCGCCGCTCGGCCCGCGGCCCGGCGCATCGGCGTCCGGCGAATGTCACCACGGGCGGATTTCATTGCCCGCGAATTTCATTACCGGCGGATTTCTCAGCCGGGGGATGTCACAGTCGGCGGATGTCGAGCACCAGCAGCGCAGCAAGCGTGGCCAGCTCACCGATCGCCCCCAGCACGTCGCCGGTGATGCCCCCCAGCCGACGAATCGCGTAACCCCGGACGAAAACACCCACCGCGAGGGCCACCAGGACGCCGACCACCGCCCGCAGCGCCCACGCGGGCGAAGCCGCTCCCGGATCGACGTAACCGAAGGCACCGGCTCCGACCAGCAGCGCGGTCGTCCATGCCACCGCCGTGGTCCGGCCCGTCACCCCGGCGACCAGGGCACCCAGGCCGGTGGGGCGGGCGGCCGGGGTCCCGCGCACGGTGCCCCACAGCATGGCCACCCGTCCCGCCGTGACCGCCACCACCAGCGACTGGGTGCCGTGGTGCGCCCGCACTGCCACGGTGAGCGCGGCCACGTCGGCGGCGAGCACGAAGATCAAGGCGACGACTCCGAGCGGCCCGACCGACCCCTCCTCCATGATCTGCAAGACGCGTTCGCGGGGGGCCCGGCTGGCCAGGGCGTCGACGGTATCGGCCAGCCCATCCAGATGCAGCCCTCCGGTGAGGACGGCGAGGGTCGCGAAGGCCAAAACCGCGGCGAGACCGGCGGTCTCCACCGGCGTTCCGCTGCCTGAGGGGCCGCGATCGGGGCTGGCCAGCAAGACCCGCGCGGCCAACAGGACCGCGGACGCCACGGCTGCTACCCCCAGGCCCACGGCCGGTGCCCAGGCCATCGCCGTCCGGGCCCGATCGCGGTCGAGATCATCGAGTCGGCTGACGGGGACGACGGTGAGCAACCCGAGCGCGTCCCGCAGCCCTCGGGGGATCACCCGGTCACTCCGGGTCCGCCGGGATGCGGCCGGCGACCTTGGAGTCCGTCGGCGTGCAGCTGCAGACCTCGGAGTCCGTCGGCGTGCGGCCGGAGACGCCTGCCTCGGCGAAGGTCGACATGCGGGTGATCGTAGCCGCCGCGGCGCGGAGCAGCGGGACGGCGAGGAGCGCGCCGGTGCCTTCCCCGAGACGCAGCCCGAGATCGAGCAGAGGTGAGAGCCCGAGCTGCCGCAGAGCAAGGCCCTGCGCGGGTTCGGGGGAGCGGTGCCCGGCGATCCACCACCGGCGCGCCCCCGGTGCGAGCCGGTCGGCGAGGAGCGCGGCGGCGCTCACCACCACGCCGTCCAAGACGACCGCGGTCCGTCGGACCGCCGCCTGCGCGAGAAACCCCGCGATCGCGGCGATATCGGCTCCGCCGACCGCGGTCAGCACGGCGATCGGGTCGGCGCGCACCGCGCGGGCGCGGTCGATCGCCGCGGCGGCCACTGCGGTCTTCCGGGCCAGCGTGGCGTCATCGACGCCGGTGCCCCGGCCGGTGACCGCCAGCGTGTCGGCACCGGTCTCCACAGCCGTCAGGACGGCGGCCACCGTGGTGTTGCCGATCCCCATGTCGCCGGCGATCAGCAGGTCGGCGCCTCGGTCGACGTCGAGGTCGGCGATCTGCCGACCCACGGCGATGGCCTGGAGGGTTTCGTCGCGGGTGAGGGCGTCTTCGAGGTCGATCCGCCCCGAACCGTCGCGCACGTGCCACCGCGTCGAGTGCGGGAACCCGCCGCCCGCGACCGCGACGTCCACCACCTGCAGCCGCGCCCCGACCTCGGCGGCCAGCACGTTCGCAGCGGCACCCCCGGCGAGGAAGGTTGCGACCATCTGCCGAGTGACTTCGGCGGGGTAGGCGGAGACACCCGCCGCCGCCACCCCGTGGTCCCCAGCGAAGATCGTGAGAGCGGGCCGGGACGGCGGCTTCGGCGGGCAGCGGCCCTGCACCCCCGCGAGCCAGATCGCCACGTCCTCGAGTCGACCGAGGGCCCCCGCCGGCTTGGTGAGCTCGTCCTCGCGACGGCGGGCGGCTTCCATCGCGGCTTCGTCGAGAGCGGGCACCTGCGGGAAGCGTCCGGGATCGGCCGACGCGGCCGCGTCGGTTCCGGCCTGCGTGTCCTCGCTCACGGCTGCCGCACCCCCCTCACGGCAGTCTTCTCTCCGTTCACGGCAGTCTTCTCCCCGCTCACCGTCGCCGCTCCCCGCTGATCCACGCCTGCGGATCTTCGCACGGGCCTACGACGCGGTCCCCGTGCAGCAGGCTCCGCGCGATCCCTGCGACCGTGAGGATCACATCGTCGCTTGCCGCGGCCATCCGCGCGTTGAGGAGGCCGAGCAGGTCGCGGAACCGCCTTCCCGAGGGGTAGGCCGGCACCACGCCGCAGCCCACCTCGTTGCTCACTGCCACCACCTCTCCGGCGCAGCTCGACCACGCCGCCAGCAGCTCGTCGATCCGCGCTGCGACGCCTTCGGCCTCGCAGAGGCGAGCCGCCCACAGCGTGAGGCAATCGACGAGTGCAGCCTGGCCGGTGTCCAGGTCGCGAAGCACCGCCGCGACGTCGGTGGTCTCCACCGTCGTCCAGTGCTGCGGACGGCGGCGGCGGTGCTCGGCGACGCGGGCCGACCACTCGCCGTCCGTCGGATCGTGCGGGCCGGTAGCGACGTAGCGCACCTCCGGATGGGGGGCGAGCAGCCGCTCGGCGAGCTGCGATTTCCCCGACCGCGCCCCGCCGAGGATGAGCACCCGGCGCACCGGACGGCGTCCGGCCCGGCCATCGGGTGCGATCACCTGCAGGTCCACGGGCGCACCCTCTCCTCGCCGTCCGCGGCGCTGCCGGTCGGGTCGCCGGTCGGCGTCCGGGGAATCCCCCTCGCCGGCCCGCTTCCGAACGCGGCCCGTCGAGCGGCCCGCCGGATCGCGGCCAGCACCGGTCCTCCGGCGACCGCGACCAGGACGGCGTTGGCCACCGCCCGCGGTACGTCGAACCCGAGCGAGGTCGCGAGGTAGAAAGCGGCGAAATGCGAAAGATTCGTCGCCGCGTCCGCCGCCGGGTCGTAGGCGATGCCGGGAGCGAGGCCGGTGGTCTGGAAGGGCCAGAACCAGAGATCCATGACCGCTCCGTACACCAATCCAGCCAACGCACCGTAGGCGGAGAGCATGGCGATCTCCGGCCATCGGCCCGCGAAACGACGCAGCCGCGGCAGGCAGCCGGCCCCGAACCCCACCCAGCCCGCGGCGATCATTTGGAAGGGGAGCCACGGCCCCACCCCTCCGGTGATCAAAGCGCTGCCGAAGAGGGTGAGCACCCCCAAGGTGAAGCCGAAGCCTCGGCCGAGCGCCCGGCCTGCGGGCATGAGCAGGAAGAACACCGGCGAAGCCCCGGTCACGTCGCCGCCGAATGTCCGCAACGCGGCGCCACACCCTGCCAGCACCCCGAGCATCGCCACCGTCTTGGCGTCGAGCAGACCGTCGGCAAGCTCGGCCAAGACCACCACCAAGACCAGCGGCAAGATCAGCAGGAAGACCCACGGCGCGTCGCTCGCGTGGGCGACCGCCTCGCCTCCACCGCGCACCCCGCTCAGAAACGGCCAGCCGAAAGCCAGGACGCCGACCAGGCTGGCCAGCGTGACAGCGGCCGTCGACCGCCAGCGCAGGCGGATCGCCGTCCGCCCCGCATCTGCCGAGTCGGCGGTGCGCTGCACGGCTTGGGAGCGGGGAGGGGCCGGACGCGGCAGCAGGGAGGTCATCCGGCCTCCAAAGCCTCACGAACCTCGCCGACCGTGAGCCAGCGCAGCGGATGCAGGATGCGCGCCACCTGCGGGGCGAACGCGGGGGTCGCGGTCACCACCTCCGCGGTGGGGCCGTCCGCCACCACTTCGCCGTCCGCCAGCACCACCGTCCGGGTCGCGACCTCGGCGGCCAGCTCGACGTCGTGGGTGGCGAGGACGACGGCCCGACCGGCCTCGGCTCGGGCGCGGAGGATCGCGGCGAGCCGCTCCTTCGCGGCGTAGTCCAGCCCTCGGGTCGGTTCGTCGAGGAGCAGCAGCGGCGCGTCGTACGACAGCATGATCGCGAGTGCGAGGAGGAGCTGACCGCCGGCGGAAAGATCGCGCGGATGGGCCGTGTCGGCGATCTCAGGGGCGAGGGAGCGCAGCAGTTCCCGGCCCCTCGGGAGACCCCGCAACTCCCCGGCCACCGAGTCGGCCACGAACAGATCCGAGGGTTCGGCGGGGACCAGCGTCACGTGGCGGACCGCCTCCACCGGGCGGAGCCGGTGAGGCCGCACACCGTCGACGATCACCTCGCCGCGGGCTGGGGGGCGGAGCCCCGCGAGGTGGGTGAGCAGGGTGGTCTTCCCCGATCCGTTGCGGCCCATCAGCGCGACTACTTCCCCCCGCTCTACCCGGAGATTTACGTGGCGGAGGGCGGTCGTCGTCCCGTAGCGGGCCACGAGATCACGGACGGCGACCAGCGGCTCGCCCCCAAGCGATCGGCTCGGCGCGGTAGGGCGGGACGGGTTCGGGGGGAGGGTCGCGCGCAGCCGGGCGGCGTAGCGGCGGGCCTCCCTGATCGACAACGGCACCGGATGCCAGCCGGCGAGGCGGGCGAGATGGACCACCGGTGGGGCGAGCGGGGAGACCGCCATCGCCGCGCTGGGCTCGTCGAGGACGGCGGAGCCGTCCCCGGGGAGCCGGAGGATCCGATCGGCGTACTGGATGACCCGCTCCAGCCGATGCTCGGCGATCACGACGGTGAGCCCGAGGTCGTGAACCAGCCGGGTGAGGACGGCGAGCACTTCCTCGGCAGCCGGGGGGTCGAGCGCCGACGTCGGTTCGTCCAGCACCAGCACCCGCACCCCGGCGGTGAGCACCGAGCCGATCGCGACCCGCTGCTGCTCTCCTCCGGAGAGCTCGTCTAGCCGGCGCCCGCGCAGGCGGGCCAGGTCGAGCAGGTCGAGGACGTCCTCCACGCGTCGGCGCATCACGGTTGGGGGTAGGCCGAGCCATTCCATGGCGTACGCCAGCTCGTCTTCGACGACTTCGGTCACGAATCCGGCGGCCGGGTCTTGCCCGACGTACCCGACGACGTCGGCCAGCTCCCGCGGGGGGTGGGTGCGGGTATCGCGGCCGGCCACGATGACCTGCCCGTCGAGCCGCCCCCCGGTGAAGTGCGGCACCAGTCCGTTGATCGCGCTGAGCAGGGTGGACTTCCCCGCCCCGGTCGGTCCCACGACGAGGATCAGCTCTCCTTCACCGAGCTCGAACGACACATCGCGGAGGACGGGAGCGTCGGCGTCCGGGTAGGTCATCGTCACCTGCCGGAACTCGACCACCGGCGGGTGCCCGGGGTCGGCTGCGCGGCGCGCCGCGACATCGGGGCGGGTCACGGCGTGCCCGCCCGCAGCGTGCGGGGGACGGTGTCCGGCGTCCCTGCGCTCAGGGCGCTCAGCGCCGCGCCCAGAGCTCCGGCGACGGCCACCGTCGGGACCTGCGGCCAGGTGAGGGGATAGCCGGTCGGCGTGAGAGAGCCCGGCGTGAGATGCCCGGCGAGCACGACGCTTACGACGGCGGCGGCTCCACCGGCGGCGACCAGCCACGCCCGTGGTGTCCAGCGCGGCGGGCGGTAGCGGCTGCGTACGGCGTCCCGCCGCCCCACGATCATTCCTGCGGCGGCGAGACCCACCCCGGCGGCCAGCAGCGGCAGGCTCACCGAAGAGCGGAAACCGGGGGAGAGCAGCCCGTACGTCGCGGCCGCGCAGGCCAGCAGGGCTACGACGAGGGCCGCGGTGACCACGTGGCGTCGCCACGGGCGCACCGGGCCGCGGCGTCCGAACCCGCGGGCGTCCATCGCCGCGGCGAGGTCGATCGAACGCTCCAGGGCGCCGTGGAGCACCGGTAGCGCGGCCCGCAGCCAGACGACCGGTCCGCGGCCTGCCTCGCCGCGGAGCCGCCGCGCTTCGCGTACCCGGCGGGCGGCGGTCGCGAACTGTGGGGCGAGGGCGACTGCGATGCTCACGGCGACCCCGACTTCGTACAACGCCGCCGGCAGGCACCGCAGCAGAGAACGGGGGTCGGCGAGGGCAGATGCCGCGCCGGCCGCCAGAAGCAGGACGGCGAGCTGCATTCCGCCGTCCAACGCCGCTAGGAGAGATTCGGCGGTCACCGGCCCTCCGATGCGCAACCCGGCGAAGACGGACGGCACGGGAACGGACGGCAGGCGCACCACGGTGTGCCCGGGGAAAGGGGAGGTGAAGACAACCGCGAGCGCCAGCCGCAGCGCAAGGACGACGGCCGCGATGCGGGCGAAGAAGCCGAGCACGGTCCGGCGGGCGCTCGGATGGACGACGACCGCGAACACGATCACACTGGCGAGCAGGAGCAGCAGGAGGGGGTTGGTGGTGCGGCTCGCTGCGGCGGCAAGTCCGAGAGCCCACACCCACCAGGCCCCGGGGTGCAGCCCGCCGTCGCGGCTCACAGGTCGGGGGTCCTTCCGAGCGAGCGGCGGCGGACGAAGGCGGTCGCGGCTCCGGCTCCTCCCAGGACCACCGCGGCCGCGAACGCCGCCAGCGCGCCGGGTGGCACTCCGCCGCCCGCCGACGCGGCGGGTGACGCGGCGGCGGGGGTCGGCGGCGGACTCGAGGCGAGGGTCGCGTGCGTCGTCGCGGCGGCGGTTGAGGGAGGGGACGGCGAGGAGGCCGGGGTCGGTCGCACGGTCGGGGTCGTCGGCCCAGAGGGTGGTGCGGAAGCCGGGGAGGGGGAGACCGAGGGAGCCGGGGTGGGGCCCGTGGTCGGCGAGGAGCCGGTCGTCCGCGCCGGGGACGGCGTGGGGGTGAGGGTGACGGCCGGGGCGCATTCGGTCTTCGGGTAGCCCTCGATCCCGCAGATCAAGCCGTTGGAGCCGATCCGTACCTGATCGGACCCGACCGCGGCGACCAGCACGTCGGCTCCGCTGGCACCTTGCCGAACCGTCACACACTTTTCGATCAACGCGGGTGGGTGCTCCCCGGGAGGGGCGTCCGCGGTCGTCCCGAAGTCGATCACGATTCCGACGCGAATGCTCCCGCCGGGCGGCGGCGTGGCCAGGCAACGTTGGCGCAGCGGGTCCGGTTCGGCCCGGGGAGTGAGCGGGGTGTCGACGTCCCCTTGCATTCCGAACCTCCACCCCTGAACTTCGCCGTCGACGGGGTGCTCGAACGCCGGTCCCCGCTGCGAATAGATCCAGCGGTCTCCGGAGGCCACGTAATACGCCCAGTAGCGGTAGGCGGTAGCGGCCGCCGCCGGATGCGGGAGGAATCCGTGCGCTCCCCAGGCGAGCGCCGTCACGACGGCGGCGGTCGCCGCGACGACGCGCAGGCCCGGCACGACACGCAGACCAGCCGCGAGGCGCGTGCCGAGGGGGGAGCGCACGGTCATGGGCTCACCGGGTGGGGTGGGCGGCGCGATGGGCGTAGCCGAGTGCCAGCAGGCCGACGAGGAGCAGCACTCCGCCGGCGATACCGAGCGGCAGGTCGGCCCGCGAACCGGTCATCGGCAGGGTCGGAGCGGGAGAGGCCGGAGCGGACGCGGAGGGGCGTGCGGCGACGGAGGGACTCGGCGAGGGCTGTGGTGTGGAGCTGGGGGCGGCCGTCCGTTCGGTGGCCAGCAGGGCGCTGATCAGATCGAGTCCTCCGAAGGACGTCGGATCGGCCCCGGTGGCGTGCGCGACGAGGAGCAGGGTGCCGAGGGCTCCAGGGGAGGGGGCGCCGCTCGCGTTCACGTAGGTCCTCGCGTTGGCCTGCAGGGCCGTCAGCCCTTGGTTCACCGCCGCCGCTCCGACTCCGCCGGCGACCAGGTCGAGGACGGCGTTGGCGGTCGTCGTCCAGTCGGTGCCGCTGCCGAACGCCGAGGGGATGGCCCCGCCGGTCGCGCTGAGCCGGGAGGCGAGGTAGGCGAGGGCATCCTGCGCGGAGGTCGCGGCGTCGGTGACGGTGACGCAATTCGGGGTGGTGGGGGCCACGGCGCCCGGGGCGACCGGGAGCGCTTTGCCCAGAAGTCCGAGGGTGGCTTGGACCGTGGCGTAGTCGTTGGCCGCCAGGGTCGGCTCCGGCTGGTAGTCGAACGCCCCGGCCCCGCTGGAGGCGTTGCAGGGAAGTTGGATCGAGCGCAGGAAGTCGATGCCGGTCTTCCCACCGCTCGCGACCGAGGTCGGGGAGATGCCCACTGCGGCGAAGGCGCTCAACGCCAGCCCCGTGGAGTTGGCGTCGGACGCTGGTGTCCCGAAGGCCGCGGTTTCGTAGAAGCCGCCGTCGGTCAGCTGGAACTTCTTGATCGCGTCGGCGGCTCGTTGGGCCTCGGTGCCGTGACCCCCGACGGCGGCGAGGGCCATCGCCGCGAGCGCGGTGGCGTTCTCGTCTTCCTTGCTCGCCGTGCACGGGACGGTGGGGTCGGAACGGTACGCGGTGAAGGCGCCGTCCGCGCACTGCTGGCGGAGCAGCCAGTCGATCGCAGCCGCGTCGGGCTGGTGACCGGCGGCGACGAGTCCCAGGATCGCCAGTCCTTGACGGTAGACGCCGTCGTAGGTGGGGTCGGCCGTACCGAAGAGACCGACGTCGGAGGAGGCGGCGGGAGCGGGGGTGGCGACTGAGGTGGCGAGGGCCAGACCGGCCACGGAAGCGGCCGCGAACGCGGCGATGCGGGCGGCGACGAAACGGACGGCGAACATGATCTCCTCTCGGGGATCGGCGAGGGCGAGGCCGGTCCCCGAGTCGGCCCCGGAGACGCCGCACCCCACGCGCGTCGCGCGTGGGGCGTCGTCCGGGTACCCGGGCTCCGCCCCGCAGACCTCGACGGTGGTGATGGAGCCGCTCCGCGCCCGGCAGGTACCCCGGCTCGCCGTGACGTGGGCCACGGCCTACGGTTGCGGGTCAGCGCCGGACTTCGACCGGACTTCCCCTGCACGTTCGGGCGCGTGTGCAGTTGTGCAGGTCGAGCAAACCACTTCGGCCTTCAGGGGGTCAAGGCGGGGGCCGGGGGTGGCGGCGGACCGGGCCGCTAGGGTGATCGTTCGTGGAGTGGGTGTGGCGGTTCGAGGACGCCCGCGGGGAACCGGTCGGTGATCCGCCGACGTCGGAGGAATTCCCCAGCCAAGCCGATGCGGAGAGCTGGTTGGGGGAGCAGTGGCGGAGTCTGCTCGCCGCTGGGGTGGCGCGGGTCACCTTGCTGCACGACGGTCGTGCGGTCTACGGGCCGATGAGTCTGGACGCCCCCTAGGCGTTGTTCGGTGGCTGTGCCGACGGGATTTTTCTGTGATTTTCCGTTGCGGCTCGGAGCCGGGCGCCGGACTCCAGGTGAAGGTATGGACCTTCCAACGTCCGTCGGCGCCCTTTACCAGCGTCATCTGGAAATCGGTGTCCCCACCTGGCTCGTAGACGCGCCAAGCCCGTCCGACTTTGTGTTGGAAGCGTGACCAGAGATAGTAGACGCCGTTCACCGTAGCGACGTCATCGGAGATGTGAATGCTGGTGATCCGCAGATTCCTTATTCCTCCGCCGAGGATGCGCTCGTCCGCATGAGTTTCGGCGTCGAGGACGTTCGCCAAGACTGCTCTTTCGCGAGGAGCCGCGTTCTCGTCGAAGTTGGCGTTGATACGAGCGTTTTCGCTTTCCTGCAGGTGGTGAAGGGTGGTCGCATCGGGCTGGGCAATCGCTGGGGACGAATAGTCCGTGCCGGGCGTCGGCCCGTTGATGGGATGGGGCACTCCAAGTGAGGCGTCGACCTGGAGGGCACCGGCCGCCGCAGCCTTGACTTCTTCAGTGGTGGCCGCTCTCGATGTGTGAGAAAACGGCCCGGTTGCAAGGATGATACCGACGAGCGCTGCTGCGATTCCGAGCCCCGGCAAACCCGCGATGAGCCATCGCGGCTGCGACGGAAGATTCAACTGGGCTCAGCCTCCCTAATTCGCTCCCTAATTCGCGTCGAAGACGTGACCGAGATGTTTTGTCGTGGTGCGCCAGTGTGGGTTGCATGGCCTGAGAGATCGGAACGCTGAGCGATCAAGATCTTGACTGATGCATGATTCGCACAGTATCGGGTCATGCGCTTTGTCGTCAAGCACGTCACTCGGGTACGTCGACGCGTATCTGCCGTGTGGCTCACAGGCGCGCCGGATGAGGTCGAGTCGGCCTGCTCGAGGGGGTGGAGCGCCGGGAGGAGAGCCGTGCGAATCGTCGGTGACCCGCCGACGTCGGAGGAATTCCCCAGCCAAGCCGATGCGGAGAGCTGGTTGGGAGAGCAGAGGAGTCTGCTCGCCTCCGGCGTCGCGCGGGTCACCTTGTCGCACGACGGTCGTGCCGTCTACGGGCCGATGAGTCTGGACGCTCCCTAGGCGGTGTTGCGTGCGTTCTTCACGCTAACGGCCAGGGTGCACCAGTCCCCTCCCTCGTCTGTGTTGTCGGTACGGAGAGTATTTCCGATGGTCTGATCGCGTGGCACAGTGAATTCCATCGAACTCACCCCGTCGAGGTCGGTGGTGTCCTCATCGGTTCCCTCGTACAAATTGCACTGCACGGTGACGTCGATGTCGTTGTTCGCCAACAGTCGGAACGTCAGGGTGTAGTGCACGCGCATCTCGCCGCCCCAACGATAGTCCGGGAGAACGAGCGTGCCGATGGGATTCCCCGGATTAACCGCCACCTCGTAGTACTCAGGTCCGGGGTCATCGATTTCGTCGTCGAACGGCCAGTACTCGTCGTCCACCCCGTAGAAATCGACGTACACCTGCGCGACGCGGTTCTCCTCGGGAGGACCTTGCAAGGCGAGATTTTTAGGAAGGTCTGCGACGGTGAGGCTTATCGTCTCATTCGCTTCGCAGAGGACGCCGTCGATCACCTTCTGGGCCCTCAGCTGGTAATTCCCGAACGGAATGTTGTCCAGCGTGTAGGTTCCATCAGCGGCGGTGATAGCCAGCGCGCCGTCGTACAAGCTGACCGTGGCCCCGGCGACCGGCTGCCCTTGGTAGCTGACCGTGCCGTGCACCCGGCCCTTGGTCAGAACTCGCTTCCACCGCGAGACCGTGTAGGTCTCGATCCGCGGTTCGCGGTATTGCAACGGTTCGGCGTAACCGTACAACCCGCCTTTGCTCGGGGGATCCCAGAAGAGGATGTTGTCCGGTGAGATCGCGAGTGCATCGGTCGTCTGCTGCCAGGCCGTGGAGTCGGTGCCGGTGGTGTCGTCGTTTGCGAAAGCGTTCACGAATTGGTTGGCCGTGTCGTCCGGCGCGTCGGTGAGGAGTCCTCCGAGCCACCCTGCCTTATCGGCTGCCGCGGCGTAGATGTAGTTGTACAGCCACTGGCCGGCGACGGCTCGTTCCGCGGCGGTGTATCGGTAGAGCCCATCCGGGTTGTTCGCGCCGACTTCCGCGCCGGCCGCCACGTCCGCTGCTTCCAGATCCGTCGGCATGACGATGCTGGTTGTCGCTTCCATGTGGTGGCCGAGCGCACGGTGCACGCTCCAGATGAAGGACGAACAGACGGTTCCGTAGGTCCCAGCAGCCCATCCGGCATCCGCACCGGCGGGGGTGAGAACCGCGAGCGGATCGGTGTAGCCGTAGAACCGGTAGTGACTCTTGGAACGAACCGTCGGCCGACCTGCACCGGTGGCCGCTTCGATAGCGGCCGCGTGCAAAGCGGCGCGTACCGACGACGTCTCCTCCAAGGGATCCGGTTTGACGACGAGGGGTGGCACGATTTCGAAGTGGTCGTTCGCGGTGACCCCGATGGCTCGCGGCGAGAACGAATCGATTTTGTAGGTCTTGCCTTCCGGTGAGATGAAATCCTCCCCGTTGATGGCCGCGTCGACGCTTTGTCGGACGACACCCGGCCACAGGTACTTCAGAGCCACGGGGTCGAAACCATCAGAGCCGGGTAGAACGCCGGCGAGATGGTCCAGCAGCCATTTCTCCGACGCCGTCGAGTGGGTGATTTCGTCGTAGTTGCGGGTCATGATTCCGGAGTGACTGTACTTCTGCGGAGGGTTGACCTGGCGGAGCAGGCTTCCGATGATGCTCGAATCACCGGGCGAGAGGATGACGTCTCCTTTGCGGGCGTTCATGAACCGCGCGGGCATCGTCACTTGGACCTGCTCGGAGGTGAGCTGGCAGACGAGATCCTGGGCTTCGGCTTGGGCGCGGTCCGAGCCACTGATGTTGTCGGGGTCGCAGATCTGGCCTTCCGCGACGATTCCCGGTTGCGGTGGTGGCGGAGGCAGCGGGTGGAAGCCACGGGGTGTGTCGAGCGGCGACACGTGGGCAGAGAGTCGCGAGGAGGATCCCGTCTCGAACTCAGGGCGCAACCGTACGTGAGAACGAGCGACGACGGTTTCGCGACTGCTCGACGGTGCGGTGCGCGCACCAGCGGCCGCGAGCACGCTGCTGACCACGGTGCGGATCGTTTGCGAGCTGTTGAGGGTGCTTCCCCGCGGAAGACTGATCGCAAGGGTGCCCGTCGCGCGATCGATATTCGTGGCATGCGGCTGCACCGTCGCACCGAGGCGTTCGACAAGGCTCTTCTCTACCTCTTCCCAAGGCCAGGTCTGCCTCGTCTTCGAGGGGACCGAAGGCGGCATGAAGCTTGGGGGCTTGCGATGCTGATCCGCCACGGAGAGTTCGAATGTGTGAGAAATTCGCACCTTGGTGCCGTTGCCGGTTCCCCCGTAATAGACGGTGAAACCGGGGGCGTGGTCGGGCAGCGTCTCGGAGTACGGCGCGTGGACCGCTATGACGGTAGTCGAGTTCGCCGGTACTACAACGGGACTGCTCATCACCGTGAAAGTCGGGACGGCGAGGTCGTCACCGGCATGCTGGGCATCCGCGAGAGGCACGATTGCCATGCGGTCGAGAGTCAGCGGGAAGTCCTCGATGTTGTGCACGGTAAAGGTCCCGGTGAACCCACTTGCCGTTTTGGTCGCGTAGATGTCGGCATCCAGGTGAGGGACGATCGCGCCTCGCTGCTTGCACAGGGCGTATGCCGAGTGCACTATCAGCGTGCGGCTGACCGTCACCTGGTCGGCCACCGCTGTGCAGGTGACGTGGAATACGCCGTACTCGTCGTTGGGTCCGAGGGAATCTCGATAATCGTGTTCGACATACGGCGCTACGGTGGTGACCTTCGTCCCGTCGCCGAAGTCCCAGATGAACCGGGGCTCGGAAGATTCTCGACGTTGGGCTCCGATGATTTCGGCGATGTCGGCCTCATCGAGGTGGACGACGGTCGAGGTGAAACGGCGGCTTGGGCCGCGCTTCGGTGACGGGCGAACGAGTGGCCCCGTCGTCGAAGTGATCGGCCTTCCCCGTTCGGCGAGAATCGTGGCCAGTCTCCCCGTCTTGAGCGACGTCGCAAGTTGTGTCGGAAGGACCGGCCCGGCAGGCTTTCCCGGGTGAGCCGGGTGCACGGGAAGGGTCGCGGAGGGCCGCCCGAGATGGAACGTGGCGCGATACGGCTGGCCTTGGGCCTGACGGACGGAGAGGAGTGCCAGACTCGACTTACCCAGATGGGGATCCTTGAAGGTGAGTTCGGGTCCGGAGACTGGGATCGTCACTTCCTTGGTTTCGCTCCCGGCGGCGTCGATGCGACGAACCAGCAGAGTCCTGGTTCCTTCATCCGGGAACTGCAGGTGGTGTACCGGCCCGGGTCGGCCGTCCACGGAGACGAACGAGTCGGTGATGAGGGCATTCTTTTCGTCCAGAACCTCGACGAGGACGGTCTGGCCGGGACGAGGATTTGGAGGGGTGAGGCGAATCGAACCAATTTCTGACATGAGGGCTCCTTGCGGGTGAGCCGATCCGACGCATGGCCGGAGCAGCGGCGGGTACTACCAGCTAGAGCCCGCAGTACGGGGTTTTGATACAAAACAGCGGCTTCGAGTGCTCCGATATCACCCTTTTGGGGGGATGAGGCGTGGCAGACGCCAGGTCAAGGCCGCCGGGGCAGCTGAGCAGTCTGTTTGGGATCGCGCTCCACGACCGGTCCGAGGATTTCGTCGATCCGGGCGAGTAGGTCACGCTCGAGCTTGACCCCGCTGGCCCGAACATTGGCGCGGACCTGCTCGGGTCGGCTCGCTCCGATGATGGCCGACGAGACGAGCGGGTTTTGCAGCACCCATGCCAGCGCAAGGGTGGCCATGTCGAGTCCCGCGTCGGCCGCGAGCGGCTGCAGTTGCTGGACGCGAGCGAGGACGTCGTCCCGCAGCCACCGTGAGATGAACGTGGCCCCACCCTTCTCGTCGGTGGCGCGAGAACCGGGCGGAGGGGGCTCGCCGGGGCGGTACTTCCCGGTCAGGACGCCCTGTGCGAGCGGCGAAAACACCAATTGGCCGATACCTTCCTTCCGGGCGAGCGGCAGGATCTCGGCTTCGATGACCCGCCACAGCATGTTGTACTGCGGTTGATTCGACACGATGCGATCGAAACCCATTTCGTCGGCGATCCGCAGCGCTTCGGCGATTTGTGACGCCGTCCATTCGCTGACCCCGACGTAGAGCACCTTGCCTTGCCGCACCAGGTCGTCGAAGGCGCGGAGGGTCTCTTCGAGTGGGGTTTCGACGTCGTAGCGGTGGGCTTGGTACAGATCGATGTAGTCGGTCCGTAGCCGGCGAAGCGACGCGTGACAGCTTTCGATGATGTGTTTGCGCGAAAGGCCGCGGTCGTTTGCTCCCGGTCCGGTCGGCCAGAACACCTTGGTGGCCAGTTCGTAGGACTCGCGTCGGACGCCGGCCAACGCCTCTCCGAGGACCGACTCCGCGCGGGTGCCCGCGTAGACGTCGGCGGTATCGAACGTCGTGATGCCCTCGTCGAGGGCGGCGCGGACGCAGGCCTTGGCGGCGTCCGCCTCGATCTGGGAGCCGTGGGTCAGCCAGTTCCCGTAAGCGATCTCACTGACCATGAGGCCGCTCCGGCCAAGGTGTCGGTATTCCATGAAGGCGACCCTAACGGCAACGCGTCGGACGGTTCACAGCTTGGTGCCGCGGGTGACCCGGGGGGCTGGGATGCGCATGCGGCGAAATTGCATGGCCCGCGTGACGGCGTAGAGCGCGACACCGCGCACCGACTCGTTGGGGAACCGCTTCTGTACTTCGCGGCGCACCAGGAACCCGAGCAGCATCGAATCGACGATGATTGCAAGAAGCAGTGCGTAGAGGAGCAGTGTGGCAAGCGCCCTGATGAGGAACGAAGGGATGTTCACCAGCACGATCAGTGGCAATCCGACCGGGATGAAAAGCGACCCCAAGTTCCGGCGGGCGTCGACGTAGTCCCGAACGAAACGGCGGACGGGTCCGCGGTCCCGCGCCGGGAGTACGCTCTCGTCTCCGCGACGCATCGCCTCTCGGCGCGCGTACAGCTCGGCACGACTGGGTCGGCTGCCCCGCGTGGCGCGTTCTATGAAGGTCATCTTGCGGGCGGCCTCGGCTTCGCGCCGTTTGCGGGTGGGCTTGCCCTTCTTCGGCGGGGCGTCCTTGCTGCCCGCTGCTACCGCGGTCGTCTCGTGATCACTCACGGATGGGGTGTCGGTCGGCGAACGGCGGAACACGCCCTCAGGGTAGCCGCGCGCTGCGCCGTCCGGGTGTGGCGCTGCCGGGTGGGAACGCGTGGGCACGCTCCGACGTCCACAGATTGGACCCACTGCCGAACGTCCCCAGTCCCGCTTAGGCTGCTACTACAGCCCCGCGGACCAGCGGCGGGCTGGTTCGACGTTCAACGACAGCGAGGAGTCGGCACCGATGGCTGGTCTGATGAAGCGGATGTCGCTCATCTTCCGGGCGAAGGCGAACAAGGTCCTGGACCGGGCGGAAGATCCGCGCGAAACGCTCGACTACAGCTACACCAAGCAGCTCGAGCTGCTGCAGAAAGTCCGCCGCGGCGTGGCCGACGTCACGACGTCCCGCAAACGCCTCGAACTGCAGGCCCAGCAGCTCCAGCAGCAGGTCGAGAAATTGGAGAACCAAGCGCGGGCCGCGCTGGCCCAGGGTCGGGAGGATCTCGCGCGGGAGGCATTGACCCGCAAATCGGCGCTGCAGAACCAGATCGGGGACCTCCAGGCACAGCATGCGTCGTTGCAGGCGGAAGAAGAGAAACTCACGCTCGCGGCTCAGCGCCTCCAGGCCAAGGTCGACGCGTTCCGGCTCAAGAAAGAAACGATCAAGGCCACCTACACCGCGGCCGAAGCGCAAACCCGGATCGGCGAGGCCTTCTCCGGGATTTCCGAAGAAATGGGGGACGTCGGGCTCGCCATCCAACGGGCGGAGGACAAGACGCAGCAAATGCAGGCTCGCGCGGGAGCCATCGACGAGCTGCTGGCATCGGGAGCATTGGAAGACGTCACCGGGACGACGAAGGACGACATCCAGGCCGAGCTGGATCGGATGGCCTCCACCAACCAGGTCGAGCTCGAACTCGCCAAGATGAAGAACGAATTGGCCGCAGGCAAGGAGGCCCCGGCCATCGGACCGGCAGGGGAGCAGGCGGGCGCGCGCGATGCCGCGGGTGAGTCGAAGTGATCATCAGGTTGCTCGGCGAGGGGCAGTACGAGGTGTCCGAGGACACCGTCGCGGCGTTGAACGAGTTGGACGCCGCGCTTGCCTCGGCGGTCGAAGCCGGGGATGAGCTCACCTTTCGGAAGGCTCTGGGCGAGATGTTGGTCCTGGTTCAAGAACGCGGACGCCGGTTGGCTGATGACCACCTCGGACCGTCCGACCTGGTCCTCCCACCGGCGGACGCGACGGTCGAGGAAGTGCGCGCCCTGCTCGGTGAGGAGGGTCTGATCCCCGGATGAGCGTTGGATTCTCGCGACGTGAGGTTTCCATGGCCCGCAACCGATTCGCCCCCGACCGCGGCCTCGTGTCGCGGATGGTCGTCGTCATGTTCCTGCTGGGACTGCTCTACGTGGCGTTCATCGCCGCGCTGGTGGCCCTCCAGGTCTCGCTCATCGCGATCATCATTCTCGTTGGTGGCTTCTTCTTGCTCCAGTACTACGCCTCCGATCGCATCGCCCTCTTCGCGATGAACGGGAGGATCGTCAGCGAGCAGGAAGCCCCCGAACTGCACGCCATCGTCGATCGCCTCTGTGCGCTCTCGAATTCCCCGAAGCCGAAGGTGGCCATCGCCGACACCGACATCCCGAACGCGTTCGCCACCGGACGAAACCAGAAGCGGGCCGTGGTCTGCGCGACGACCGGATTGCTTCGCCGTCTCGACCCCGAGGAGATCGAAGGAGTCCTCGCACACGAGATGTCCCACGTGGCGCATCGCGACGTCGCCGTCATGACGATTGCGTCGTTCCTCGGCGTCGTCGCCGGTTTCATCAGCCGCTGGGCCATGTACGCCGGGATGTTCGGCGGTTACGACCGCAGGGACCGGAACGAGAACGGAGCGCTGGTCGCCTTCTTTATCATGATCATATCGATGATCGTGTACGCGATCAGCTTCTTGCTGATCCGTGCGTTGTCGCGGTATCGGGAGCTGTCGGCTGACCGTTCGGGTGCGCTGCTGACGGGGAGACCCAGCGCGCTCGCGAGTGCGCTGCAGAAGGTCACCGGTGCGATGGCGCGAATCCCGACCCGGGACCTGCGTGCCGCGGAGGCTTTCAATGCCTTCTTCTTCACGCCCGCTTTGGCCGAGGGTTTCTCGCTGTCGACGCTCTTTTCGACGCATCCGCCGCTCGAGAAGCGGCTGGCCCAGCTCGCGAAGCTGTCGCGGGAGCTCGGGGAGATCTAGTGGGCTTTCTCGACGCGCTGCTCGGACGTTCCAAACCCGCGCGACCCGACCTGGACGACCTTTTCGGACTGCCGGCGGCGGGGCTCACGCTCCAAGCAGGGCTCGGCTTCACGCCCACCGGATTGGGCTCGGTCGCCTACAAGCCGGTCGAAGGCGGCGCCTTCGCGCGGACCGAAGCCGACGTCCAGGAATTGCTGGACGCCGACCAGGGTCCGAAAGTCGAGATCAGCAAGGATGAATTCGGCTACACCTGGCTCTTGCTTCGCCACGACCCCGAGGATTTGCCGGGTTTGGTGACCGATATCCACGCCGTCAACTCGACCCTGCAGGGCGCGGGGTTCGGCCCGGCTCTGCTGTGTTCGCTGGTCTCCTTCGCTCATCCCGACGGCCGTCGGTTCGCTCTCGTCTACCTGTACAAGCGAGGCACGTTCTACCCCTTCGCTCCGCTGTCGGGCCGCGACCACCGCCGCGACAACGCATTGGAGCTGGAGATCTCGAGTGCGTTGGCGAACGACATCAAGATCGAAAAGGATTTGAGCAGGTGGTTCCCGGTCTGGGGGGCACCGGGGCTGTGATCCTTGCGGCGCGCCGGGGCTGTGGGCGTGGGGCGCCGCGGGGCGTCCATCTGGGGCGCCGGGGCTTGTGAGCCGGAGGCACCTGCGGAGGGCGTTCATCTGGGGCGCCGGGCTGTGCAAGCTTGCGCTGGAGCGTCGTCCGCGGCCGGGGTGTGCGACGATGGAGAACGCGTGACCGTCACAGTGGAGGGTACGGAGCGATGACCATACAGAGCGAAGCCACCAATCAGGGTGTGATCCTGACCGACAAGGCTGCGGCGAAAGTCCGGGCGCTCCTCGAACAAGAGGGTCGGACGGATCTCTCGCTGCGGGTGGCCGTCCAGCCCGGAGGCTGCTCGGGGCTGCGCTACCAGCTCTACTTCGACGATCGCAGCATCGACGGCGACATCGTCCGGGAATTCGGAGGGGTGAACGTCGTCGTCGACCGGATGAGCGCTCCCTACCTGGCCGGCGCGACGATCGATTTCGTCGACACCATCGAGAAGCAGGGCTTCACGATCGACAATCCGAACGCCACCGGCTCCTGCGCCTGCGGCGATTCCTTCCACTGATCGCAGGCGCTTTCTTCTGTCGAGCCGAGCGTGCGGATCGCTGTCACGGGGTCGATCGCGACCGACCAACTCATGTTCTATAGGGGACGGTTCGCCGACCAGATCGTCTCCGAACAGGTCCACCGGGTGTCGCTGTCGTTCCTGGTCGACCGCATGGAATTCCGCCGCGGGGGAGTCGCGGCAAATATTTGCTTCGGCATGGCGGCTCTCGGCGTCCGACCCGTGCTCGTCGGCGCCGTGGGTCCGGATTTCGCCGATTATCGGGCGTGGCTGGAGCGTAACGGCGTCGACACCAGCGGCGTCCACGTCTGCGATCTCTTCGCAACCGCCCGCTTCATCTGCACCACCGATCTCGATCAGAACCAGATCGCGTCCTTCTACCCGGGTGCGATGACCGAAGCCCGCCGCATCGAGTTGGCCCCCATCGCGGAGCGTCTCGGGGGTCTGGACCTGGTCGTCGTCAGTCCGAACGATCCGGAGGCGATGCACCGCCACACCGTGGAGTGCCGCGAGCGGGGTTTCCCTTTCGTCGCCGATCCTTCTCAGCAGGTCACGAACATGGACGGCGCCCAGCTGCGCGAGTTGATCGACGGCGCGGCCGTGCTCTTCTGCAACGAGTACGAGAAAGCGCTGCTGGAGAAGAAGACCGGCTGGGACGGCGGCGACGTACTCGCACGGGTGGGGATGCGGGTCACCACCTACGGCCCGGACGGCGTGGTCGTCGAGGAGCGGGACGGTGAATCGATCGCGGTGCCCGCCGCTCCCGCCCGGTGTCACGCCGACCCGACGGGGATCGGTGACGCGTTTCGCGCCGGTTTCCTGAGCGGCATGGCGTGGGGGGTCTCGCCGGTGCGCTGCGCACAGCTCGGGTCGCTTCTCGCCTCGCACGCATTGGAGACGGTGGGAACCCAGGAATACCAGGTGAAGCCCTCACAGTTCCTCGAGCGCTTCGCCGCCGCATTCGGTGCCGCCGCTGCAGCCGAGGTGGAGCCGCACCTCGCTCCTCTCGGTTGAGGTCTCACCGACAGCTCGGTCACGGGTCGCGGTTGCGGAGCGGCTCGCCGTGCCGTTTCCGCTGCCCGGTCTCGGCGCGGCACTAGTCGCCGTCCGGTCTTTCATCGCCGCGGCGGGTCTGCCCGGCTGCCGGGCCGGATGGGCTCGTGGAGTAGGGTCGAGCTGGTTTCGCTCCCGGCCGTCGCGTCCCCTATGCGGGCGCGCGCGGTATGACCGGTGAGGACGTCTTCCGATGACGAAAGGCGTGAGGTGAGCGGCGATCCGGTGGTCGTACGGCGCGGTCCGCGCGACGACGTGAGGAGTTCTCCTTTGTCGCGGATGGTTCGGCCGCGACGGCGCAGGGTCGGCGTCCGCTTGGTGCTGGGTCTCGTGCTGCTCGTTGCGTTGAGCGGCTGCACGGCCAACGAGCTTCCGCGGCTCGGGATGCCGCGTCCCATCACCGAGCAAGGCGAGCGAGTGCTGCGGCTCTGGCAAGGCGGCTGGGCGGCGCTCCTGTTCATCGGGTGCGTGGTGTGGGGGTTGATCATCTGGTGTGTCATTGCCTATCGCAAACGCGATGGTCGACACGCGCCACAGTTCACGTACAACATTCCGATCGAGATTCTCTACACCGTCGTCCCCATCATTTTCGTCGCGGTTTTCTTCTACTTCACGGCGCGCGACGAAGACGCCATCACCAAGCTTTCGGCCAACCCCGACGTCACGGTCGAGGTCGTCGGTTACCAGTGGGACTGGCAGTTCAACTACCTTTCCGGTCCGCAGCCGGATGCGCGGACGATAGCGCAGATCACCGGTGACGCCGCGCACGGACATCCGGCGGTGCTGGAACTCCCGGCGGGTAAGACGGTGCGCTTCAAGCTGGTCTCCCCGGACGTCATCCACGCGTTCTGGGTCCCCAATTTCTTGTTCAAGCGCGACGTGATTCCGGGGCGGATGAGTGAATTCGACGTACACATCGAGCCGGGCAAGGAGGGCACGTACATCGGGAGATGCACGGAGCTCTGTGGCCTCTACCACGACCAGATGATTTTCTACGTGAAGGTGGTCGACCCCGCCACCTACCAGCGTGACCTTGCGACAATGGAAGCGCACTACACATCGGGAGGTGCCTGATGACCGCAGACGAGAACGAGGTCGGCGTCCGGGCGCCAGCACGCATACGGCGGGCCGAACGGCGGGGTTCGGCGCTCGTCAACTGGCTCACCACGACGGACCACAAGCTGATCGGCCAGCTTTATTTGACCACGTCCTTCGGCTTCTTCATCATCGGCGGCATCATGGCCCTGCTCATGCGGGCCGAGCTGGCGCGGCCCGGCTTGCAGTTCCTGACCGTGGAGGAGTACAACCAGCTCTTCACGATGCACGGCACCATCATGCTGCTGCTCTTCGCGACGCCACTGTTCATCGGTTTCGCGAACGTTGTGATGCCGCTGCAGATCGGTGCACCGGACGTCGCTTTCCCCCGACTCAACATCTTCAGCTACTACTTGTTCCTCTTCGGAGGGCTCATCACCATCGGGGGATTCCTCACCCCCGGGGGAGCGGCCGACTTCGGGTGGTACGCCTACACCCCGCTTTCGGACGTCGCCCATTCGCCATCGCTCGGCGGCGACATGTGGATCATGGGTCTCGTAGTCTCGGGGCTCGGCACGATCCTCGGGGGAGTCAACTTCATCACAACCATCCTGGTGATGCGCGCTCCCGGAATGACGATGTTCCGCATGCCCATCTTCACCTGGAATGTGCTACTGACCAGCCTGCTGGTGCTGCTCGCTTTCCCGGTGCTCGCCGCGGCGCTGCTCTGCTTGGAGGCGGATCGCAAACTCGGGGCGCACATCTTCGACCCTGCGAACGGTGGGCCTATTCTCTGGCAGCACCTGTTCTGGTTCTTCGGCCACCCCGAGGTGTACATCGTCGCCCTGCCGTTCTTCGGCATCATCACCGAGATTCTGCCGGTGTTCAGCCGTAAGCCGGTATTCGGCTACAAGGGATTGGTCTTCGCGACGATTTCCATCGCCGGACTGTCGATGAGCGTCTGGGCGCACCACATGTTCTCCACGGGCGCAGTCCTGCTCCCGTTCTTCTCGCTCATGACATTCCTCATCGGGATTCCGACCGGAGTCAAGTTCTTCAACTGGATCGGCACGATGTGGCGGGGTCAGCTCACCTTCGATACGCCGCTGCTGTGGGCGCTGGGGTTTTTGGTGACCTTCCTCTTCGGTGGTATCACCGGGATCATCCTCGCGTCCCCGCCGCTCGATTTCCACGTCACGGACACGTATTTCGTGGTCGCGCACTTCCACTACGTGCTCTTCGGCACGGTCGTCTTCGCCATGTTCGGAGGCTTCTACTTCTGGTGGCCGAAGATGACCGGCAAGATGCTCGACGAACGGCTCGGGAAGGTACATTTCTGGACCCTCTTCGTCGGCTTCCACACCACCTTCCTCGTCCAGCACTGGCTCGGCGTCGAAGGGATGCCCAGGCGCATCGCGGATTATCTACCCAAAGAGGGTTTCACCTTCTTGAACACGGTGTCGACGCTCGGCGCCTTCCTCCTGGGCTTGTCGATGGTGCCGTTCGCCATCAACGTCTGGCGTACCTGGCGGTACGCGCCGCACGTCAATACCGACGACCCGTGGGGTTGGGGAGCGTCGCTGGAATGGGCGACCTCGTGTCCTCCGCCGCGGCACAATTTCCGCCGGATTCCGCGGATCCGGTCGGAACGGCCCGCTTTCGACCTGCATCACCCCGAGCTCGCCCTTCCGCATCCGTCGCGGATCCCGGTCGGGGCTGGGGCGCGGTCCGGGGGTGAGGGGTCGTGAAGACCGAGGGATTTCTCTTCACCGGATGGGCGGCGTTCTTCGCCATCGTCGACGTCGTCTACTGGTACACCTCGCACGACCCGACGGGGACGACGGCTCTCGCGTTGACCGTCGGGTTGGCTTTCCTGGTCGGATTCTTTCTCTTCGTCACCGGACGCCGAACCGGGTTGCGCCCGGAGGACCGTCCCGACGCCGATATCTCCGAGGGTGCGGGCGAGTACGGCTTCTTCCCGTCGAACAGCTGGTGGCCGTTGTTCCTCGCGGCTTCCAGCGCCATCGCCGCGCTCGGCGTGGTCTTCGCCTGGTGGCTGCTGCTCGTCGGTTTGATGCTCGTGCTCATCAGCGCCTGCGGTTTCATCTTGGAGTACTACCGGGGGGTGCACACTCCCCGCTGACCCCTCCGGGATGTCGGGTCAACGCAGAGCCTGTGGCCGTAACCCCACAAAAGAAGGTGTTGTTTGCTCGAAGCCTTCTCGCCGGGCAGCCTTGGCGCACGTCGCAGTGCGGTTGACGAAGCTGTCTGAGGTGAGACTCTCATGAAGACCGACCCTTTTCCGCATTCTCCACGCTTGGCCGATACGCTGCGCTGAGACATCTGGGTGAGCCGGGGCCAAGCACCCTGTTTCTCACCTGTCCTGCGAGGATGCTCGCTAAGATGAGGCCGTGTCTGATGATCGCCAACAGGCCTACGAACGGTTCACCCAGATAGCCGATCCGTTGATGATGGCGCTGGCCGTCATCATGATTCCGCTGCTGGTGATTCCTCAGGTTGTCGCCCTGCCGGCTGGGGTCCGAAGTGCGATATCGGCCGCCGACTGGACGATCTGGGCTCTTTTCGCGGTCGAGTACCTCGTGAAGCTGACCCTTGCCCCGAGCCGAAGCGTATTCGTGCGTACCCATGTGATCGATCTGGCCATCTTGGTACTACCGTTCCTGCGGCCTCTGCGTGTCCTCAGACTGTTGCGCTTGGGATCTCTGCTCGTCCGAGTCCTGCGGGATAGTCGCGCGATCTTGGGGAGGCGTGGCCTGCGCTACGTCGCCTTGGTGTCGGCCGTCGTACTCGGGGCAGGCGCTGCGGCCGAGGTGGCGGTCGAGCGTTCCGCGAGCGGTGGGAATATTCGGACTTTCGGCGACGCGCTTTGGTGGGCTTTCACCACCGTGACCACGGTCGGGTACGGGGATCGATACCCCGTGACGGCGACCGGTCGGGCCGTCGCGATCGTCTTGATGCTGAGCGGGATGGCGCTCTTCGGAACGCTCACCGCCGGTATTGCGGCCTATTTCGTGGAATCCAATCAGCCGAGTACGTCGTCCGAGCTCGCGCAGCGGTTGGAGGGAATAGAAAACGAGTCGGTCCCTGCGAGAAATGCTCCGGGACAGGGCTGAGGCGAACGGGAATCAGCCGCGTCGCGACGGCTCCGCTTCTTCTCTGTCCTCGCCGCTGGGGAGTTCACCGCGGACCCCATGGGCCGGTAACTCGTGACGAGCTGCTTCGCGGGCCTCGGGTAGCTCCGGCTCGTACAGCAGCGTCCCCAGCGCCCTCCGCACCTTCAGCAGCGGGTTGCGAGTGTGCGGGGCGCGCACGCCATGCTCGTCGACCGGCGGCGGAAGTTCGGGAGCCGGGCCCTGGCGGTACTCCAACCCCATGCGGGCGACTTCCTCGTCGGGGAGCTGCGATTCCACTTCCATGAACTCCCCGTGGGGGAGCATGACGATACGCCCGGTCTCGTACCCGTGCTGGGCGGTCCGCAGGTCGTGGCGCTGCAATCCGATGCAGATGCGTCGGGTGACGAGGAAGGCCAACGGAGGCACGACGAGGAACGCGATCCGGAAAATCCACGTCGTGGTGTACAAGCTGATGTCGAAGTGCACGGAGATGAGGTCGTTGGCGCCGGCGAGCAGCATGATGGCGAAGTACGAAATCATCATGACGCCGAGGCCGGTGCGTCCGGGCCGATTCCGCGGTCGGTCACAGACGTTGTGGATTTCCCGATCCCCGGTGACCCACGCTTCAAGCGCGGGATAAATAGCCATCGCCGTGAAGAACAGTCCGGGGATGAGTACGGCGGGAACGAACACGTTCCAACTGATGGTGTGGCCGGCGATGTTCGTCTCCGGGTTCGGCATCATCCGCAAGGCCCCTTCGAGCCAGCCGATGTAGAAGTCCGGCTGGGATCCGGCGGAGACTTGGGTCGGATCGTACGGCCCGTACAGCCACACGGGGTTGATCTGGAAGAACGCGGCGAGCAGCACCGTCACCGCGAAGACGGAGAAGAAGAAGCCGCCGGTTTTGGCCATGAAAGCCGGGAAGAACGGCGCGCCGACGACGTTGTCGTTGGTGCGGTGCTTCCCCGGCCACTGAGTGTGCTTCTGGTGCCACATGATCATCATGTGAGCGGAGATCAGCGCTAGCAACAGCCCCGGGATGAGCAGGATATGGACGACGTACAGGCGCGGGATGAGATCCGTGCCGGGGAACTGCCCCCCGAAGAGGAATTCCGCGACGTAGGTCCCGACGATGGGAATCGACTCCGCCACCCCGTACGCAATGCGAAGCCCGGTCCCGGAAAGCAGGTCGTCGGGCAGCGAATATCCGGCGAATCCCTCCAGCAGAGCGAGCGTCATCAGGGTGAAACCGATGAGCCAGTTGGTCTCACGCGGACGGCGGAACGCACCGGTGAAGAAAATGCGGCACATGTGCGCGATGATGGCCGCCACGAACAGGAGTGCCGCCCAGTGGTGGATCTGGCGCATCAACAGCCCGCCGCGGACGTCGAAGGAAAGCCGCAGCGTCGAGTCGAACGCCTCCGTCATTTGGATGCCCCGGAGCGGGGTGTAGGAGCCGTTGTAGATGACCTCTTGTTGGCTCGGACGGAAGAAGAACGTGAGGAAGGTCCCGGAGAGCAGCAGGATCACAAACGAGTACAGAGCGATTTCGCCGAGCATGAAGGACCAGTGGTCCGGGAAGACCTTGTTGAGCGTGCGGCGCAAGAAACTCGCGGTCCCGAATCGTTCGTCGACTTCCGTCAAAGCACGGGTGACCTGGGCGGGCACCCGCCCATCGGCACGACCGTCGCCCCTCGCGCCGTCGGCGCCCACGGCGGTGTGGTACTCGCTCGTCATCCCCGCTCCCAGAAACTCGGGCCGACAGGTTCGTCGAAGCCGGCGGTCGCGTAGAACTCACCGGTATCGAGATGGACGGAAATCGGGAGCTGCGGCAGTCGACGTGCGGCGGGACCGAAGACGACCGCGGCGCCGTCCGGAACGTCGAAGGTCGACTGATGGCAAGGGCAGAGCAACTGCTGCACCTGCTTTTCGTACAACGTGAGCGGACATCCGACGTGAGTGCAAATCTTCGAGTAGGCGACGTGATCCTGGTAAGCCCAGTTCTCCCGTCCCGGCAGGGGCTTGTTCGTCCCGGGCCGTAGGCGGATCAGCACGACGGCGGATTTGGCTAGTTCTTCCTCGGTGAGTTCCTCCCGTGGCTTGGGCAGCACCGTCGTGAAACCACCCACTTCCAGGTCCCCCAATTTCACCGGGCGCCCGGTTTCGGCGTTGTACAGCAGGGATCCCTTGGTCCACGGGGTGGTGCGCAGACCAGTGCGCGGGAGGGGACCGAGGTCGCGGAGCATGACGATCGGTGGGAGCGCGAGGAGTCCCACCGCGAGGCCGAGGGTGCGTTTGAGCAGCGAACGTCGCGGCAGACCGGTTTCGCGGACGCCGGTGACGACGATCCGCGCGGCGGCTGAGACGTCGTCTTGCGGAGAGGCGAGGCCGTGACGTTCCTCGACCGTTTCGTGGGCCGGCATCAGCCAGCGCACCCAGCCGATGATGCCGAAGGCAAGACCGGCCAGCGCAACTCCCAGGCTGGCCCCTAGCCAGCGGTTGGATTCACCGGCGCTTCCCGGCCCGTGGGGGATGAAAGCCACGTAGGCGGCGATGAAACCGGCGGTGCCGATGGCCGACACGAGGAACGACAACGCCACGAGGCGTTCGGCGCGTTTGGCGCGCCGCGGGTCGGCGTCCTGGGGTCGAACCACCCGTTCGATGACGGGGGGTCGAACCGAACGCGCCGGCGTCGGCTGCTGAAGGCCGTGATGTTCGCTCATTGCGCCCTCTTCGCCCGTGCTCCGATCCACATGGCGACGACGGCGAGCACCGCCATTCCGATGAGCCACGCCACGAGACCTTCCGTCACCGGGCCCAGCCGTCCCAGGTTGAAACCGCCGGGGTCCGGGACCGCACGCACCGCGTTGATGTAGGCGATGATGTCCTGCTTCTCCTGGGGCGTGAGCTGCGCGTCGGAGAAGACCGGCATGGTCCCGGGTCCGGTCAGCATGGCCTCATAAATCTGGCGGTCCGTGGCATGGGTCAACGGCGGCGCTTTCTTGCCGTACGCGAGAGCCCCTCCTTCCCCGGTGAAGTTATGGCACGCCGAACAATTCGTCCGGAAAAGCGTGCCACCGAAGGCGAGGTCGGCGTTCTTCGGAGGGGTGTACTGCTCCTTGCCGGGGATCGCCGGGCCGGGCCCGAGCGAGGCTACATATGCGGCCAGGGCTTCGATCTGTTCCTGGGTGTAGCGGGGACGTTTCGCCGGGGCCTGCGCTCCCTGCTGCGCCAGGGGCATCCGGCCGGTACTCACTTGGAAATCGACAGCCGCCGCGCCGACCCCGATGAGGCTTGGCGCGTTGGCAGTTCCTTCCGCCGCCTTGCCGTGGCAGCTCGCGCAGCCCTGCAGGAACAGCGCCCGGCCTTGGGCGATTTGCGCGCTCGGGTCACCGGCTGCCGCCGCACCGGTGTGCTCGGTGGCAAGACCATAGCCGGTGCCGACCGCGAACAAAGCGGCCGATAGCACGACGAAGCCTGCCAGTCGCCGATGCCGCACCCGGATCCGAAGGGGCCGCACTCTCACGTTTTCTCCTCTACCGATCGCGCACCGTTCGCTGTCCCACGTGCCCTCTTACTTGATGAGAAAGATGGTGGAGAACAACCCGATCCAGACCACGTCCACGAAGTGCCAGTAGTAGGAGACGACGACCGCGCTCGTCACCTTCTCCGGGGTGAACCGCCCCTTCGACAGGCGCAGCATCAGGAAGACGAAGGCGATGAGACCGCCGGTGACGTGCATCGCGTGGAACCCCGTGGCCAGATAGAAAATCGAGCCGTAGGCGGACGACGAAATCGTCATCCCATTCAAGCCTTCGTGGTAGTCGGTGACGTAGCGGGTGTACTCGTAGCACTGCCCGGAAACGAAGATCGCCCCCATGATGAGGGTCAGGATGTACCACTCCCGCAGGCCCCACGACGAAACGCGAAAGATCGACCCGCTGCGTCGAAGACGCCGTTCTTCGGCCGCGAAAACCCCGAGCTGGCAGGTAACGCTCGACAGGACCAACACGATGGTGATGGCGCCGTCGAAGGCCGTCTCCAGCTTCACCGGAGGCGTGCCGGGTCCGCGGACCGGCATCGGCCACACCGGATTCACCGAGCGGATCGTGAAGTAAATCGCGAACAGCGCCGCGAAGAACATCAACTCTGATGACAGCCACACGATGGTCCCGACACTGACCAGGCTGGGTCGGGTGAAGGAACCATGGGCGTGGCTCTTGCCCAAGGTCGTCGCGGTCGCCACGGGGCCATTATTGTCGGACCGTTCCGCTCTGCTGTGGCGCCCCCCAGCCCGGCGGTATCCCGCGATAGCATCGGCGCGGAAAAACTCGCATCCCAGGCCAGGAAGGGTCGTCGATGAGCGTCGAAAGCCTCACCGTTTCCCGGTCCGCCGACGCGCGACGGTCCTCCGCTCCTGGCGCTCACAACCGCACGCTGACGATCTGCGTCTACAGCGACGACCTCACAGTGCGGGAGCGGGTCCGGCGCGCGCTCGGCCGTCGTCCCGCTCCGGACCTCCCCGAGGTCCGCTACCTCGAATGCGCGACGCATCACGCGGTCGTTCGGGCGGCCGACTGCGGCGGGATCGACCTGTTCATCTTGGACGGCGAAGCGGTTCCGGCAGGCGGCATGGGCATCTGCCGGCAACTCAAGGACGAGGTCTACCGCTGCCCGCCGATCGTCGTCCTCACCGGGAGGCGGGACGACGCGTGGCTCGCCGCGTGGTCGAGGGCCGACGCCGCCGTGCCCCATCCGATCGACGGGGTGCGGCTGACGCCGGTGGTCGCGGACTTGCTTCGCCGCCGCTGACAGCCGAGGCTCCCGATGAGCGCCGATCCGCCCTCCTGGCCCGAAATCCTCGCCGCCTTGCTCGCCGGGCGGGATCTCACCGAGGCGCAGGCGGCCTGGGCGATGCGCCAGATCATGACGGGCGAGGCGACCGACGCGCAGATCGCGGGGTTCGCCATGGCGCTGCGGGCAAAGGGCGAAACAGCGGAGGAAGTCGCGGGCCTGGCCGCCACCATGCTGGAATTCGCCGAACCGGTGCCCCCGCTGGGAGAGGTGCTCGACATCGTCGGCTCGGGCGGTGACCGGGCGCATACCGTGAACATCTCGACGATGGCCGCGATCGTGGCCGCGGCCTCGGGGGTTGCCGTGGCCAAGCACGGTAATCGAGCCGCGTCGTCGTCGTGCGGCGCCGCCGATCTCCTCGAAGCCCTGGGTGTCGCGATCGACCTCGACGGTGCGGCGGTAGCGCGGTGCGTCGAACGGGTCGGTATCGGATTCTTCTTCGCCCCGGTTTTCCATCCCTCGCTCCGTCACGCGGCGGTGGCCCGGCGGGAACTCGGCGTCCCCACGGTTTTCAACTTCCTCGGCCCGCTCACCAACCCCGGGCGTCCGGTCGCAAGCGCGGTGGGGGTGGCCGACGCCCGCATGGCCGACGTGGTCGCCGGAGTGTTGGCCCGGCGGGGGTCGCGGGCCCTGGTCTTCCGTGGCGACGACGGTCTCGACGAGCTGACCGTCACATCCCCCTCGACGATCTGGGTCGTGCGGGACGGCGAAACCGTCCGTACGGTGCTGGATCCGCAGGTGCTCGGCATCGCCCGCGCGGAGGGCTCGGCGCTGCGCGGTGGGGACGCCGTCCACAACGCCGCGATGGCGCGGGCCACGCTCGCCGGTGAACCTGGGCCGGTGCGGGACGCCGTCCTGCTCAACGCCGCAGCCGGCCTCGTCGCCTTCGACGGACCCGATCCGGACCGGTTGATCGATCAGTTCACCGAGGCATTGGGCAGGTGCGAGACGGCGGTGGACACCGGAAAGGCAGCCGAACTCCTCGACGCATGGATCGCTGCGAGTGCCGCGGTGCGCGAGGGTCGCTGACTACTTCGCCGGCGACGAGGGGTCGATTCAGGCGAGCTAGCTGTCTTCGAGGCCGAGGGAGAAAGCGGCCTCGAGGTCGTGACGGGAGTAGGTGCGAAACGCGACCAGGGTTTCGGTCGCCGTGACCCCCTCGACCTTGTTGAGCTGGCCCGGGATGACGTGCGCGAGTTCCTCGTGAGCGCGGACGCGAACGAGGGCCACGAGGTCGAATTCGCCGGTCACCGAATAGACCTCCGTGACGCTCGGCAGGTCGGCGATCTGCTCAGCTACTTCCGGTACGCGGTCGACTCGGGTTTTGATCAAAACAATCGCTGTGATCACGTCTTTACCTTAGTCGGCTTTAGGTCAGGCAGCGGCGGGATGTCGCGGACGCCGGCAGCATCCGCTATCCACCGCCCATCCATCGGGCCGCGTCCGAACGCTTCTTCAGGCGGCATCGGAGGTCTTTTCGACGAGTCGGGTTTCGACGGGTCGGGCCGATGAGAGCAACCGCGGAAGCGACGCCGGAAAGCCCGGGAGCGGCAGTGCCCACGTCCCGGTGACGTCGACCAGGCGAGTCGCCGGGTGCTCCAGCCACCGCAGGATGCACTCCATTTCCTCCACGCCCGCGTAGGCGAGGGTCCCGTACCCGACTGCCAGCGGGGTTTCCGCGGTCGCGACGACCGCCGCGATGCTCGACGCCGTTGGGTGGCCGGATGGAATTCGGTCGGCCCCGGCGAGGCGACCGTGGCGGATGACGGCGACCTCGGTCTCACCGTTCTCTTGCGGACGGACCGCAACGATCTGCGGACACCCCGCGAGAGCGGCGAGGCGCTGCGATCGGCCGACCGCGCGCAGGAAGTGCAGGAGCCGGTCGCGTACCTCGGCTGCTTCTTCGTACCGCAGGGAATTCGCCAAGGCCCGAATACGGCTCGCCGCAGTATCGATCACTACCGAGGGATCGCAGGTCATGGCGCGGCGCACACTCGCCGCGACCGCGGCGTATTCCGCAGCGGTTTGGCGGCCTTCGCACGGTGCCCCGCATCGGCCCAGTTCGGCGAGCGCGCAGGCGGGACGGCGGGTGCGCGGACCGAGTCGCTCGGTGCAGCGGCGGAGCGGAAAGGCGTCGTACAGGGCCTCGATGGCACGCTGAGCGGCGTCCCTCGACGAGAAGGGCCCGAGGTAGCAGGCCGCGTCGTCCCGAACCACCGGGACGATCGTCAGACGCGGAAATCGCTCGGAGGTCAATCTCACCCAGCTCACGCGCTCGGGGAATTTCGAACGGCGGTTGTACGGCGGCTTGTGCTCGGCGATGATGCGTAATTCGCGAACCTCCGCCTCCAATTCATTCGCGCACACGATGGGTGTGACATCTTCGGCCGCGTGGATCATGTCGATCACGTGCCGCCGTGTCTCGGCGGCGGTGAAATAGCTTCGCACCCGCTGACGAATGTTCTTGGCTTTGCCGACGTAGAGCACCTGTCCGCGACGGTCGCGGAAGACGTACACCCCTGCAGAGTTGGGAAGTCGGTCGGCGAGGTGGCGTTTGCGACGCTGCGCGGCGGTGACCTGTGCGGTGTACGTGCGCAAGTCGTCCCACGAATGAACGCCTAAGGAGCCGAGCCGCTCCAGCATGGCGTGGAGCACATCGACGGTGGCGCGTGCGTCGTCGAGGGCGCGATGGGTCGGGGGATGAGAAGTCCGCACGAGCCGGGCGAGGGTCGAAAGCGTGCAGTTCGGCGCTTCGTCGCGGGTGAAGACGCGGCGAGCAAGCCGAGCGGTGTCGAGAATCTCCACCGGCGGCCACTCGTAGCCGTGCGCCGCGCAGGCGGCCCGCAGGAATCCGACGTCGAAGGGAGCGTTGTGGGCGACCAGGATGTTTCGCCCGAGGAATTCCAGGAAGGTGGGGAGAACCGCACCGATCGGGGGCGCTTCGCGGACCATCATCTCCGTGATACCGGTCAAGACGGCGATGAACGGCGGGATCGGCTGCCCGGGATTCACCAGCGTTTGCAGTTCTCCGAGGACTTCGCCTCCACGCACCTTGACCGCGGCAATCTCGGTGATGGCTCCGGACGACGGAGATCCGCCGGTGGTCTCGAGATCTACGACGACGAAGGTGACCTCGTGGAGCGGACAACCCAGTTCGTCGATCGTGGTCTGGTGGTCGAGAGGGCTGGGCACAGCTCGGACGCTAGCGGCGCCCACCGACATTTCCGGGCACCGACGCGATGAGTGGTGGGTCAGGCGGAGGTGGGCAGGGTCGTTCGTGCGGCACGTCGCTGTGGGCGGAAATGTCGGTGGGCGTTCGTAGGGTGACGACGCTGGTGTGCGAGGGCCACGCCCGCTCGGATGTGGAGGTGAGCCGTGCTCATCGATTGCGAAGCCTGTCCCGCACGCGGTCGGGCGTGCGGCGAGTGCGTCATCCCGCTCATCCTCGACTCGCCCATCGACTTGCCGGTCGACCTGGACGACGCCGAGCGGCGGGCGATCTCAGTGCTGGCCGAGGCGGGGCTTCTTCCGTCGTCCCCGGTCATCCCGCGCGCGGGATGAGGCCGAGCCTTTGGAGACCCCGGGGTCAGGGCGACCCCGCCGGGGAGTGGGACCTCGGCTCGGGGTGAGCCCAAGCGTGGAGGGGAGGTCGGCTCGGGCGAGGCCTGCCCCTCAGGTGCGGCCTCCTAGGCGCGGGTCCTCAGTTCGTCGCGCAGGCGACGCCGTTGAGGGTGAAGGAAGTGGGTATCGGATCGCTCCCGCTGTAGGCGAGGTTGAACCCGAAACTCGACGTCCCGTTCGGCGGGATCGTGCCGTTCCACGCACTAGCCGGATTGGTGGCCGTCACGCGGGTGCCGCTTTGGGCGATGGTGGCGTTCCACGCCCCCGTGACGATCTGGCTGGAATTCGGGAAACTCCAAACCAGCGTCCAGCCTGCGATCGTCGTGCTCCCGGTGTTGGTGATCGTGATGTTGATCGTGGCGCCGTTCTGCCACTCGGTCTGTTTGGCGTAATGGACGGCGCAGCGCAGGCCGCCGGGGGAGGACGTCGGCGAGGGCGACGGGCTCGGAGTCCGGCTCGCGGTAGGTGACGGCGTCGGTGACGGCGACGGGGTAGGAGTCCGAGTCGGGCTCGGTGACGGTGTGGGTGACGGCGAGGGGCTCGGGGTCCGGCTCGCGGTAGGCGACGGCGTCGGTGACGGCGAGGGGCTCGGCGTCGGCGTCCGGCTCGCCGTGGGTGAGGGCGTGGGGCTCGGCGAGGGCGACGGTGAGGTCGAGCCGGTGGAGCCGCACGACTCATCGCTGGTCAGGGACGGCTCTTGGCCGAACACCCGGACTCCGTTGGCGTAGACCGGGATGTAGGGATCGGGAGTACTCGCGTATGTCCCGTTGACCAGTCCGGTCAAGCTGTAGGAGGCCGAGGAATCCCAGTAGTACTGCCAATTCGGCCCGATCGCGGCGTTGATGCCGAATTGGAACGCGCGCGACGGGGGCAGACCGATCGGGTGTCCCGACCAGTCGATCGTCACGTAGTAGACACAGCTCGCAGCATCACCCCAGCGGGTGGGGCCGCTGATCCGTGTCGGCGTTCCGTCGATCTGGGCTGCCGCGTCGTAATACACCGGTGTCGAGACGTCGGCGATGGTCTGTCCGTGTTGCCACAGCGATCGGATGTTGAAATACACCCGTGCGCTCAGGTCGGACTCGAAGTGCGGCGGATGCGTCGCCGTGTTGTTGATGGTGACGGTGAGCTGTGTTCCCTGATTGGAGTTCTGGTTCACGGTGGCCGTTGCGTAGTACGGATTCTCCGGCGCCTCGGGCACCGGGGTGAACTGCGTCATCGGCTGGCCTTGACCGTAGTACTCGTACAGTCCCGCCAGCGCCCCCACGAACGCGGCGCTGTAATCCACCGCCACCTCGTTGAGGACGTAGTCGGTCGTCACGTCATCGGGGTGATCTTGGGAATCGGGGCCTCCGACGAGGGCACCCCAAAGAATGTGACGATCGTTCGGTGGATCGTCCTGGCTATTGGTGAGCGACCCGTGCGCGTCGGCGTGGTGCGGATGGGAAGCTGCCTTCGCGGTCCCCCCGACCAGGGAGCCCACACCCGGAACGTTCGACCCGAAGCCCACGATGTAGGAGAAATTCGCCGGGTTGTCGCCCATCAGGTAATTCATCTGGCTCATGGCCCAATCGCTGAACGCAGACGACTGCGGATCGCTCGGGAAGTTGTGCCGGTAGGCGAGCGCCTCCAATTGGGCGGCGGTGTTGTACCGGGCGGATCCCCACGTCGTCAGGTAAGAGAATCCGGCCGGAGTCGTCGCGATGAAATTCGTGTCGGCCGCATTGTCGTGGGCGACGTGCGACCAGTACTGGACCTGCCACTTGTCGAAGTAATGAATCTGGTCGCGGACCACCTGCGGAATCGAGGAGTCGGCGGCGACGATCGGATCCAGCACACTGAAGACTCCGCCCCACTTGGTGTCCCAGGACATCACCCAGGTGTTCTGCCAAGTGTTGTTGGTGTCGGCGACGATTCGCTTCATCCACCCGGTGTAGCGTCCCGCGGAGTCCGTTCCCAGAATGTCGGTGAGGTACGACCGCTGGCCGGTCGCGAGATAGAGCCACACCGCCGCCCACGCCAGCTCGTCTTCGTCGTAACTGGAGTTGTAGAACCCTCCCGAATAGCCAAGGCCGCGGTAGCGGACGGCGAACGCGTACAGAGCCTTTGCCACATCGAGTGCCTTGGCCGCGTAAGTCGGGTCGGTAGCCGAGACCAGCAGCGCATGGACGGCGAGGGCCGCCGCGGCGCCCGCGGCTTGGTCGCTCGCCGGAGTCTCGGAGGTCGCGAAATACGCCGGCCGCGGGTAGAGCTTCGGATCCTGCAATTCCGAGGGTCCCCAGTAGTTGTGGTCGACCGAGCCTTCGCCGACCTGATAGGCGAAAGCGACGACATTACCTGCGGCGTCGCGGAAAGTAGAGCGCATGAAATAATCGCTGAACCACTTCAGTTCGTCCAAGCCGTGGTTCCACGTGCCGGTGGCTTGGAACGCTTGCGGGAATTCGTACATCCCCCACCCCAGCGTCGATGCAGCGTACGACTGAGGCAGGCCGAATTTCACGTGGTCGCCGGCGTCGTGGAAACCACCCGAGACGTCGACGCAGCCGTTGCCGTCGGGGTCGAGCACCGCGCGATTCGCCGCGATGAAACTCGACGACATGTTGGTCCCGACATTGTTCGCCATCGGTTGCAGCGGGACGCAGGAGTCGGTCGGTTCGGAGTCTCCGCGCCACTCCAAGGGTTGGTCGCCCAGGCTTCGAGCCGGTCCGGATTTCTGCGCGTCGTAGAAATACAGCGACTCTTGGAGGGCGAGCGGCAGGGAGTAGTGCGCGGTGGCAGGGCTCGTCGCCGCGGATCCGCGGGTGGCTCCCGCGATGACCCCTCCGGCGAGAGAGGAAGCAACGACGGTGACGCTGGCTGCCGATGCGATGAGCCGCTTCGCGCGGGCATTCAACTCCAGTGAGCCGCGGAGGGGACGACGCGAAACGGACGGAGGGCGGGTCATGCAGCACCACCTGTTCCACGGAGGGCGACGAATTCCGGACGGTTCTTCACTTCGTGTTTTCCTGTACGCGCGATGTGCGCCCATCAAGCACCGACGCTCCCCCGTAGGGCGCCGACGAGTCGAGAACCACGGTCCGGGATGGTGTCTCGTGAACATTGGCGGGTGGCCCGCCAGATCGCAAGAATAGCGGCGGGCGCCGGCGTGTCAAGAGCTCGCAACTATTTCGAGGTGCCGATAATTTCGGCGGTCGGCTGCGGGTGCCGCCGCGTCTACCATCCCGGCGCCACCGCGGATTTCGCCCGACCCGATCTCCAGGCCGGATTTCGCCGACCGCCGGCGGGCACAGAGCTTCGACTCGACGCGACCTGCTGTGACCGACGACACACGACCGCGAAGGTTGCGGAATGGTTGCGTCGCGGTGACGACCTCGCTACGCTCTGGGCCAGCGGCCGTTCGTAGTCGCACGTCCGTGTGACGGCGGCCGCTACGCCGAGTCCGGCGGTGACCGGCAGGTCGCCCCGGAGCCGGGGACCCAACTTCCCCGGGGTGAATCCGCATCCGCGGTAGGGCGCTTCTTCCCGCCCGAACCCGTCAGCTAACCCGGTAGGCGTCGAGGAAGAACAGGAGACCGCCTTCGTGGCGTTCCCCTTCCGTGTTGGGTATCGCCTCCGTGGCGCAGCGATCGTCGTTGCGCTCTCCAGCATCGGGTCGATCCTGCCGTTAGCCCAGGCCCATGCCGATCCACCACCGTCCGTGAGCGCCGCGGAGCAGGCACTGGAGGCGCTCTCCGACAAAGCCGAGCTGCTCATCGAGCAGTACGACGCCGCCCAGGACCAGCTCGCCGCGGCTCAACGGCTCCTCGCCGCCCGCCAGGCGGCAGTCAACCGCGCAGAGAGCCGGCTGCGGGCGGCTCAGGACGACGTCGCGACCGTGGCCGTGACCGCCTACCGTGTCGGCGGGTCCGGCATTGTCGAATCACTTCTGGTGGACGGCGATCCGCAGCGGGCTCTCGAGCGAGCGCAGATCCTTGCGCTGCTGGTCGGGGAACGCAGCGCCACGCTGCGTCAGGTCAAGGCCTTGCAGGCCCAGCTCCTGGCCGCCCGCAAGGCGGCAGACCAACAGGTCACCACGATCGGCAAGCTGAACGCTTCGCTCGCCGCTCAGCGCCAACAGATCGAAAAACTCGTCGCGCGGCAAGAACGCCTGGTGGCCACCGCCCGGCAGGCAGCCGCGCGCCGAGCCGAGGCCACCCGCCGAGCCGCCGCGCTCGCGGCGCAGCAAGCGGCGAGCCGCGCATCCCGCACCGAGGTCTCGCAGCCGCTTGTGCCGGTCGCCGCCGATGGACGCGCCGCAGCCGCCGTCCGCTACGCCTACGCCCAGCTGGGCAAGCCGTACCGTTACGGCGCCGCCGGACCGTCGTCCTTCGACTGCTCCGGCCTCACCATGCGCGCCTGGGAAGCCGCGGGTGTGTCGTTACCGCACAATGCCGCCGCCCAGTACGCGGTGACCCGTCACGTCCCGCTCTCGAATCTCCAACCGGGAGACTTGATCTTCTTCGGGCACCCGATCCACCACGTGGGGATCTACATCGGGGGTGGCCGGATGATCGAAGCTCCGTATACCGGCTCCTACGTGCGCATCAATACCTTCGGGTACCGGCACGACATCGTCGGAGCTTCGCGACCGTAAACGCTCGCACGACCTGCCCGACGGTGGCCGCCTCGAAGGCGGCCACCGTTTTCGTGAAAAGATCGACCCATGGGTCGGCTGCTCGTGGTCACCAACGACTTCCCCCCGCGGCCCGGAGGAATCCAAGCTTTCGTTCACGCGGTCGTCACGAGGTTGGCTTCTCACGGCTGGCAGGTGCACGTCTACGCCCCGCGTTGGCCGGGAGACACCGAGTTCGATCGCCACCAGCCCTTCGACGTCACCCGTCACCCGACCTCGCTCATGCTGCCCACCCCCGACGTCGCGCGCCGCGCCCGCGCTCTCCTGCGCGATCTCGGTGCCGACCGGGTCTGGTTCGGCGCCGCTGCACCCCTGGGATTCCTGGCCCCGCTGCTGCGCAAGGCAGGAGCCACCCGCATCGTCGCCAGCAGTCACGGTCACGAGCTGGCATGGCTGCGTTTCCCGGGAGCGCGTCAGCTGTTCCGTGGCCTGGCCCGCAGGGTCGACGTCCTCACCTACATCAGCGAGTACACTCGCGGCCGACTCGCTGCGGCGGTCGGGCCGGAGGTGCGGCTGGAACGGCTCGCGCCCGGGGTCGACCCGAAGGTCTTCCATCCCGACGTCGATGGGGCCGAGCTGCGCGCCCGATACGGTCTCGACGGCCGCCGCGTGGTGGTGTGCATCTCCCGGCTCGTCCCACGCAAGGGTCAAGATTCCCTGCTGCGATCCCTGCCGCTGGTCCGCGAGAAGGTGCCGGACGTCGCGCTCCTTCTCGTCGGAGAAGGGCCCTACCGCCGCCGCCTGGAGCGGCTAGCTCATGCGCTCGGCCTCCGCGATCACGTCGTCTTCGCGGGGGCCGTGCCGTGGACCGAGTTACCGGCCCACTACCGCGTCGGCGACGTCTTCGCCATGCCGTGCCGCGACCGCTGGTTCCACCTGGACGTCGAGGGGTTCGGGATCGTGTATCTCGAAGCGGCCGCGAGCGGTCTAGCGGTCGTCGCGGGAACCTCGGGAGGAGCGCCCGAAGCGGTTGCCCCGGAGGGAGGGGTGGTGGTCGACGGTCGAGACGACGCGCGGCTCGCCGCCGTCCTGAGCGACCTGCTCACCGACCGGGCTCGGGCGGAAGAGATGGGGGCGTCGGGCCGAGCGTGGGTCGTGGAGCACGCGACGTGGGACGCCACCGCCGCGCGGCTCGCCGCACTGCTGGAGGGTTCGGCGAGGCGGACATCGTGAGATCTGCCGAGGGAGACGGCGCCTGGCAGCGGAGATCATCTGCGATCACTGCGGTCGGCGCCGCGCCGTCTGTGCTACGGCAGCTCGGCGTCGTCCGATTCGAGAAGTCCGAGGCGCATCGCCGCCATCAACGCCTGCGCGCGGTTGGCCACTCCGAGCTTTTCGTAGAGCTTGGAGATATGGGTTTTCGTCGTCGATTCGCTGATGAAAAGGTGCCGGGCGATCGCGCCGACGCCCAAGCCGTCCGCGAGTAAGTGGAGCACCTGCCGTTCCCGAGGGGTGAGCTGCGGCCCGCTCGGGGCCAGACGCCGCCGCATCGCCTCGGCGAGATCGGTGGCCGAGAAGGACCGAGGAGACACCAGGGCGTGTCGGGCGGCGCTCACGACGTCCTCAGCGGGGGCATCCTTGGCCACGAACGCGGACGCTCCCGCCTCCAGTGCTCCGAAGAGGTGCTCGTCCCCGGCGTACATCGTGAGGACCACGATCCCGAGATCTGGGAAATGCCGACGTAACTCCCGAGCGACATCCAAGCCGTCGCCGTCGGGGAGCCGGATGTCCACCACGACCACGTCCGGGCGCAGCGCCGACACCACCGAGCGAGCGTCGGCTGCAGTCGCTGCTTCCCCGACAACCTCGAAATCCGCAGCCCGCTCGAAAGCCCGCCGCAGTCCCTGGCGAATGAGCTCGTGGTCGTCGACGAGCACCACCGTGGTGCGGTGCCGACCGTTGGACCCGGGAATGCCGTGGGTCCTCACGTACGCTCGCTCGACGTCCCGAGGAGCGGCGTGCGCCGTTTCCCACGAGACCGCATCACTCATCGGGGTCTTCTCCCTCCTGGGGAGTGGCGAAGGTGAGCGCCTGCGGAGTGCCTGGCGCGGTTTCCACGCCTCCCTCATCGGCAGGAGGGACCTGCTCTCCGAGCCGAACTTCGACGATCGTTCCGCCGGTCGGCCGGGGTACGATCGACAGCTCCGCGCCGATGCGCGCGGCGCGCTCCCGCATCACCTCCAGGCCGAAGCTGTCGACGCGCGGCTGCCCGAGACCGCGGCCGTCGTCTTCGATACGTAGATGAGCGAACGGCGGATCGACCCTGCAGCGGACCCACAGATTCTGCGCTGCGGCATGGCGGCGAGCATTCGTGATCGCTTCCTGGGCGATGCGGAGTAGTTCGGTCTCCTGGGCGATCGGCAAACGCAGGGTCGTCTCGTCGAGCACGATGTGGACCGTGAAACCGGCCGCGGCGCTGACCGACCGGAGGTAGTCGGAGAGAGCGGCCCCGAGGCTCGGCTGCGAGCCGACCTCACTGCGCAAATCGAAGATCGACAGGCGCAGTTCGCTGATGAGCCGCGACACCTCGGCCCGCAGGTCGACCAGCAGCGCACGCAGCTCGGGAATCTCACACGCTTGGGCGATCAGCTCGTCGATCCGGTATCCCATCGACGCCAGCTCCTGCGCGATACCGTCGTGGATTTCCCGCGCGAGGCGTCGCCGTTCTTCGCTGGTGGCCAGGGAACGAATCTCCCCGAAGAGCAAGGCCGTCTCGAGGCGGATCGCGGCGTCGTCTACCAACCCGCGGATGGCCGCGGTGGTCGCCCGATCGGGGGGTGCGACGGAGGCGTCCGCCTCCAACACCACGGCACCGAGCTCCCCTCCGAGGCGGACCGGGAACACCGCATGCCAGCCGGTCGGCTCGGCGGTGCGCTGAGCGGGTACTTCCGCTGCGACGAGGAACGGACCCTGTCGGATCACCGCGCCACCGGTGTCCCCGATTTCGTCGAGCACCGCAGCCATGGACCGCGGCCAGGAGTTCGTCTCCCCTCCCTGCACTGCAAGCGGGACGAGGTGTCCGCGGTCGGAGCGGGCCAGCACCGCGGCCCGGGCGAAAGCGACCTGACCACGGATCGCTTGCAAGAGGCCGTGGGCGACCGCGACGGCGTCCAACCCCTCGGACAGTTGTCGACTGACGTCGCGGAGCTGGTGCAACAAGCCGTATGCGACCTGGTAGGAGCGCGCTACCTCCGAGCCCGGCGTGGCTGCTGCCAACCGACGAATCCAAGCCGCCAGCGCCCCGACCGCCGCCGCGAGCAAGACCCACTGAGCGGCGGTCGCCGCGAAACCCGGCAGTGCCGTCGCCGCGACCACCAGACCCCCACCACAGAGCAAGATCACGACAGCGGCGCCCGGTACCGCGAGGGCCGGAACCAGTCCGAATTCCAGCCCGGCGCTGAAGGCCGGGGCCAGCAGGTATGGGAGCAGGCTCGGGCGGACGACGGGCGGCACTACGACCGCAGCGGCGGCGACCACCGCCTCCACTACCGGTAGGAGTCGGCGGACCGTGAGGCGTCGGACGGGCAAGAGTGCGGTTGCCGCCGCGACGCCCAACAACGGTGTCGCCGCTATCACGCGGCGGGGTTCGGGGTCCAGCCCTGCGGCGATCAAGCAGAAGCAGAGCAGGGCGATCCTGATGCCGAAGGTGAGGATCGGTGAGTCGAAACCGCCGAGTCGCCGGTTCCTCACGGACGCCTCCGCCGCAGCGGGATCAAGCGGCGTCGGTCGGCGCGCAGGGCGGCCGGGATCCGAGGGTTCGCGTCGCGACCGAGCGGTAGCACGTGCGTCGCCGCGAACTCACCGATCGCTCGGCTGACCGGGTGGTTGGGGTCGTCGAGCATGAGGGGGACACCCCGGTTGACCGACGCCGGTACGTCGCGCGACGACGGAATGTGTGCCGCGATCGGCAACCCCAGAGTCTCCTCGATGTGGGACACGTCGAGGCCGACCTTCGAATCGGCCCGATTGAGCAGCACCCGCAGCCGGTTGCGCGGAAATCTCAAGGCTTCCAAGGTGTCGAGGGTGTGCCGCAAGCTCTTGATCGCCGGGACGTCCAAGGTGGCTACGAGGGCAACCAGATCCGACTGATCGAATGCGGTCAGCACGTGGTCGGTGAACGCCGGGGGAGTGTCCACCACCACATAGCGGAAACGCCGTGCCAGCAGCCTCAGCACGCGAGCCACCACGTCGGCGTCCACCGTCTCCGCGGCCATGGGATCCATCGGGGCGGGGACGGCGAACAGGCCAGGGGAGTGGCGGGTCAGCAGGCTTTCGACCCCCGCGTCGTCCAGATCGATCGCGTGTGGAACGGCGTCGGCGAGGGTTCGGGCGGGGAGTAGACGGAGCACCACCGCGACGTCACCGAAGTGCAGGTCGAGGTCCACCAGGCAGACGTCGGCGCCGCCGCCGTCCGCCAGACACGCGGCGAGATTGCACGCCAACGTCGTCTTTCCGCAGCCTCCCTTCGTCGAGAAGACCGTGATGACGACCCCTCGCTCGGCCGCATCAGGCGTCCCGGTGCTGCGGCAACGAATCTCGTGAGCGAGCTGACCGGCGCGTCGGACGGCGTCGCGCAGGGCGGTCGTCTCGCCGTCCGCGACGACGTCACGGACGCCGTGGCGCAGGGCGTCGACCAGCAGGCTGGTGTCCAAAGAGCTGCGGACGACGATGACCCCGAGGCTCGGCCGGGCCAGCCGCATCTGGGCGCTGAGGGTCAGAGCGTCGGCGAGGTCCACCGAAGGGCCGAGGACGACGACGTCTTCGCCGAGATGATGAGCTAGGTGATCGTGCAGTGCGGCGAGGGTTGCGACCACCGCGGGTTGCGGCACGAGCGAAGCGGCCAGCCGCTCAGCCCGAGCGTGATCGGGCTCGACGATCACCGTCATTGCGCAGACGACCTTTCGTGATTTCCTGCCCCCGACGCACGGGCGCCGACCGCTCCGGGGGCGATGCCCACCGCGGACAATGTCGGCCACCTGCGGGGTTCGGCTGAGCATCTGATGCCGACCATCCACCGTGGGTCCGGGCGCGGGCCCTGTGGAGCTCCCGGGATTCTCAGGAAGGCGGCGCCTTCATCGGTCGATACAAGGCGTCGATCTCCTCCGCGAACTGGGAGGCGATCACGTCGCGGCGGACTTTCAACGTCGGCGTGAGCTGACCGCCGTCCTGGGTGAACTGGACGGGCAGCACGCGGAAACGCCGAATCGACTCCGCCCGCGAGACCGCCTGGTTGGCTTCGTCGACGGCCGCCTGTAGCTCGCCGAGGAGGTCGGGGTCGTCGGCGAGGTCGGCGAGGGTGAGGGAGGCCGGTTTGCCGACCTTGGTCTTCCACTCCTCGACCGCCTCCGGATCCAGCGTGATCAGCGCGGTGACGTAGGGACGACGGTCGCCGAGCACGACGCACTGTGCGATCAGCGGGTGGCTGACCAGGCGGTTCTCCAAGGCAGCAGGGGCGACGTTCTTTCCCCCGGCCGTCACGATGATCTCCCTGCGCCGTCCAGTGATCGTCACGAAGCCGTCTGCGTCGATCTCGCCGAGGTCTCCGGTGTGCAGCCACCCCTCGGCGTCCAGCACCTCGCGGGTCGCCGGCTCGTCGCGCCAGTATCCGGAGAAGACGTGCGGACCGCGGACCAGCAACTCTCCTTCGGGGGTGCGACCCACCTCCGTCCCACACATCGGCACCCCCACGCTTCCGATCTTCGTGGCCGTCGGGCGGTTGACGGTCGCCGCCGCCGTCGTCTCGGTCAGACCCCAGCCTTCGAGCACCGGAATTCCCGCCCCGCGGAAGAAGTGGCCCAGGTGAGGGGCCAACGGGGCGCCCCCGGAGACGACGAACTCCACCGACCCGCCGAGGGCCGAGCGAATCCGGCGGTAGACCAAGGCGTCGAAGATGCCACGGCGGATGCGGACCCCGAGGGTGAGCGGCCCGCGGCTCGCCTGCTCGGCGGTGCGGACCGATGCCTGAAACAGCCAGCCGGTTCCTTGACGCTCGGCCTTCCGGGCCGCGAACCAGAACACCTTCTCCAGCAGGTAGGGGACGGCGAGCAGCAGCGTGGGGCGAAACGACGCGAGATCGCCGGGGAGCCGAGAGGTGTCGGGGCAGTGGCCCACCGGAACGGCCGCTTCGAGGCAGGCCACCTCGATCTCACGGGCGAAGACGTGGGCCAGCGGGAGGAAGAGCAGCGCCGAGGTCTTCTCGTGGAACAACTCGGGAAGGCTCTCGATCGCGGAGCGGGCTGCGAAGAGCAGGTTGCGATGGGTGAGCATGCACCCCCTCGGTCGTCCCGTGGTCCCTGAGGTGTAGACCAGCGTGGCGAGACTGGAGGCCCGAAGAGTCGATCTCGCCTGGGTGAGCCGGTCCCCGTCGTCCGACGCAGTTGCCGATCTGCCCGCTGCGGCGAGTTCCTCCAGGTCACCGTTCTCGATCGTCCAGATCGTCCGAGGACAGACGGTCGCGTCCGCGAGCTCCGCGAGACGGCGGGCGTGCTCAGAGGTCTCGACGATGACGGCGGACGGCGTCGAATCGGCCAGGATCCAGGCGATCTGTTCGGTCGAGGAGGTCTCGTAGATCGGGACACTGACCAAGCCGGCGTGCCAGAGCGCGTAGTCGATCCACGTCCACTCGTAGCGGGTACGCGATAACAACGCCACCCGATCTCCGGGGTTGAGCCCGGCCGCCAACAATCCCCTCGCAAGGGCGTCGACGGCCTCCGCGTACTCGGCCGCGGTGACCGGCGTCCAGGACCCCGCAGGGTGCTCGTCGCCGGCACGTCGGCGGCGGTACACCACGGCGTCCGGCCGCTCCCGGCGGTGACGTTCCACCGCATCGGTGAGGGTCTCGTGCTCGGCGATGACGGTCGACCCCGGCATCGCCGTGACCTGAAGCGTACGGTCGGCGTCGGCCACGGTGCTCCTTGTCGTCTCCGCTCGGCAGGGCTCGACAGGGACGGTACCGCCTCCCCGCGGCCGGTGACCGTCGGCACGCGTGAGAGCCGGGACGAGCAGGCGTCAAGGGCTCCCGGCGGGGTGCCGAAGCACGCTGTGTGACCCAAGAGGTGCGTTGTCGGCAATGTGGCGCGCGGCTGCGGGCCGACGCGCGCTGGTGCACCCTTTGCTACACCCCGACCGCGGAGCAGCCGCTCGTGGTCGCGCAGGTCGCCGGAGCCGCAGGAGCATCGTCGGCACTCCCGCCAGCGCCGCCTCTCTCTGCGACTCCCGCCGCGGATGCGTCCGGCGAGCCCGCGTCGAGCGAGCCGACATCGACACCAGCCTCTCTCGATCACAAAACTCCGTGTTGGCCGTGCCGCGGGTGTGGGGCCGCCGTTCCCCTCGACGCCGACGCCTGCCCGGCCTGCGCGACCCCGTTCCTCATCGACACGGACGCCGATACCCGGGCGACCCTCGCCAGGCTGACCAGCACCCGATCCAAGACCCTGATTATGATCGTCGGGTCGCTGGGCTTGGGTGTCATATTCGTTGCCGGGATGTACCTGCTGGCAGCGATCTTCTGAGGTCGGGACGATCCCGGCACTCCAGGTCAGCCCGGCGGCGTGACACCGGAACGAGGCGAAGAGGTCGAGATGGGCTTCACCATCGGCGTGGACGTCGGGGGTACCAAGGTGGCGGCCGGCGTGGTCGACGACCAGGGGGCCGTCGTGGCCGCCGTCCGAGAGGCGACCCCCAAGACCGACCCCTCCGCCATCGCCGAAGTGATCGCGACGCTGGTCACGCGGCTTGCGGCCGAGCATCCGGTCGACGCGGTCGGAATCGGAGCCGCCGGATTCATCGACACCAAGCGGAGCACCGTCTACTTCGCCCCCAACCTGGCGTGGCGCGACGAACCCCTCACCGAGCGGCTGGCCAAGGTAGTGGACCTGCCCATCGTGGTGGAAAACGACGGCAACTGTCACGCCTGGGCGGAGACCCGATTCGGCGCGGCCCGCGGCTGCACCGACGTCGTTGCCGTGATCGTCGGTACCGGGATCGGCGGCGGGATCGTGCTCGACGGCCGACTGTACCGGGGAGGATTCGGGATCGCCGGGGAGATCGGCCACCTCCGCGTCGTCCCGGACGGCGAAGCCTGCGGATGCGGTCAACGCGGCTGCTACGAGCAGTACGCCAGCGGCAACGCCCTCGTGCGTCACGCCCGTCGGCTCGCGGCGGCCCAGCCCGACCGAGCGGCCCGGCTGCTTGACGCGGCAGGAGGCGACCCGGAGCAGATCACCGGCCCGCAGATCACCGCGGCCGCACGGGACGGCGATCCCGTGGCGCTGGAGTGCTTCGCGGAGATCGGTCGATGGCTGGGGGAAGGACTCGCCGGGCTCGCCGCCGTCCTCGACCCCGCCTGTTTCGTCGTCGGAGGCGGGGTAGCCGAAGCGGGAGAGCTCCTGTTGGGCCCTGCGCGGGCGGCTTTCCAGGCGACCCTGACCGGGGCGGCGTATCGTCCCCAGCCGGCCGTCCGGCTCGCCGCCCTCGGCAGCGCGGCCGGGATCGTCGGAGCGGCCGACCTTGCCCGAGCCCGTTGAGCGAGCCGCTGCGGCGGGGAGCGGGCTCGGACCGGACCCGACTGGCACCATCGCTTCATGGGCGTGCTGAGGAGCGAGGGTCACTCCGCAGGCGTGTCGGCGTCCGAGCGAGGTCGGGAAATCCGCCTGCTGAGCTACAACATCCGCTCGCTGCGTGACGACCCCGCTGCAGTAGCCCGCGTCATCCTCGACGTCGCCGCCGACGTGGTGTGCATCCAAGAAGCCCCGCGCTTCCTCCGGTGGCGCGCCAAATGCGCCCGGCTCGCCCGCGAATCGGGGCTTTACGTCGTCACCGGAGGGCGGACGGCTGCCGGCGTCCTTCTCCTCGCGGCACTCCGGGTAGGGGTGCGGTGGACAAGGGATATCCGTTTGAGCCATCAACCAGGCCTGCACCACCGGGGGGTGGCGCTGGCCGGTTTGGAGATCGCCGGGCGGCGTTTCGTCGTCGGGAGCATCCACCTTGGACTGGATGCGGCCGAGCGCGTCCGCCACGTCGACGAAATCTTGGCAATTCCGGAGATCGCACAGCCCGACGGTCCAGTGATCCTTGCCGGCGACATCAACGAGGAACCGTCGGGCGTCGCCTGGCAGCGGCTCGCCGCCCGGTTCACGGACGCTTACGCCGCCGCCGGGGTGGGGTCCGGCGAAACGTACAGCGCCCGCACCCCCCGCAGTCGCATCGATGCGATCTTTCTAGGGGAAGGCCTGACCGCTGTCGAGTGTGGAGTGCCCGAACACCCGGCCATCCCCCGCGCAAGCGATCATCGGCCGGTGGCGGCCGTGCTCACCCTGCGAGATCAGACGACAGCTCCGTCGTCGGGGTCTTCCGGCGGCTCGGCCCGCATCCGGTGAATCAGGATCGCGACTCCGCCCACGATGGCGGCGATCCCCGCCGTCACCGTCCCGCTCGGGAGGAGATCGGTGAAGCTATTCAGGGCGATCAACAGGAGGCCGGTGGCGAGCAGGACGATGGCCCAGCGGCTGGGCTTGCTGAGCTTCGGGGGCGGAGGAGGGTCGGGCGGCACGAAGTGCTCGTCGAGCACCGACAGAGGGTCGTACTCCCCGGTCGGAACCTCCGGTGGGCTCGGTGGCGGCAGAGGTTGGCGGAGCACCCGACGTGGCACGCGGCTGTCGTGTTCCTCCGGGAGGTCCTCCGCCGCGGGCCACGGCGCCGCCTCGACCGGTTCGTCGAACGCCGCCACCAACGCGGCGAAAGCGCGATCAGGATCGACCTCGCGAGCAGTGCCGCCGTCCACGGCAGGGCGAGGGTCAGAGTCAGCCAGCGGGTGACCGCCGTCGGCGCCGGTTGCGCCCTGAGCACGCAAGTGCACGCGGAGCAACGCTCGGGCATCATCGAAACGGTTCGCATCCACCCACAGTCGATCCTGCGGCGCCTCCGGCAACCGCACATCCAGGTAGCCGCCGACCCGTCCCGGGCTGGGGAGGGCGTACGCCGCGATCCCCGCTTCCCGCAGCGCGCCTAGCAAGGTATCGACCAGTCGAGGATCCAGATCGCCGAGAACGAGATACGAGCGGGCCACCAACCCGTTGTCGCGGCCGGGCATGCTTCTATCCTGCCCTCGACGGAGGTGGCATGCTCTACTGGATTCTCAAATGGACCCTCGGGGTGGTGCTCCGCCTCGTCTTCCGTCCCAAAGTCGTGGGTTTGGAGAACGTCCCCCGTCGAGGTCCGGCCATCATCGCGAGCAACCATCTGTCGTTCTCGGATTCCTTTTTCGCGCCCCTCGTCATCCCGGGGCGCAAGGTCACCTTCATGGCGAAGGCGGAATACTTCACCAGCCGAGGGCTGAAGGGCTGGATCAGTCGGCTCTTCTTCCGCGGCATCGGCCAGCTGTCGGTCGACCGTTCCGGAGGCAAGGCCAGCGCAGCCGGACTGCGGACCGGGCTCGAGGTGCTTCAGGCCGGGGAACTGCTCGGCATCTACCCGGAAGGGACGCGTTCACCGGACGGGCGGCTGTACCGCGGGCGCACCGGGGTGGCCAGGATCGCACTCGAATCCGGGGCACCGGTCATCCCCTGCGCCATGGTCCACACTGATCGGCTCCAGCCGCCCGGTCAGATCGTGCCCCGCTTGGTACGACCCGAGGTGCGTTTCGGCAAACCGCTGGACTTCTCCCGCTACGCAGGCATGGGCGACGACCGGATCGTGCTCCGAGCCGTCACCGACGAAATCATGTACGAATTGATGCGACTTTCCGGCCAGGAATACGTCGACATCTACGCCACCAAGGCCAAGGAGCTGCTGCGCAAACACGGCCGTATCGACCCCCCTGTCCCGTCCCCTTCGGGGGCGGGTTCGGACGGGGCGGCCGTCGCAGCCCACTGACCCAGGACCCGCCACGCGTGGGGGGAGACACCTCGCTAGGCTTGCCCGACGGTGGATGTCTCGCGGCCGCCTTCGCGGCAGCAGCTCGAACATGATGGAGGTCGCACGATGCGGGTCGGAGTGCTCACCGGCGGAGGGGACTGCCCCGGACTCAACGCGGTCATCCGGGCCGTCGTCCGCAAAGGGGTCACCGAGTACGGATACGAATTCGTCGGCTTCAAGGACGGATGGCGCGGCCCGATCGAAGCAGACACCATGCCGCTCGGGATCCGCGAAGTCCGCGGCATCCTCCCGCGCGGAGGCACGATCCTCGGTACCTCCCGGACCAACCCTGCCAAAATCGAAGGCGGGTACGACCTCATCGCCAAGAACCTCGAAAAACTCGGAATCGACGCCCTCATTGCCATCGGGGGAGAGGACACCCTCGGGGTCGCCACCAAGCTCCACGAACGCGGCGTGCAGGTCGTCGGCGTCCCGAAGACCATCGACAACGACCTATCTGCGACCGACTACACCTTCGGCTTCGACACCGCCGTCAACATCGCGATGGAAGCCATCGACCGGCTGCACACCACAGCCGAATCCCACCACCGGGCGCTCATCGTCGAGGTCATGGGACGGCACGCCGGCTGGATTGCCTTGCACGCTGGGCTGGCCGGCGGCGCCAACGTCATCTTGATTCCGGAAATCCCCTTCGACATCGAAAAGGTCTGCGACTACATCGAGAAACGGTTCCAGAGCCGGTACGCGCCGATCGTCGTCGTCGCGGAAGGCGCGGTGCCCGTGGAAGGGACCATGGAACTCGCGAGCGGGGAACTCGACGCGTTCGGGCACGTGCGACTCGGCGGCATCGGCCAGCGGGTAGCCGACGAGATCGAGAAGCGGACCGGAAAGGAAGCCCGCACCACCGTTCTCGGGCACATCCAGCGCGGAGGCACCCCGACCGCGTTCGACCGCGTGCTCGCGACCCGCTTCGGCCTGCACGCCATCGACGCGGTGCGGGATGGGGCGTGGGGCACCATGGTGGCGCTGCGCGGGACGGACATCATCCGGGTCGCGCTCTCCGAAGCCACCGGCGCCCTGAAGACCGTGCCGCCCGAGCGGTATGCCGAAGCCCAAGTCTTCTTCGGCTGACCGGCCATCGTTCCCCGCATCGAGGTTCGTGAACTATCGGACCGACGGTCCCACGGGCTCCAGTTAGACTTCTGCAGTGCTCACCCCCGACCCTCCTCTGACCAGCTGGCGAGATTTGCCGGCGGCACAACAGCCGCCGTGGCCGGATCCGGCAGCCGTTCAGGACGTCGTCCGTGAGCTCATCACCCTACCTCCGCTCGTCCTCCCCGAGGAATGCGACCGGTTGCGCAGCCGGCTCGCGGATGTAGCCGAGGGCCGAGCATTTCTCCTGCAAGGCGGTGATTGCGCGGAGACCTTTGCCGAGGCGACGGTCGACAAGGTTCGCAGCAAAATAAAAATCCTGCTGCAGATGGCCGTCGTCCTCACGTACGGCGCGAGCGTGCCCGTCGTCAAGGTGGGACGCTTGGCTGGCCAATATGCCAAGCCGCGGTCCCGGGACACCGAGATCGTGGACGGCGTTGCCCTACCCAGCTACCGAGGCGACGCGGTCAATTCCATCGAACGAACCCCGCAAGCGCGCATCCCCGACCCGCGGCGCCTTCTCGAGGCGTACCACCGAGCCGCGATCACGCTGAACCTGTTGCGGGCACACGCCACCGGCGGTTTCGCGGACCTGCGGGAAGTCCATTCCTGGAACGCTGACTTCGTCCGGCGTAGTCCGGCCGGACAGCGCTACGAATCGATCGCGACCGACATCGACCGCGCCTTGCGTTTCATGGAGGCGTGCGGTTTCGACCTGGATCGAAGCGAAGTCGCCCACCAAGTCGAACTCTTCTCCAGCCACGAAGCCCTGCTCCTGGATTACGAAGCGGCGTTGACCCGCTACGACACCGAACGAAAGGCGTACTACGACCTGTCCGCGCACATGGTGTGGGTCGGCGAACGCACTCGGGACGTCGCGGGGGCGCACGTCGAATTCGCCCGGCACATCGCCAATCCCATCGCCGTCAAACTCGGTCCCACCACGACCCCCGAAACCGCCGTCGCCTTGCTCGACAAACTCGACCCCGACCGCCAACCCGGTCGTCTCACCCTCATCACCCGCATGGGAGCCGGGCGGGTACGCGACTGCCTGCCTCCCATCGTGGAGAAAGTGACGGCGGAGGGCGGTACCGTCATCTGGAGTTGCGACCCGATGCACGGCAACACCATCGAATCCGCTAGCGGCTTCAAGACGCGTCATTTCGACGACGTCGTCGAGGAAGTCATGGGTTTCTTCGAGGTTCACCAAGCGCTCGGAACCGTTCCCGGCGGCCTGCACGTCGAACTCACCGGCGACGACGTCACCGAATGCCTGGGAGGCGCCGACGACATCGCGGACGCCGACCTTGCCGATCGTTACGAGACTGCGTGCGATCCTCGACTCAACGTAGGGCAGTCCCTCGAACTAGCCTTCCTCGTCGCATCCATGCTGCAAGACATTCGACGCAACCGAGAAGAGAACCCAGGCAAAGACGGCGCCGTCAGGCGCCACGAAGGGCCTTGAGCACTGCGACGTCCTCTTGATTTTCTGCAATCTTTCCCGACGTCTCCAAAATCAGCGGCACGCCCTTCGTTGCCGGATGACGGAAGAGCTCCTGCAACGGGGTGAGACCAATAAGGCCTTTTCCGATTCTCTCGTGGGCGTCACGATTGGAACCGCAGGGTGCCTTGGAATCATTGACATGCACGAGTTTCAAACGCCGACGGCCGATGCATCGGTCGACTGCGTTGAGCAGGCTGCGCATTCCTCCCGGAGCGGCGAGGTCGTAACCCGCGGCGAACAGATGACAGGTGTCCAGACAGACCCCAAGACGCGGATGAAAATCCAGATTCGCCAGGTATTCGGCCACCTCTTCGACGCGGGCGGCCAAGGACTGTCCGCCGCCGGCGGTCGGTTCGACCAGCACATCTGGTCCGCCGTCCGGAATATCGTCGAGGATCGGCAGCAGCGCCTCGCGGACCTGCTTGAGCGCTGAGCTGCGGCCCAGGCTGCTCACCGCAGACCCTGCATGCACCACCACCCCGCGGGCGCCGATCTGCATCGCGCGGCCAAGGCAGTGCCGTATGGCCAGGATGGAGTTCTCCAAAGTGGCAGGAGTGGGGGACCCCAGGTTCACGAGATAAGGGGCGTGCACGAAGACCGGGAGCCGAGCTGCTTCACAGGCCGTCTTGAACCGACTGTCTTCCTGCGGATCCCCGTTCGGCCTCGCCCAGCCGCGTGGATTGGAGACGAACAGCTGGATCGCTTCCGCACCGACGTCCCGGCAATGACCCAAGGCTCCCTGCACCAAGCCTCCGGCGACAGGGGTGTGTACCCCGATGGGCGAAGGTCGTCGCTTCGGCACGTCCCCAGCCTGCCACGTGCCCGAGCAGTCGCCGTTCCAGTGGTCATGCAGCGTCGATGGTGACGGTGAATCCCTTCGGTTCCATGCTTCCGGGTTTGGGATCCTGGCGAATCACGATGCCGAACCGACCCTGTTTGCCGACCTTTACCGTGAATCCCGCCGATTCCAGAATCTGGCGGGCCTGATCGACGCTGATCCAACTCGTCGGATCCGCAAGGTCACTCGTCACCTTTGGTACCGGGAAGAGTTGGGGGCCTTCGGAGACGTCGAGGGTCACGGTGTCGCCGCGGTAGCCGCTTCCGCCGTCCGGAGACTGACTGATCACTTGTCCGCGGGGGACCGTATCACTGAAATCCTGCGTCACACGAACCGTGAAACCTGCGTTCCGCAGAATCGTCGTTGCGTCATCGATCGATTGCCCCACGACGTGAGGAATCGGAATCGGCTGTCGCCCCTTGCTCACGACGACCGAGACCGCACTACCCCAATCGAGCTGTGTTCCGGCGGGCGGATCGACCGCCAAGACGTCGCCGGCGGCGACACTCTCGTCGTACCGCTCGCTCACCGACCCGAGGGTCAGGCCGGCCTCGGCCAGTGCCTGCCGGTATCCATCCAGGGACATCTGCCCGGGAACCAGGTCCGGGACCTTCGTCAGATGCCGACCTTTGGACAGGACGACGGAGATCACCGATCCCCGCAGCAGTGAAGTCGCCGGTTTCTGCTGTTGGCTGATGACGGCGCCGGCTGGGTATTGGGTGCTCCAGTCCTCTCCTGCGATCTTCAAGGTGAGATGGGCCGCCGCCGCGCGACTCGCCGCTTGACTCTGCGACAAACCGACGAGATTCGGCACCCGCGTGTACCGTCCCGCCGCATACCACCATCCAGCAGCGGCCGCTCCCGCGGCAAGCAGCAGGACGACGAGGAGCGCGACCAACGCCACCCAGCGGGGGCGACGTCGCTTCCCTGCCCCCTTGGGGGCCCGGGGAGCCACGAGCGTTTCATGGATCCAAGGAACCATCGTCGTGGGAGCGTCGCCGTCGGCCGTGCTGGCCGGCAGTGTGCGACGGGCGCGGGCGACCAACGTGAGGAGCGCGGCTGCGTCGGCCGGGCGGGCATCCGGATCGCGGGCGGTTGCGGCCCGTATCACCCCCGCGAGAGGCGGCGGCACATCCGGCACCAACGTCGACGGATCCGGGACATCCTCATGGGCGTGTCGGTACGCCACCGCGATCGGTGTTTCCCCGTCGAACGGGAGCCGTCCCGTCACCATCTCGAACAACATGATCCCGGTTGCGTAGACGTCGCTGCGGGCATCCGCTACCCCACGCGTCACCTGTTCGGGAGCGAGGTATGCCACCGTGCCGAGCAGGGTCGAGGAGCTGGTCGTCGTCCGGCTGATCGCCCGTGCGAGGCCGAAATCGGCGACCTTCACCCGGCCGTCGGAAGAAATCAGGACGTTCTCGGGTTTGACGTCGCGGTGGACGAGGCCGGCGGCATGCGCTGCCGACAGCGCAGCGAGAACCGGCTGGATCACTCCAAGGGCTTCGGACGCCGACAATCGCCCGCGTCGCCGCAACAGCTCCCGAAGGGTCTCCCCAACGACGTATTCCATGACCAGGTAGACGCAACCCCCGTCCTCCCCCTGGTCGAAGACGGCGACGACATTTGGATGCGACAGACTCGCCGCCGCTTTGGCCTCGCGAATGAATCGAGCAACGAACTCCGGATCCTCGGCGAAGACATCGTGCATCACCTTGACCGCGACGACCCGGTCGAGCCGGATGTCGCGAGCCCGGTAGACGGTCGCCATCCCCCCTCGCGCAACGCGCTCCTCGATGCGGTACCGCCCGTCGAGGAGTCGTCCGAGGAGGGCGTCCGTGACCGACGTCTCCACAAGGGTCGAGTCTAGGGGCGTGGCCGCTACTTTCCGCTCAGGCGCGGTTCGGCAGCCCATCGGTCGGCGACGAAGCCTGCGCGTAACGGCGCTTCGGGATCCGCCCGGCGCGCGCCGCAAGACGCCCCGCTTCGACCGCCTTACGCATCGCTTCCGCCATGAGCGCGGGTCGCTGTGCCCGGGTCACCGCCGAAGCGAGAAGTACGGCGTCGCAGCCCAACTCCATCGCCAGAGCCGCATCGCTGGCGGTCCCGATCCCGGCGTCCAAAACGATCGGAACCGACGCCTGCTCGACGATCAGCTCGATGTTGTGCGGGTTGCGGATACCGAGACCCGATCCGATCGGTGCGCCGAGCGGCATCACCGCCGCGCAGCCGAGCAGTTCCAACCGCCGAGCCAACACCGGGTCATCGTTGGTGTAGGCCAGCACGACGAATTCGTCGTCGACAAGCTGCTCCGCCGCCGTGAGGAGCTCCACCGGGTCTGGAAGCAGCGTGTGGTCGTCGGCGATCACTTCGAGCTTGATCCAAGGTGTCTGGAGGGCCTCGCGGGCGAGGTGGGCGACGCGAACCGCGTCGCGTGCCGTGTAGCACCCGGCGGTGTTCGGCAGCGGCCGCACTCCATGCTTGGCGAGGACGTCGAGAATCGAACCTTTCGACCCCGGCTCGATCCGGCGCATCGCGACGGTTGCGAGCTCCGGACGGGCGGCGGCGAGAACGGCGTCCAGGACCTCCAAACTCGGCACCCCACCGGTGCCCATGATCAGCCGAGAAGTGAAATTCTCACCGGCAATGGTGAGCGGATCGTCCATCACTAACCCCCTTGGACCGCGGTCAACACTTCGATCTCGTCACGTTCCCGGACGATCGTCTCAGGCCATCGCGCCCGCGGGACGACGGCGCCGTTCACCGACACCGCGAGACCGGTCGTCTGTTCGTAGGTGAGCCGGAGGAGATCTTGCACATTCACGCCGTCGGGAACCAGTCGCTCCGTTCCGTTGAAGACTATGGACGTCATCCCTACCTCCTGGCTTTCACCTGCCGAAAATCTGCGTTCGTCTCCTCCCGGAAGGCGGCACGGGCCCGATCGGATCAGGGTTCACCTGCGAGGGGACGTGAGTGAGCGTCAACGACGGCGCCTACGAATCGGCGCGCATCGAACGGCCGCATGATCTCAGGGAGTTGTCCGGAGCTGAGTAGCTCGGCGACAGAGTCGGCTGTCACGGGGGTCAACAAAATTCCATTGCGGTAATGGCCGGTGGCCACGACAAGGCCTTCAGGCCCGATCTTCCCCACGATGGGAGCGTTGTCCGGCGAGCCGGGTCGCAGCCCGGCTGACGCTTCCACGAAATCCGCATCGACGAGCCCGGGGACGAGTTGTCGAGCGTCCGCGAGGAGGTCGGCCACGGCCTCCACCGTGACCCTTTGATCGAAGCCGAGCTCTTCGACCGTACCCCCCAGGACGATCTCACCCGTCTCTCTGGGCACGAGGTACACCGGTCGACCGCGGACGAATGCCCGGATCACGTGTCCGAGGAGTGGGCGACTGGGATCATGCGCGAGGCGCAGGATCTGGCCTTTGACCGGACGGACCGGAGGCCGCATCTCCTCCGGGAGGCCCTCGATGTGTGCACTCCACGCCCCAGCGGCTAACACCGTCCACGCCGCCCGCGCCCCATCCACACCGATGACGCGATCGCCGTCCCACTCCAGGCGAGCGACCGGGCGCTGCACGATTCGCACCCCACTGCGCCGACAAGCCGCGAGCAGGGCCGCCACCAGCCGCCGGTTGTCTACCTGGTGATCTCCTTCGACCCAGAGCCCTCCTCGGACGGTGGGGGCAAGGGCGGGTTCCAGTTCCCGGCATTCCCGCCCCGTGAGCAAAGAGCTAGCCAGGCCAAGAGAGCGATGATATTCATGCAATTCGGTGAGAACGGCGCGGTCATCGGCATCGAAAGCGATCGCCAAGGTGCCCGTCGTCCGATACCCGATCGTTTGGCCCGCGTACTCTTCTACGTCCGCTGCGAACGCCGGATACGCAGCCGCCGCGGCGATGTTGAGGCGCAGTAGTGCTTCTTCGCCGAAATGCGCCTCCGTTACAGGTGCGAGCATCCCTGCTGCATAACGCGAGGCTCCGGATCCCGGTCGACCATCCCGCAGGACCACGTCGAATCCTCGCTGCGCACATCGCCACGCCGTCGCAAGGCCGATGACCCCTCCGCCGACGACGACGACATCGGCAAACAGATCGGCATCATGGGACGGCGGAATGTCAGCGGACGGAGAAACGCCCACGGAGAGTCTCCCTTCGCCGGCATGATCCGGAGCAGGTTCTCACGGTCGGCAGCGGCGTCAGCTGCCCTCTCAGCCTGGTGCCCCAGACTCCCGCGCCTCTCCCAGCGTACGCTGGCCTCCGCACCTCTCGAGTCGGCAGCGTCTTCGCTGCTTGCCACAGGCGAAGGGAGACGACATCTCCGTGAGCAGACGGGACAAGCTCGCTCACGCCCACCTGTATCTGTGCGTCGATGGCCGCGCAGATAAGGGGGATCTCCCTGACTTTCTCGACGCCGTCCTCGGTGCCGGGGTAGACATCGTCCAGCTCCGTCAGAAGGGTCTGGAGGCACGACACGAACTGTCACTGCTGGCCGTATTCGAGGCGGCGTGCCGCCGTCATGATGCCCTGCTCTCCGTGAACGACCGGGCCGACCTCGCGTATGCTGCCGGGGCTGACGTGCTGCACCTGGGACAGGATGATCTTCCGGTGGCCGTAGCGCGCCGGCTGGTGGGGAGCGACGTTCTCATCGGCCGCTCTACTCATTCACCCGCCCAAATCGACGAGGCGTTGGCGGATCCCGACGTCGATTATTTCTGTGTGGGACCGTGTTGGCCGACTCCTACCAAACCGGGGCGCCCTGCGGCCGGACTTGAAGTGGTCAGGTACGCAGCATCGCGTGCTTCAAGCAAGCCGTGGTTCGCGATCGGTGGGATCACCACGGACAACCTCGACGTGGTTCTGGAGGCTGGTGCTCGCAGAGTCGTGGTCGTACGCGCTCTCACCGAGGCAGCCGATCCAGCCTCGGTGGCGGCGGAATTGGCTTCCCGCCTCGCGAAGTGGGACCGCGGAGCACTCGATGACGTCTAGTGATCGACGCATGGGTCTTGCTCCTAGGCGTGCCCCTGCGATTCGTGAACTCCTCGACCGTCACGGTCGTTCGTTCTCGTTCGAGTTCTTCCCACCGAAGACACCGGACGGCGAACGTGCGCTCTTTCAGACCATTCGGCAACTCGAGTCCCTGCGTCCGACATTCGTCTCCGTGACCTATGGTGCGGGAGGCCATACCGCCGCTGCTACGGTGCGGCTCACCGAGCGGATCGCGACGGAAACGACGCTGGTGCCCCTGGGGCATTTGACGATCGTCAATCAGTCCGTCAGTGACCTCAAACGGGTGATAGGTCAGTACGCGGAAGCGGGGGTCCGCAATATCTTGGCGCTGCGCGGCGATCCGCCCGGGAACCCTGACGGGGAATGGATCCCCCATCCTGAAGGACTTCGCTATGCTGTCGAACTCGTAGATCTCTTGAAGAGGCTGGGTGATTTCTGCGTAGGTGTTGCGGCATTTCCCCGTAAACATCCTCGCGCCCTCACCGTCGACGACGACACCCGCTACTTCGTAGCGAAGTGCCGAGCCGGGGCGGAATTCGCCATCACGCAGATGTTCTTCTATGTCGAGGATTACCTACGTCTTCGCGAGAGAGTGGCGCGTGCCGGATGTGACGTGCCGATCATCCCCGGCATAATGCCGATCACCTCGATCGGCCAGATCGAACGCTTTGCCCTGCTCTCGGGGGAGGAGTTTCCCAGGGCTTTGGCCGATCGTCTCCTTGCGGTGGCGGACCAGCCCGAAGCGGTTCGCGCGATCGGTATCGACGCTGCGACGTCACTTTGTGAGCAGCTTCTGGAGGAGGGCGCGCCGGGGTTGCATTTCTACACCCTGAATCGGTCGACGGCGACGCGAGAAATCTACCAACGCTTGGGGTTGGCAGCGGCCTCGCCTCACGACGCGACGACGTCGGTTGCGGGAACGAGGAGTGGCCCCGCTCGGTAACGCATGTGCTGACGGGGTTCTTGATCCGGCTCTACCCAGGGTGGTGGGACGAACCAGGGCCGTTTGTCTTCTCCAAGGAACACTTTCCATCCGTCGGTGTGCACGATGGTGTGATGGCGGGGGCACAAGAGACACAAGTTATCGATCGACGTCGAGCCGCCGTCCGCCCAGTGCACCATGTGGTGGCAGTCGCACCAGCTCGCTGGTCGGTCGCATCCCGGGAAGGCACACCCCCGGTCTCGAGCCACCACAGCCCGGCGGAGCGACAGGGGAGGGGTGTATGTGGCGCGCCCGACGTCGAGCGGTTCGCTTTCGTTACCGAGCACAAGGGGAACCAGCCGGGCATCACACGCCAGCCGCCGGGCCGTGGCGGCAGAGATCGGTGCTTCGGTTTGCAGATACCCCGGACCCTGTCCGGGCTTCTGACATAGCGTCTCCAAGCCGACGGTGACGACGACCGTGGGTCGCTCCCCGTGGACGGTGGGGACCTTGTCGCTGCTCTGCGCGATTCGCAGAACGCTCACCAGTGCGTCCGCGTACCGCTGCTCGCTGTCTCGCGGATGGGAAGGATCGTCGCTGGAGCTCGGAGCAGCCAGTGAACCGAGGACGGCGAGAGCGAGCGCTCCACTCTCGCGGTCCAGCATCCCCCGCAGGTTCAGCCTCCCGTCCGGGCATACCCGCAGCTTCAGTCTGCTCTCCTCTTGCTGCTGTGCTTCTTGCGCGGCAAGAGCTTCGGGGGCGAGGCGATGCAAGAATTCGGATGCCCTCCGAGCCACGGAGGTCGGTCCTTTCTCCCGGGCCGTACTGACGAGGTCCTCTTCGATCACTTCGAGAGTGCGATGGGGGGTTTTGGCCGGAAAGGAGCGCAAGGCTTCACAAATGGCTGAGGCGCCTTGGACGTTGATATCCCCTGCGCAGAAGGCATTTCGCACTGCTGGGTGCACGGGGAGTTCGCGAGCGAGTTGTACGGCATCCTTGGCGGTTGAGATCGACATCCCTAGTTCGTTTCTCAGCCATGCCTCCGAGGAGGTTGCCCCATTGTGGCGGGGGAGGTGACGTGCTTCGGCGGCGGCGATGAGGGATGTCTGGGCGGCGTCGAGGCGTCTTTTGATTCTCTCGATTCGATGCAACCATTCCATCGGTTGTGAGGGGAAAAACCGGGAGTCGTCGGTTTCGAAGAGGGCGTGGACGAGCTGCTTCGCTGCTTCTTCCAGATTTTCCAGCGCTGAGTGGATGCGCTCGTTCGCCTCGATGGCCGTGGTCACGAATCGTTACCGTACGGCTTCCCCCGCCTCCCTCCCCAGCAACGGGCTCCGCTGTGGATGGCCGCCCAGGCCACTGTGGACGACGTCCACCCCGCTCATCGCCTATCGGGTGTTGCCGTCTTCAGACCCGATGACGCCGACGATTCCGTTGGTGATGCGGACCAGTTCCGCAAAAGTCGTAGGGAAAACAGCGTGAGGGTGGCCTGCCGCCGCCCAAATCGTCTCGTAGTCGGCGAGTGTCAGGTCGACCGCGGTGCGGAGGGGGCGGGGATGTCCGACAGGGGCCACCCCGCCGATGGCCACTCCGGCGTGCTCCCTGACGAATTCGGGGTCGGCGCGGCGGACGTCGGCTACCCCCATCAGTTGGGCGACTTTCCTGGTGTCCACCCGATGACGACCGCTGGCAAGAACGAGCAGCGGGGCGCCGTCCGCTTGAAAGATCAGGCTGTTGGCGATCTGACCGATCTCGACGCCGAGGGCGGCGGCGGCCTGAGCGGCTGTCCGGGCCGATTCGGCGAGGAAACGAATTTCTGGTTCTACTCCGGCGGCTCGAAGAGCATCACGAACCCTGATCACAGAGGGAGGTAGGGACGACATCACGGCTTCAGGGTAATCGATCAGACGCCCGACCCCATTGTGCTCTTCGAACATATGTTCGATACTCGCTCTGTGGTTCCGACCGCTTCGGCCGTCGCCCCGCTGCCGGACGACGTCCATCGGGGCGATCTCCTCACTGCGGTTTCCCCGGCCGGGTTCCCGCTTTCTTCCTCCCTGGCCGGCTTGTTCCCCGGGGGGGAACTGCGCCGCGGCTCGGTGTTGTGTGTCGCGAACTCGACGTTCCTCACGATCGCTCTGCTTGCTGCGGTGTCGCGTCATGGGGGATGGTGTGCGGAGGTGGGGGTTCCTCTCGTCGGGACGGCGGCTGCCGCGGAGCTCGGGGTGGAGCTGGAGCGGTTCGTCCGCCTCCCGCGCGCGGGGGACCGCTGGCCGGAGGTCACCGCTGCTCTTCTCGAAGGCTTCGACCTGGTCGTCGTCCATCCTCCAGGCCGGACGGCGACCACCGGCCGGACGGCGACCACGCTGCGCCGTCTCGCCGCCCGGGCCCGGGAGCGGTCGGCCATCGTGATGATCACAGGGGAATGGGGGGAAGCGGCGGTACGGCTCACCGTCAGATCACGGTGGTGGAGCGGGCCGGGGCGCGGCGAAGGGTACGTGTGCCGGGGCGAATTCGACGTGGTGGCCCGAGGCCGGGGAGTCGTGGGTTTCACCGCGGCGACACGCTGGCGTATCGCAGAGCACCCGATCGTCTCGAACGGCGATCGTCTGCAGCAGGCAATTCTTCGAGTGGGCGAAGCGAGCTGAGGGGGGCAACGGCCGTGGGCGCCGGGAATCGGATGACGTCGTCGGCTGCGTCGACGTCGGCGGGGAAAAAGAAGCAGGTTCCGCCGTCGGCGCCGTCGTCGCTGCCGGGGGAGCTCCGGGTTTCCTCGACTTTTCCGACGGAGCGGGTTCTGGCGGTCTGGTGCCCGGATTGGCCCGTGCTCGCTGCCGGTGGCGAACCGGGGGTGGCAAGCGCCGTCATCGAGAAAGGGAGGATTTTCGTCTGCACTCCCGCCGCTCGAGCCGCCGGGGTCCGCCGGGGTCAGCGGTTGCGGGACGCTCAAGCCCGGTGTCCGTGGCTTCGGCTCTATCCGCGTGATCCCATGCGGGATAACCGGCTTTTCGAGGCCGTGGTCGCGTGTGTCGCAGAAGTCGTTGCGGATCCGGAGGTCGTCTATCCCGGCCTGTTGGTTGCTCCGGCGAGGGGAGCGGCTCGTTATCACGGCGGAGAGCTGCCACTCACCCGCATCATCATCGAGCGGGTGACCGGCAGGCTGGGATATCCGGTCCGTTGCGGGATTTCCGATGGGTTCTTCTCGGCGGTCCAGGCGGCATACAGTGGGCGGATCGTTCCGGTGGGGGAGTCGGCTGCTTTTCTCGCAGAGCTTCCGGTGTCCCGCCTGGGAGATGGGGGCGCAGCGGTGTTGACTCGACTCGGCCTGCGAACGCTCGGGGATTTCGCTGCTCTCCCCAGGAATGTGGTGGCGAGCCGCTGGGGGGAGCAGTTGGCACTGGCTCACGACCTGGCATCCGGGAAACCGGCCCGATTCTTTCCGGCTGCGAAAGGAATGTCGGCGGTAACGGTGGAGCGTGACCTCGACCCACCGATCGACCGAGTGGACGGCGCGTCGTTCGTCGCCCGATCCCTGGCGGAGGAATTGCACGGAATGCTACGACGCCGAGGGCTGGGCTGCACGAGGGTGGTCGTCGAAGCGAGAGCTGAGGACGGTGCCGTGCGGTCTCGTGTCTGGCGGTCCGTGGATGCGCGGGTTCTCTCGGTCGCGGCCATGGTCGACCGAGTGCGATGGCAGGTAGCGGGATGGCTGGAGTCCGGGGAATTGCGTTCCGGTCTGGTGTGGTTGCGGCTCGTGGCCGACGAGACCGTGCTCGACGCGGGTCGGCAATTGTCGTTATGGGGGGAACGAGGGGGAGAAGGGGATCGCCGGAGTCGGATATCGCAGGTGTTGTCTCGTCTGGAAGGAATGCTCGGCCCGGACGGCGTACTGGTCGGCGTCCTCGGAGGTGGCCGGGATCCGATATCGCGGGTGCGGTGGCTCCCCTGGAATTCGGGGATCGAGGGAAAATCACCCGATTTCGCAGATCCGTGGCCGGGGTCGCTGCCTTCTCCGTCGCCGTCGACCGTCTGGGATCCGCCGCGCCGGGCGGTGGTGAGCACGGCTGCGGGGGAAGTCGTGCGGGTCGACGGGCGGTTGCGGTTGAGCGGTTCGCCGCAGTGGTTCTCCTTCGAAGGGGAGTCGTTTCCGGTGACGGCGTGGGCGGGGCCGTGGCCGTTCGACGAACGGTGGTGGGACGCCGGGTCGGCCCGCCGTGGAGTGCGGCTGCAGTTGGTCACCGCGGACGGCATGGCCTGGCTGGTGAGTTCCCGCAACGGCGGCTGGGTTGCCGAGGGTCGTTACGACTGAGGGTGGGGACCGATGGGGTGGAGCAATCCGCCGATACCGTGGCAGGAGCTGGAACGTCGGCTGGCCGGCCGTCCCACGGTGGATCCGGCTACTGCGGTTTTTCCCGCGGACGTCGATGCCCCGGTGTCCCGCAGACGTCCGCCGTACCGGCCGGCGTCCACGTCGTCGGCCCACAGGAATGCTCCGGCCGTCCCGTATGCGGAATTGCACTGTCATTCGAATTTCAGTTTCCTCGACGGGGCGAGTTCTCCCGAACGGTTGGTCGAGGAAGCGGCCTACTTGGGTATCGAGACCCTCGCCCTGACCGACCACGATGGTTTCTATGGGGTCGTGCGGTTCGCCGAAGCCGCGGCGGAGTGGGGAATTCGTACTGTTTTCGGGGCCGAATTATCGGTGGGTGCGCAAGCACCCCGCCCGGGAGTCGCCGACCCGGACGGCGAACACCTGCTCGTTCTCGCCCGTGACGTCGAAGGATACCGGCGGCTCGCCGCGACCATCGGTGAGGCTCAGTTGCGAGGCGGGGAGAAAGGTCGGCCGCATTACGACCTTGAACGGATCGCCGGCCTGCACGGAGGCCATTGGCTGGTGCTCACTGGATGCCGGAAAGGTCGGGTGCGTCGGGGATTCGTGAGGGACGGCTTGCCGGGGGTGTGTGCTGCTTTGGACGATCTGGTCGACCTGATGGGGCGCGACAACGTGGCGGTGGAGCTCACCGACGAAGGGCAACCTTTGGATTCCACGGTCAACGACGCGCTGGCGGAGGCTGCCGCTCGTCGAGGTCTGCCGGTGGTGGCCACCACGAACGCTCACTATGCAACCCCAGGAGAAGGACGGATCGCCGCGGTGTTGGCGGCGGTGCGAGCGCGGCGGAGTCTGGACCGGATGGAGGGTTGGCTACCGCCCGCCCCGGTGCGACATCTGCGTTCGGGGGCGGAGATGGTCGCGCGATTCGGTCGTTATCCGCAGGCGGTGGCCAACGCGGCGCGGCTGGGCCGCGAGTGTGCCTTCGATCTACGATTGATCGCCCCGCGGCTCCCCGATTTCCCGGTGCCCGAGGGCTACACCGAGATGAGTTATCTGCGGGAATTGGCGATGCGGGGAGCGCAGCGTCTTTACGGCTCCCCGCAGGCCAGACCCGAGGTCTACCGGCAACTTCGTCACGAGCTCGACGTCATCGAGCAGTTGGGATTCCCCGGATACTTCCTCACCGTCTGGGAAATCGTGGAATTCTGCCGCGCTCGTGACATTCTCTGCCAGGGCCGCGGATCCGCGGCGAATTCCGTGGTCTGCTACGTTCTCGGCATCACCAAAGCGGACCCCATCGCTTTTCGGTTGCTCTTCGAGCGGTTCCTCACCCCCGAACGGGACGGCCCTCCCGACATCGATCTCGACATCGAAAGCGACCGGAGGGAAGAGGTGATCCAGCACGTTTACGAGCGGTACGGTCGGGATCGCGCGGCGCAGGTTGCCAACGTGATAACGTATCGGTCGCGGTCCGCCGTCCGGGACGTGGCTCGAGCCCTTGGATATTCGCCCGGTCAGCAGGACGCCTGGTCCAAGCAGATCGATCGGGTCGGTGCGGTTCCTTCCGGAGCGGACGCCGACCACGACCTGCCCGATGAGGTCGTGACCCTGGCCAACCACATCCTCGGATTTCCCCGACATCTCGGGATCCATTCGGGAGGCATGGTGATCTGCGATCGCCCGGTGACCGAGGTGTGTCCGGTGGAGTGGGCGAGGATGGCGGGACGGACGGTGCTGCAGTGGGACAAGGACGATTGTGCCCGAGTCGGCCTGGTGAAATTCGACCTGCTCGGTTTGGGAATGCTTTCTGCGTTGCACGGCTGCTTCGACTTGATCGAGAAGTATCACGGGCGTCGGCTTTCCTTGGAAACGATTCCTCCGGAGGACCCGGGGGTGTACGAGATGCTGTCCGAGGCAGATTCGGTCGGTGTCTTCCAGGTGGAGAGCCGGGCACAGATGGCAACTCTTCCTCGGGTGCGTCCGCGGAATTTCTACGACCTGGTCACTCAGGTTGCCATCATCCGTCCCGGTCCGATCCAGGGCGGATCGGTGCATCCGTTCATCAGGCGCCGCAATGGAAGCGAACCGGTACGGTATGCCCATCCGCTGCTGCGTCATTCCTTGGAGCGGACCTACGGGGTCCCGCTCTTCCAGGAGCAGATCATGCAGATGGCCATCGACGTGGCCGGTCTCAGCCCCGCCGAAGCAGACCAACTCCGGCAGGCGATGAGCGCCAAACGTTCGGTTGAGCGGATGGAGCGGTTGAAGGCCAAGCTCTACGCCGGAATGGCCGCCCGCGGTATCACCGGAGCGGTCGCAGACGAAATCTACGAGAAATTGCAAGCTTTCGCTCATTTTGGTTTCCCCGAGAGCCACGCCATCAGCTTCGCATACTTGGTGTATGCCAGTGCGTGGCTGAAGAAGTATTATCCGGCGGCGTTCTGTGCGGCATTGTTGAATGCGGCGCCTTTAGGTTTTTATTCCCCTCAGTCGGTAGTGGCCGACGCTCGTCGACACGGGGTGGTCGTGCGTCGTCCGTGTGTGAACGCGAGTGCCGCGAAGGCGACGCTGGAACCAGTGGAGGAAGGTTCGCACCGGTGGGCGGTGCGGCTGGGATTGGTCTCGGTGAAGGGTATCGGTGCCGAAGTCGCTCAACGGATCGCGGCGAATCGTCCGTACCGCGACATGGCCGATCTCGCGGCACGCTGCGGCCTCACTGCGGCCCAGATGGAGGCGCTCGCCGAAGCGGGGGCGTGTGGCTGCTTCGGTCTGTCCCGGCGGGAAGCGGTATGGGTCGCGGGTGCTGTGGCAGCCGGAGGTCCGGATCGGTTGGCCGGAGTGGTGGTGGGAGAGAATCCCCCGCAGCTTCCTGCGATGGACGAGGTCGAGACGACCCTCGCCGATCTGCGAGCCACTGGGATCACCCCCGAGGTCTATCCGACGGTTCACCTCAGGGATCGACTGACCGCGATGGGGGTGATTCCCGCCGCAGAGCTGCGCCGGACGCGCTCTAATTCTCGAGTCCTCGTGGGGGGAGTGGTCACTCACTGGCAGCGTCCGGCGACGGCCCGGGGAACGACGTTCCTGAACCTCGAGGACGAGACCGGGATGGTCAACGTGATCTGTTCGATCGGGGTCTGGGTCCGTTACCGACGGATTGCGCGAACGGCACCTGCGCTGATCGTCCGAGGACGGCTGGAGCGGGCCGACGGTGTGGTCAATGTGATTGCCGAAAAGCTTGCCCCGCTTCCCCTGGGGATCCGCCGCGCTTCTCGGGATTTCCGCTGAGACCGATCGGATGATCTTAGCCCACGCTTTCCGCGAAATACCCGGTTCAAACCGTCGGAACCCGAACCGGCCGCCCGAACTGCCGAACCCAAGCCGATCGCCCCGAGCCGCTGCAACTGAGCCGCCGAAACCCAAATTGCCGGAACCCGAGCCGACACCTCAAGGAGCGCCGATCGTGGCTTGACTTCCTCACCGGAGCCCACTATCTTGGCTTTATCGAACATACGTTCGAATCTTCGCCTGGGGGGCGGTCCTCGACCCGCCGCCTCCCAGGCGAAGCAGCTCCCCGCCCGAAGGGCATCGACAGTCGGGAGGAACCATGTCTCCGTCGCATCCGTCGCCCGCCGCAGCGCCCCTTCCCGTTCTCGATTGCGACCGTTCTTCTGCTGCACCTTCCCCGACCGGACTCTCGGCGTCGCTGCGACAGGCCCGTCATCTGCTCCGGCTTGCTTCCGCCGGAATCGTAGAAGCTTCGGGAAGTACCAACCCTGCTTACCGCTATGCCGCGGCACACCTGGCCGCGCTGCGTGCAGCCGCCGCCGTCCTGGCCGTTCGGGCACGACCGGACGCGATGGGTTCTCGACGCGGCCGAGGATCTCGCAATGTCTGGGTGCTGTTGAGTCGAGTTGCCCCTCACCTATCGGAGTGGGCGGCATATTTCTCCGCAGGTGCTCCCAAACGCGCGGCGGCAGAAGCAGGTCTCCCATCGGTGGTGACCACGCGCGAAGCCGATGATCTCCTACGCGACGCCGAACTCTTCCTCACCGTCGTCCAACGGGAAATCAACCGAGCGGAGCCGGCACCGGCGAACCCACGCTCGTCGGCAGCGTGATCCACGCCATCGCCCACCTCGCTTGGGCTCTCCCGCCCTTGAGCTCTCTCGTCTTCGCCACCCTTCCGCCTTTCGCTCCTTTGGCTCTGCTCGGGTACCGTCCCCGTCCGTCTCAGGTATCCTCCCCGTCCGTCGATCTCAGAAGTGTCGACGTTCCGGAGTCGCTCGGGCAGCGCGCGGGCAGGGAGGAGCGATGGTTCCGCACGACAGCAGGCCAACGTTCGTCGATCTGACCTGGTGCTTCTCCTACCGCTCTGCGTCGTGCGCTCGTATCCTGAAAGCAAGCGCCGCGACGATCCGAGGAGATCTCGGTCGATCGAATGCCGCACACGTGAATAAAACCGTCGAGATATTGGTATCACCGACTACGCGCATCGTGGCGCGCAGTGGGATGGTCGCGGGAGGGCACCGTGCCGCTCTCAGAGCATGAGCAGCGTGTGCTCGAAGAGATCGAACGCACGTTGTCGGCAGACGATCCCAAATTTGCCGCAACGGTCCGGTCCATCGACCCACGGATCTATCGCCGCCGTCGCCTTCTCCGTTCGGCGATTGCGGGTATCTTGGGAGCCTTGCTCGTCCCGGTCGGAATCCTGATCCGCCAGTACGAGATTGCGGTTCTCGGGATCCTGGTGGCAATCGGGGCACTCCTCTACGCCGGGGCGATCTGGCGTCGCCGTGCTCGGGGCGTTGGGCGGCCGAAGCCGCCACGCCGTCGTTTCCTGCACCGCATGGAGGAACGCTGGGATCGACGCCGGGAAAATCCTGGCTGATCCTCGACATCCGGCGAGCACTCGACCGACCGCCGAATCACACCGACTCGAAGCGGCAACGGCTACGGAATCGTGGCCCGTCTACCGGCGCGACGAGTACGCAAACCTTGGGCAATCGATGCGGGCAATAGCAGGGCCCGAATCCTTCGCCCACGAGGAACCGCCTCACGTAATGCTTGTCGCACGATGTTGTGATCTCGCTCGGCGTGGGTGTCGCTGAGTCGCTGTGCGGCGAGTGGCCCAGCGTATCGGGCGATTTCTTCTGCCCGGGCGAGGCGGAGTAGGGCTTCCCGCGCGTCTTCTTGAAACCGTAGGTGGGTGCTGGCCGCCAAGGCGGTGGCAGCTCGCCTCGGGGTGTCGGTCTCCCCGGACCAGTCCAACCCCAGATCCCGCAGGTCGTCCCCGAGCTCGGCCCAAGCGGCGTGCACGCGGGCCGCGACGTCGTCCGCAGCAGACCAACGCCGTTGCCGTACCCACCACCGGGCCGCGGGCCCACACAGGACGGCGAGCACGATCAGACCTACGAGACCGACGAGCGGGAGCGGGATATGCGGGAGGGAGAGGCCCTCGCCCCCCGACTGAGTACCTGCGTTGGGCGCGGCGGCTCCACCGGGAGCAACCGACGGGATGTTCCCGACTTGCGGCGCGCTGGCGCCCGGTGTCGGGGGCAGGGTCGCGGAGGGGACGGTGCCCCCGGCTCCGTAGGGAGGAACGGTGGCCTGCCCGTCGCCGCGCGGGGTGGGCTCGAAGCGGAGCCACCCGATTCCACTGAAATACAACTCGGGCCATGCATGTGCGTCGGCGGTGGTAACCAGATAGCGGTTCGTCCCGGGAATCTGGGTTCCCGGGGTGAAGCCGATGTCCACCCGCGACGGGATGCCTTCCATGCGCGCCATCAGGGCCATCGTCGCGGCGAATTGTTCACAGTATCCGGTGCGATCGCGCAGGAACGATTCCAACGCATTCGTCGAACTGCCGGATTTGGCATCGAGATCGTAGGTGAAATTGGCGAGGAACCAATTCTGCAAAGCGATTGCTTTCTGGTACGGGGTGCGTGCGCCGGCGACGATTTGGTCCGCGAGCTGCTTGATGTTCTGCGGGATGCTCGACGGGTACTGCAGGTAGGTGGCGACCGACGGGTCGACCGCTGCGGATACCTCTGCCAACTCGGTCGCAGACGGCGTCAGCGGTCGGCTGACCACCGTGTAGCGCTGGTCTGCGCGCGTTACTCCCTGCGGGTTGTAAAACACTTGTGTGGTCGTGTTGAATTTCCACGGCCCGTCGACATCGACCGCTACCGGAACCTGAGGTACCGGGAGGAATGCCTCGCGTAGGCCGCTCACCGTTACCGTCGTCACGACCTCGCGTCCGCCCGTGCCGCTACGAAGTTCTCGTGCCGAGATGTCGTCCCCGGATGCAAGTCCGGTGGCCCGCCACGTCGTCCCGTCGAATTCGTCCAAGGTGAGCATGCGGAAATAGCCGGGTTCGCCGGTCGAGGTGTAGGTGAATTCTGGGATCGGCGTAGAGCGCGTCAGGTCGCGGCGCAGCGTGACGAACGGCTGGATCGTAGCGCCGTGCCCCCCGGGCTCGACTCCGGCGTTGCCGGTGTGATGGGTGCCGAACCATCCCGCATGCAGCCCCGGGATCGCGAGCGGTACCACCACGGCAATCGTGATCGCCATCGCAGCAATCCCTCGCCCCGAGCGGGCGATCTGCCGACCGACCGAGCCGGCTGCCCCCCATCGCCGTGCTGCCGAACCGACCACCGAGCGACCCCACCCGGCGAGGCGTTCCCGTCCCTCGACGACGAGCAGGAGCAGGTAGCCGGCGGCGGCGAAGACGAACGGTACCCAGCCGACACCTTTGGTGAGGACGGCGGCGGGAACGGTGAAGACCGCCAGGAGGGGGAGGCCGGCCAGCGCCGGCCTGCGCAAGGTGGTGGCGAGAATGTCGATGATCACGGCAACGAGGCCGATGCCCCCCGTTGTGATCAAACTGATGCCGGTAGTCGGCGAGACCGGTGCACTCATCTCGGTGGTGTCGGTGAACCCGCTGCTCAACGTGGTCCCGAGGGCGTGCACCGCGGCCGGTCCGGGAAGGAAACCCGCGATCGCTTGCGAGGGTGCGTAGAGCGCGGTGAGGGCGCAAAGATAACCGGCTGCTGCGGCGAGGGGGGCAGCGCCGGCCACCCCCGGAATCGAGCGGATGAGCAGCGACGCCCCCGCGACGCAGACGATAACCACGACGACCGGGCCGAGCCATCGGAACCCGACGAAGAGCGGCGCGAGAGCGAGGGCCCCGAGGAACGTGGCGGCCGCCGCGGCCGCACTCGTCCGCAGCTGGTGGTTCATGGGCGTCCGGCCTCCACAGTGGGTCTCCACCGGTCACCGCCGAGGCGCAGACCCCGCCACGCGGCGGCCACGCCGCGGTGGGCGTCCGCCACCGTCGCCTGCCACCCACTGGCCTGGAGGAGGCTGGCGGCTTGCGCGGCGGGGAGGGCAGCCGTACCGGCCGGGGCGAGAGGACTCCAGGTGCGTACGTCGAGCACGATGGCCAAGCAGCTCGGGGCGCGTCGGCGCAGCGTGGCGAGCGCGTCGACGTCCGCTCGGGTCAGTTCCCCGAGGACGGCGACCACGAGGCCGAACCCACCGTCCTGCCTCGATCGCGTCACGACATCCCGCAGCGGGTCGTCGTCCCCGAGCGTGACCGCGGCGAGGGCGTCGAGGAGTTCCATCTCCGCCGACGCCGAGGCGTGATGGGGGGCGAGGAGGGTGCCTGCCGAGTCGGTCAACTGCAGGCGGTAACCGTCGCGCAGCAGGCGAACGCCGATCGACGCGGTAGCGCTGACCGCCCATTCGAAAGAGGAGGCGGGGCCGTCGCCGCGGTGGCGTTTGTTCCGCCGGTCGAGGACGACGATTGCGTGCCGGTGCCACGGTTGCTCCTCGCGGCGCACCATGAGCTCGCCGTGCCGGGCGGTGAGCCGCCAGTGCACGCGGCGGAGGTCATCCCCGTGCCGGTACTCGCGGGGGGTGACGTCGTCCTCGCCGCTGGTGGCGAGCAGCCGCGCCTCACCGTCGTTACTCCCGGAACGCCCGATCCCGCTGCGCAGGCTCGGGAGCTCGTGGACGCGCGGGGTGACCACGATGGTCGAGGTCGAGCGGAAGGAACGGGTGGTCTCCACCAGTCCGAAGACGTCGGTGAAGCGGAGGGTAAGCGGTCCGACGGTGTAGCGCCCGCGGGTTTCGGCCCGCACCGGATAGCGAATCTCCCGTACCCCGCTCGGCTCGATCTTGCCGATCACGAACCGTGGGCGACCTCCCAGGCTGTAGGGGAGGCGGTCTTCGGCGAGCAAGACGCTGCTGCGCAGTCGGGAGAGGTTGTCGATCCGGAGCACCACCCGAGCGGGCTCACCGACCGGAACCCGCGGGGGGTCGATTCGGCGTGAGCACGCCAGCCGATAACGGGCCCGCGAGATCACGGCGGCGGCGACGAGCGGAAGGGCGAGCAGGAGTATCCCCACCCGCAGCAGGTCTCGTTCGCCGAGAACGAGACCGGACAGGCTCGCAGCGACACCGGCCGCGAGGAACGATCTTCCCCGCGTGGTGAGCCCGGCGAGCGCGGCCCGCATCAGCGCATCGCCCCCCAGGGGGGCACCGACGGCGCCGGAACCGGCACCGTACGGAGCAGGTCGGCGAGGATGTCGACGGCGGTGCGGCGTGCTACGTGTGCTTCCGGGGCGAGGAGGAGTCTGTGGGCGAGCACCGGGACGGCGAGGTCGCGGACGTCGTCGGGAAGGACGTAGTCGCGGTCGTCCAAGGCCGCGGCCGCCCGCGCCGTCTTGATGAGTTGGAGGGTGGCTCTCGGGGAAGCACCGAGCCGCAGCTCGGGAGACCGCCGCGTCGCAGTGACGAGGTCGATGGCGTAGCGCTGGACGTCTGCGGCCACGTGGACGGAGCGGACTGCTTCGATAGCCTTGGCCACCGCACCCGCATCGGTGACCGGTTCGAGGTCGTCCAAGGGATTTCGGCTCGCGTGGGTATCGAGCATTTGTTGCTCGGCGGCCGGTGAGGGATATCCCATGGCGAGCCGGACGGCGAATCGGTCCCGTTGTGCCTCCGGAAGGGGATACGTGCCTTCCATTTCGACCGGATTCTGGGTTGCGATCACCATGAACGGCGTGGCGAGCCGGTAGGTGCGGCCGTCGACCGTGGCTTGACGTTCCTCCATGCTTTCCAGGAGCGCCGACTGGGTTTTCGGTGAGGCCCGATTTATTTCATCGCCGACCACGATATTCGCGAAAATCGGCCCCGGCTTGAATTCGAATTCGCGGGTCTCCTGATTGTAGACGGAAACTCCGGTGATGTCGCTGGGCAACAAATCAGGGGTGAATTGGATGCGGCGTACCGAGCAGTCGATGGCACGGGCCAAGGCTTTGGCCAGCATCGTCTTGCCCACCCCGGGGACGTCCTCGATGAGGATGTGACCTTCGGAGAGCAAGACGGTCACCGCCAGTCGAACGACGTCGGATTTCCCATCGATGACGCGTTCGACCGCCTCGCAGATCAACCGACCGGTTTTCGCCACGTGCCGCAGGTCGGCGTTCTCACTACCCGGGAACCCAGCCACTCACTCCTCCTCGCCCCAGCCTCCGGCGCCGTGGACCCGGGCCGTGTCTTCGAGTGTGTCAGGTCCGCCGCCCTCTCAGGACCCCTTCGTACTGCCGCTCTCGACGTCGCCCAGAGGGTCGCGGTTCAGCGCGCGGGAGCAGCGGGACGCGGCGCGCGCGTCGAGAGCTTCTCAAGTGGAGCGAAGTGGAGTACAGTGGCGCGCAATGGAGGCAAAGGGTAGGACGGCGGCCCGCTGCGGAGGTGATCGTGTTCCTCGGCACTCACTTTCCGCGGCTGGACGACAAGGGCCGTCTCTTCCTGCCCGCCAAGTTCCGCGAGGAGTTGGCAGACGGCTTAGTGATCACGAAGGGGCAGGAGCGCTGTCTGTACGTCTTCCCAACCGCCGAGTTCGCGCGGATCACCGAAGCGTTGCGGCACACCCCCGTCGGCGCCAAGAACGTGCGCGACTACTCGCGGGTCTTCTTCGCCAGTGCCTCCGACGAGGTCCCGGACAAACAGGGGCGGCTCACCATTCCGCCCGCCCTGCGGGAATACGCGGGACTCACCCGCGACTGCGCGGTCATCGGCGCCAATACCCGCGTGGAGATCTGGGACGCCGAAGCGTGGCAGCGGTACTTGGCCGAGCAGGAACCAGCTTTCGCCGCCTTGAGCGACGAGGTTCTTCCCGGAGTCCTGTGATGGCGTGCCCCGGCGCCTCCGGCCGCGTGTCCCCTGGCGCATCTTCCCCGGCGCCAGGTGACCGGGTTCGACCCGCAGCGCGGCAGGGGACGTCGATGCGCGTCGAGGTGGTTGGGGCGGCCCCCCCCCCCCCAACCCAAAAAAAAAAAAAAAAAAAACACCCCCCCCCACCAAGAAATAAATATAAACAGGGGCAGCCAAAAAATAAAAAAAA
>JAIMAI010000075.1 GCA_023512015.1 Acidothermus sp. | reverse complement strand
ACGGTGAACTACGCCTTGGGAACCTCCAAATTCTTGCTGAGCCAAAGCGATCTGAAGGTGGATTCGCCGTACAACACTTACCTGCACACCGGTCTGCCGCCCACCCCGATCAATTCTCCGGGGAAAGCAGCGCTGTTGGCGGCGCTCCATCCGGCGCAGGGCAACTATTTGTATTTCGTCACGACGGATCCGGTGAGCGGGGAGACCACGTTCACCGCCTCACGTCAAGAATTCGAGAAGCTACGCGCACAGGTACAGGCCGCGTATGCGGCATCGGCCTCCGCCTCAGCCTCGCCGTGACTCGCAGACGCCGTGCCCGCCGACTTCGCCATGACACCCGACCCCGCCATGACACCCGACCCCGCCGCCGATCGTGCCGACGGCGGCGACGTGCCGACCCGCCGGGCCGCCGTCCTCGGTTCACCGATCAGCCATTCGCTCTCACCCGTGCTGCACCGCGCGGCGTATGCGGCCCTCGGGCTGCCGTGGAGGTACGAGGCGATCGAATGCGACGAGCAGCGACTACCGGACCTGATGGAGTCGCTGCCCGGTGATTTCATCGGCCTTTCCCTCACCATGCCGCTCAAGCGGGCGGTCATCCCACTACTGGACGACGTGAGCCCCCTGGCCCGAGCTGTCGGCGCGGTGAACACCGTGACGTTCGTCGACGACGAGGACGTCGGACGGCGGCGCTGCGGGGACAACACCGACGTGCCGGGGATGGTCGCCGCGCTCACTCCGGCATTGCAACGCGTGGGAATCGGTCCCGGCCGGACCCGGCGACCACCAGCGGTGATCTTGGGGGCGGGAGGGACGGCCGCCGCAGCCCTCGCCGCGTTGCGGGACCTCGGATGGGAGGAGGTTGCGGTCGTCGTCCGCGACCCAAGCCGCACGGGTCCGCTACAGGCCGCTGCCCGGCGGCTCGGCATCGAAGTGAGCGTTCACTCGTGGCCGGCGGCGGAGCGCCTCACCGAAGCCGGACTCGTGGTCTCGACCGTTCCAGCGGGGGCCACCGACTCGCTCGACCCCGCGTTTCACCCCGACCAAGTGGTCTTCGAGGTGGTCTACCGGCCGTGGCCCACTCGGCTCGCGGAACTCGCCCGAAAGGCCGGCTGCGAAGTGGTCGGCGGATTGGAGCTGCTCGTCCAGCAAGCGGCGCTGCAGATCGAACGCTGGAGTGGACGCACCGCCCCGGTGGATCTCATGCGGAATGCGGGGACGGCGGCGCTGCAGGGCTGACGCGCGGCAGAGCGGAGGCGGTGTGCTCGCCGGACTGGGTGCCGCATGCGGCGACCCGAGGGTCAGCCGCCGGGTGCCGGAGGCTGCGGCGGCTCGGCGACCAGCGTGGCCGGGGTGTCTTCCGTCGGGAGCGGCCGGGTCGCCGAAGCGGCGTTCGGCGGCGGCGGGGAAGGCGGTGTGGCCGGCTGCGGCGCGGTTCCCGGCGGGGGAGGCGACGGTCGGGACGGCGGCGCAGCGGACACCGGCGGGAAGAGGCTGAAGCCTCCCGCTCGGGAGGTTGCGACGACGGCCAACACGACTAGGCCGACGGCGAAAAGGAATTCCGGAAGCGAGAAAGCGATGCGGAAGCCGGTGAGGTCCGCCCCGGTGATCGGTTCTTGGGTGGCCGCGGCGACGGTCAGCGCGATCCCGCTCAGTGTGAAGATCAGGAACGTCACCACCAGGTTCTGAACGGTAGCAACCCGGGCGATCCCCACACGGTAAGCGCTGATCACGACGAAGGTGAGGGTCAGCCAGCAGAGCGCGGCGAGAATCCCAGCCGCGATCAGATCTCCGCGGGTGATACCCGCGGTCACCAGGAGTCCGGTCTGGGTGCCGACGAGTCCGACCGCGATCGCGTACAAGAGCGCGGCTCCCGCGCCCAGCGACCACAGGTACGCGGTCCTGCGGTGGGGCTGGACGTTCTCCCGGAACTCTGCGACGGACCGGCGCCCCCCGATGACCAGGAGCAGCAACGCGAGGATTCCGAAGCCCGCTCCGGCGAGGTCCGACGC
>JAIMAI010000074.1 GCA_023512015.1 Acidothermus sp. | reverse complement strand
ACGGTGAACTACGCCTTGGGAACCTCCAAATTCTTGCTGAGCCAAAGCGATCTGAAGGTGGATTCGCCGTACAACACCTACCTGCACACCGGTCTGCCGCCCACCCCGATCAATTCTCCGGGGAAAGCGGCGCTGTTGGCGGCGCTCCATCCGGCGCAGGGCAACTACTTGTATTTCGTCACGACGGACCCGGTGAGCGGGGAGACCACGTTCACCGCCTCACGCCAAGAATTCGAGAAGCTACGCGCACAGGTACAGGCCGCGTATGCGGCATCGGCCTCCGCCTCACCCTCGCCGTGACTCGCAGACGCCGTGCCCGCCGACCCCGCCATGACACCCGACCCCGCCATGACACCCGACCCCGCCGCCGACCGCGCCGACGGCGGCGACGTGCCGACCCGCCGGGCCGCCGTCCTCGGCTCACCGATCAGCCATTCGCTCTCACCCGTGCTGCACCGCGCGGCGTATGCCGCCCTCGGGCTGCCGTGGAGTTACGAGGCGATCGAATGCGACGAGCACCGACTACCGGGCCTGATCGAGTCACTGCCCGGTGATTTCATCGGCCTTTCTCTCACCATGCCGCTCAAGCGGGTGGTCATCCCGCTATTGGACGACGTGAGCCCCCTGGCCCGAGACGTCGGCGCGGTGAACACCGTGACTTTCGTCGACGACGAGGACGCCGGACGGCGGCGCTGCGGGGACAACACCGACGTACCGGGGATGGTCGCCGCGCTCGCTCCGGCATTGAAACGCGTGGGAATCGGTCCCGGCCCAACCCAGCGACCACCAGCGGTGATCTTGGGGGCGGGAGGGACGGCCGCCGCAGCCCTCGCCGCCTTGCGGGACCTCGGCTGGGCGGAGGTTGCGGTCGTCGTCCGCGACCCGAGCCGCACGGGTCCGCTGCAGGCCGCCGCCCAGCGGCTCGGCATCGAAGCGATCGTGCAGTTGTGGCCGGGGGCGGCGCGCCTCACCGAAGCCGGGGTCGTGGTCTCGACCGTTCCGGCAGGCGCCACCGACTCACTCGACCCCGCGTTTCACCCCGGCCAAGTGGTATTCGACGTGGTCTACCGGCCGTGGCCCACTCGGCTCGCGGAACTCGCCCGGAAGGCCGGCTGCGAAGTGGTCGGCGGCTTGGAGCTGCTCGTCCAGCAGGCGGCGCTGCAGATCGAACGCTGGAGTGGACGCACCGCCCCGGTGGATCTCATGCGGAATGCGGGGACGGCGGCGCTGCAGGGCTGAGGTGCGGCCGAGCGGAGGCGGTGTGCTCGCCGGATCGGGTGGTGTCGCAGGCCGCGACCCGAGGGTCAGCCGCCGGGTGCCGGGGGTTGCGGCGGCTCGGCGACCAACGTGGCGGGGGCATCCTCCGTCGGCAGCGGCCGGGTCGCCGAAGCGGCGTTCGGCGGCGGCGGGGAAGGCGGTGTCGCCGGCTGCGGCGCGGTTCCCGGCGGGGGAGGCGACGGCCGGGACGGCGGCGCGGCGGACACCGGCGGGAAGAGGCTGAAGCCTCCGGCTCGGGAGGCGGCGACGACCGCCAACACGACCAGGCCGACGGCGAAAAGGAATTCCGGAAGCGAGAAAGCGATGCGGAACCCGGTGAGGTCCGCCCCGATGATCGGTTCCTGGGTGGCCGCAGCGACGGTCAACGCGATCCCACTCAGTGTGAAGATCAGGAACGTCACCACCAGGTTCTGAACGGTGGCCACCCGTGCGATCCCCACACGGTAAGCGCTGATCACGACGAAGGTCAGAGTCAGCCAGCAGAGCGCGGCAAGAATCCCGGCCGCAATCACGTCTCCGCGGGTGATACCCGCGGTCACCAGGAGCCCGGTCTGGGTGCCGACGAGCCCGACCGCGATCGCGTACAAGAGCGCAGCCCCAGCACCCAGCGACCACAGGTACGCGGTCCTGCGGTGGGGCTGGACGTTCTCCCGGAACTCCGCGACGGACCGGCGCCCCCCGATGACCAGGAGCAGCAACGCGAGGATTCCGAAGCCCGCTCCGGCGAGGTCCGACGC
>JAIMAI010000073.1 GCA_023512015.1 Acidothermus sp. | reverse complement strand
CCGTAGACGCCCATCGTCCCGAGGTGCACGACGTGGATGTCCAAACCCGCTTCCACGATGGCCGCGAGCAGGTTGTTGGTGGCGTTGAGATTGTTGTTGACGGTGTAACGCTTGTGCCACGACGATTTCATCGAATACGGAGCGGCGCGCTGCTCGGCAAAATGCACCACGGCGTCGGGCTGCCATTCCTGGAGCAGGGTGAGGAGCCGGTGGTAGTGCACGGCGACGTCGAAGCGGGAGAACTCGATCTCCTTGCCGCTGACCTCCCGCCACGCCCGCAGGCGCAGCCCCATCGGCGCGATCGGTGTGAGTGAAGCGGTCTCCAATTCGACGTCCGCGCACCGCCGGGCAAAATTGTCGACGATGTGGACGTCGTGACCCTGCGCCGAGAGGTGCAGCGCGGTAGGCCATCCGCAGAAGCCGTCTCCGCCGAGGACGAGTACCCGCATCGCGACCCTCCGGTTCGTCGAGATTTCGAGGACGGCGTCAGTCTACCCAGTTGATGTTGAGCTGACGCGCCGATGAGCTTTCTCGACACGCACCCTCAGGGAGGCAGCTGGAACAGCGCGACACCGCCGCTCCACCTGGGTACCGCTCCTCCAAACACCCGAGCAACCTTGTCGGCCACTTCCGCCTGGCTGTACGGTCCCGGTGCAACGATGACCATGTCGACTCCGAGAGCCCGCCATTCTTCGCGCACCGAGGCGGCCACGCTCGGTGTGATCGTCACGGTGCCAGGCACGACCTGCCCGAAGACCTGGTAGGTAGGTCCTTCCGGTCCGTGGTGCGGACCAGGGACGATCATCCACCCGTCGACCATGGCGAAGGGGAATCCGGCGCGGGCCTGCCAGAGCTGGGCGTGCTCGGTACTCGGCCCCTCGATATAGGGAAAGACCACCGCGACGGTGCCGTCGGGCAAGCTGTGGACCTCCCCGGAGTCCGCGAAGTAGGCGGGTTGGGTAACGGTGGCGACCGACGGTCTTGCCGGCAGCCAACTGAGGGCTACCAGGACGAGGACCCCAATCAACGTTCCTGCGGCGGCAAAGCGCCGACGTACCGCCCGCAGCCCGGCCGCTTTCGCCGACCGCCAGGCAGATGCCAGCACTGCGCCGAGCCGGTCGAGGAGGGCAGCGATCAGGATCGCGGCGCAGAGGTCGGCGTAGACGAGCAGCCGGTTCGGGAGCGCGTTGTGCAGCAAGGGAAGGTGGGCGACCCACTGCCACGGAAGCCAGATCGAGGTCACGTGCCCGTTGACGTGCAGCGTCGGGCCGAGAGCCAGTACTTCGACGACCAGGAAGGCAACCGCGGCGAATTTCACCACCGGTCGGCGCCATCCGACGACGACGGCAACCGCCAGCGCGACCAGAAGGGGGATACCTAGGTACCCATTCCATTCCCCCGGGTTTCCGGTCCACCGCTGGCTCATCCCTTGATCGGAACCGAGGGCGAGCCACTGGCCGACGGGGACGACGAGATTGGCCACGTCGTTGACGTACACGTTGGTGGCATGGATGGTGCCTTCCACCTGCTGCGGTCCGTGAAATTGCACCCAGAGCGGATACGCCGCGCCCGCCGCGAAAACCGCAACGGCAACGAGAACGGCCCGCATCCAATACATGGCGCTGCAAACCGCCCGACGCGGATGCCGAAGGGCCAGGACGGCGAGTGCTCCACCGGCGAGCAGGAAATCGAAGGCCAGGAATTCCTCAGCGGAGAAGAGCTGAGCGAGAGATACGAGCCCGAGAAACAGTCCTGCGACCCACCACCGTCGGCGCTGCCGGACGAACACCTCGTCGACAGCCAATACGAAAAGCGGGATGAAGACGAGGATCGCCATGTGCAGGTGGTCTTGCAATTGGCGGAAGAAGAACGGGCTGCACGCGAAGAGCAGACTTCCGGCCGCCGAAGCGAACGGTGAGGCCCACCGACGCAGCGTGACGTAGGCGGTGAGGGACGTCACCGGAAGCAGTAACACCTGGGCCACGTTGTACGCCACGGTCGGCCCGAAGAGCAGTGTGATCGGTGAGAGCAAGAGGGCCGGCAGCAGGACCGAGGTGTTCCACATGAGGTTCACCCCGTCGGGATACAG
>JAIMAI010000072.1 GCA_023512015.1 Acidothermus sp. | reverse complement strand
CGCAAGCGGAGGGTGACGCGCATCCCCTCGGCGCAAGGCCGCGAGGAACGCGACGACGTCCTCCTCGGTGACCTCCCTGAGGTGGAACTTTCCCTGAGACTGAAGGAATTCCAGATATCGGGTGAGGTCACGACGGTAGCTCGCGATGGTGTTCTTGGCCAGTCCGCGTTCGACGGCGAGGTGGGCGAGGTAATTCTCCAGGAGTTTCGCAAGTGCCGGGAACTCGGCCTCGGCGGCCGTCATGGAAGGCCCCCACCCACGATGTCCGACGGCGACACGCTCGGTAAGCCGTGGGCTTCTGCTACCGCCGAATTCACCAGGTGCCCGTTGTGGGTATTGAGACCCCGGGCGAGCGCGGGATCGCGGCGGCAGGCTTCGCGCCATCCGTAGCGACCGATTTCCTCGACGTACGGCAGGGTAACGTTCGTCAGCGCGAAGGTGGAGGTATGCGGCACCGCGCCGGGCATGTTGGCCACACAGTAGAAAAGCGCGTCGTGCACTTTGAAGGTTGGGGCGTCGTGAGTCGTCGGACGCGAGGATTCGAAACATCCTCCTTGGTCGATGGCCACGTCGATGAGCACCGCACCCGGTTTCATCGCGGCCACCAGCGAATCCGGCACCAGCACCGGCGCGCGGGCCCCGGGTACCAACACCGCGCCGATGACGACGTCCGCATCGAGGCAGGCGCGTTGTATTTCATACGCGTTGGAGGCGACGGTTTGGAGATGACCTTGGTAGATACGGTCCGCCTGCCGCAATTTCTCGATGTTCTTGTCGAGGAGGAGGACCTCGGCTTGCATCCCCAGGGCAATGGCCGCGGCGTTCATGCCCGCCACCCCCGCACCGAGGACCACGACTTTTGCCGCGTAGACCCCCGAAACGCCGCCGAGCAAAATGCCCCGCCCTCCGACTTCCCGTTCCAAGCAACGGGCTGCGACCTGGGGAGCCATGCGCCCCGCTACTTCCGACATCGGAGCGAGCAGCGGGAGCGAACCGTCGGCCGTCTGCACCGTCTCGTAGGCGATGGCGGTGGTTCCGGCCCGCAGCAACGCGTCGGTACATTCCCGGGAAGCAGCCAAGTGAAGGTAGGTGAACAACACCTGGCCGGAACGGAGAAAACCGTATTCCTCCGGAAGCGGCTCCTTGACCTTCAAAACCAATTCGGCGAAATCCCAGACATCCGCCGCGTCGGGAAGGATTCTCGCTCCCGCCGAGACGAAGTCCTCGTCTGAGATCGCCGATCCCACGCCTGCGTCGCGCTCTACGGCGACCTCGTGCCCGGCCCGCACCAATTCGTGGACGCCGGCGGGAGTGATGGCCACCCGGTATTCGTGAACTTTTCGTTCTCTCGGGACGCCGATCCGCACTGCGCCTCCCTCTCGGCCGTGACCGCAGCCGGTCGATGCCTACTGTGCCACGGCGCGCAGCCAAGGCTCCGTGACACGACGAGGCGAGGCATCTGTTTCATCGAGGAAGAGCGCGGCGGCGGCGAGAATCCCCATGATGGCCAGGGGGTTGTGCAGCCGCCCGGTGAGGATCGCGCGGCGCGCTTCGCGTAACCCGACCCACGCCACCGACATGTCCCGCTCCTCGTCCACTCGGACGTGGCGTTCGCCGTCCGGAAGCGGCCGTAGCCTGCGGGCGAGGAAAATCCGCACGGCTTCGGTGGAGCCACCCGGTGAGGTGAACGCGTCGACGAGGACCGCCCAATCTTCGGCACGGTAGCCGGCTTCCTCGGCGAGCTCACGGCGCGCGGCGTCGAGCGGATCCTCCCCCGGGACGTCCAACAGACCCGCGGGGGGCTCCCAAAGCAGGCACCCCACCGGATGGCGGTATTGGCGTACCAGCAGTACCCGCAGGTCGTCGTCAAGCGCGATCACCCCTACCGCGCCGGGATGCTCGACGACGTCGCGTTCGACCTGATGACCGTCGCCAAGATCGACCACGTCACGACGGAGAGCGACGACCGGCCCGCGGAAAATGCGCCTCGTTTCCACCACTCGGCGCGGCTCCGCGACGTCAATCGGCGCGACGACCTCAGGGGTGGGCTGGACGCCGTCCGAAATTTCTTCCCGGCTCACCCCGCGGTCACCGGTTCGGTCTCGAGGGGGATGGGGGGACAGCGGCGCAGCAGCGCGGCACGGATCAAGCCGACGAAGAGCGGATGCGGTCGCGTAGGTCGTGACCGCAGCTCCGG
>JAIMAI010000071.1 GCA_023512015.1 Acidothermus sp. | reverse complement strand
CGCAAGCGGAGGGTGACGCGCATCCCCTCGGCGCAAGGCCGCGAGGAACGCGACGACGTCCTCCTCGGTGACCTCCCGAAGGTGGGACTTTCCCTGAGAGTGGAGGAATTCCAGATATCGGGTGAGGTCACGGCGGTAGCTCGCGATGGTGTTCTTGGCCAGTCCACGCTCGACGGCGAGGTGGGCGAGGTAATTCTCCAGGAGTTTCCCGAGTGCAGGGAACTCGGCCTCGGCGACCGTCATGGAAGACCCCCACCCAGAATGTCCGATGGTGACACGCTCGGTAAGCCGTGGGCTTCCGCTACCGCCGAATTCACCAGATGCCCGTCGTGGGTATTGAGACCCCGGGCGAGTGCGGGATCGCGGCGGCAGGCTTCGCGCCAACCGTAACGACCGATTTCCTCTACGTACGGCAGGGTCACATTCGTCAGCGCGAAGGTGGAGGTATGCGGCACCGCACCCGGCATGTTGGCCACACAGTAGAAAAGGGCGTCGTGCACCTTGAAGGTCGGAGCGTCGTGAGTCGTCGGGCGTGAGGATTCGAAGCATCCTCCTTGGTCGATGGCCACATCGATGAGTACCGCGCCCGGTTTCATCCGAGCCACCAGCGAATCCGGCACCAGCACCGGCGCCCGGGCGCCGGGTACCAACACCGCGCCGATGACGACGTCCGCGTCGAGGCAGGCGCGTTGTATTTCGTACGCGTTGGAGGCGACGGTTTGGAGATGGCCTTGGTAGATGCGGTCGGCCTGCCGCAATTTCTCGATGTTCTTGTCGAGGAGGAGGACCTCGGCCTGCATCCCCAGGGCAATGGCCGCGGCGTTCATGCCCGCCACCCCCGCACCGAGGACCACGACTTTTGCCGCGTACACCCCCGAAACGCCGCCGAGCAGGATGCCCCGCCCTCCGACTTCCCGCTCCAGGCAACGGGCTGCGACCTGGGGAGCCATGCGCCCCGCTACTTCCGACATCGGAGCGAGCAGCGGGAGCGAACCGTCGTCCGTCTGCACCGTCTCGTACGCGATGGCGGTGGTTCCGGCCCGCAGCAACGCGTCGGTACATTCCCGGGAAGCAGCCAAGTGAAGGTAGGTGAACAACACCTGGCCGGAGCGGAGAAAACCGTATTCCTCCGGAAGCGGCTCCTTGACCTTCAATACCATTTCGGCGAAATCCCAGACGTCCGCCGCGTCGGGAAGGATTCTCGCTCCCGCTGCGGCGAAGTCCTCATCCGAGATCGCCGATCCCACACCCGCGTCACGCTCCACGGCGACCTCGTGCCCGGCCCGCACCAATTCGTGGACGCCGGCGGGAGTGATGGCCACCCGATATTCGTGGACTTTTCGTTCTCTCGGGACGCCGATCCGCACTGCGCCTCCCTCCGGGTTGTGACCGGTTGTGACCGCAGCCGGTCGATGCCTACTGTGCCACGGCGCGCAGCCAAGGCTCCGTGACACGACGAGGCGAGGCGTCTGTTTCATCGAGGAAGAGCGCGGCGGCGGCGAGAATCCCCATGATGGCCAGGGGGTTGTGCAGTCGCCCGGCGAGTACCGCACCGCGCGCCTCGCGCAACCCGACCCACGCCACGAGCAGGTCCCGCTCCTCGTCCACGCGGAGATGTCGTTCGCCGTCCGGAATCCGCCGGAGCCGGCGGGCGAGGAAAATCCGCACGGCTTCGGTGGAGCCACCCGGTGAGGTGAAAGCGTCGACGAGGACCGCCCAATCTTCGGCCCGGTAGCCGGCTTCTTCGGCGAGCTCACGGCGCGCCGCGTCGAGCGGATCCTCCCCCGGGACGTCCAACAGCCCCGCGGGTGGCTCCCAAAGCAGGCACCCCACCGGATGGCGGTATTGGCGCACCAGCAGTACCCGCAGATCGTCGTCAAGCGCGATCACCCCTACCGCGCCGGGATGCTCGACGACGTCCCGTTCGACCTGATGACCGTCGCCGAGATCGACCACGTCACGCCGGAGAGCGACGATCGGCCCGCGGAAGATACGCCTCGTTTCCACCACTCGGCGCGGCTCCGCGACGTCAATCGGCGCGACGACCTCGGGAGTGGGCTGGACGCCGTCCGACGTTTCTTCCCGGCTCACCCCGCGGTCACCGGTTCGGTCTCGAGGGGGATAGGGGGGCAGCGGCGCAGCAGCGCGGCACGGATCAAGCCGACGAAGAGCGGATGCGGTCGCGTAGGTCGTGACCGCAGCTCCGG
>JAIMAI010000070.1 GCA_023512015.1 Acidothermus sp. | reverse complement strand
GCTGGGCGTCAGTACTCACCACTGGCCGTCGCATGGCCGCCACACGGCACCCACTGGTACGGCTTCATCGCCGCTCTACTGGCGACCGGCTGCTGTCTCAGGGAATTTCGCGTCGTTCGGCAGAGTGCCATCGACCTTGAGAAAGGAATCGTAAAGTTCGCCGCAGCCTGCGCCGCCAACCCGACGGAACCGTCGTCGAAGCAGACCCGAAACCGCCTCCTCCCGTGTCGTGCGGGTGCGGGGCGAGCGCGGGGTGACGGATCGGGCCAGCGTGTGGCCGTCGGCCTAGTTGGGGATGTTGAGTAGCGCGGCGAAAGCGGCCGGGGAGTAGACCGGGATCCGGCCGGGCAGGCTGGTCAGGTCGGCGTCGCCGGAGACCAGGGCCGCTCTGCTCTCCTCCGCGAGGCAGATCAGGTAGTCGTCGCCAGGGTCAGGCGAGCGGATCGACGGCACACGGTCGGGGTCCTCGACAAGCAGCGCGTGGTCGCGCAGCAGGTCGAGCAGCTCGGCTGCCTCCGCTCGGGTGACGCGTTTGGCGATCTTCGGGTAAGCGAGCACCCGCGCGAGCTCGTCAAGCAACGCCGGAGAGACGACCAGTTCGAAATCCCCGACCAGCCAGGCACGAAGCAGCCTGGCCGACGTGCCGGCACGCGACAACACTGCCGAGACCAGCACGTTAGGGTCTAGGACCGCGCGCATCGCGAGGCGGCGACGGTTTAGCGGGCGCGCCGCGTGGCGTGCTGGGCCTCGATGGCAAGCGCGATCGCGTCGTCCTCGCTCAGGTCGTTTTTAGCCCACAGCCGGTCAAGAAGGTCCAAGCCGAGGTCGCGCCGCAATGCCGCTTCGATCACTTGACTGTCGCTGACGCCCTCCCGCGCGGCGCGGACCCGCACCGCCGTCAGCACCTGGTCATCGACAGTCACCGTCGTCCGCACTTTAGCCATAACCGCATTGTAGCATCATGATGCCGTTATGCATGTCGATGCGCTCGGCCGCGACCTGCGGTTTTGTGGTGGGCACGACAGGGTTCGAACCTGTGACCTCCCGGTTGTAAGTCTCCCCCGATATGTTCCCCTGTGTTTCTGCGTGTGCCAGTTTTCCCTGCTACGTAAGGGTTTCCGTGCCTCCGCGTTCCAGCGTGTTCCCCGGTGTATGCTCCGTATTGCGGACCGAATTGCGGACTGTGATCAAGGGGGGCGGGATGCCTCGAAGATCATCTGGCGAGGGATCGGTCTTCTACGATGCCCGGCGGCGTCGGTGGCGGGGCATCGTCACCGTCGGCCACCGACCCGACGGCAAACCGATCCGACGCGAAGTGATACGGCGGACGCGGGCCGACGTCGTGGCGGCCATGCGCCAACTACAAGAGGAAGCGCGGCGAGGGACGCCGGCGGAGCGGCTCACCGTCGGCGAGGTCGCCGAACGGTGGCTGTCGTCCATCGCCGCCGGGCATCTGACGGCCAAAACCGTCGCCGACTACACGCAGTGTTTGAGGCCGTTCGTCGGCGCGCTGGGGCGCAAGAAGGTCGACGAACTCACCGCCGACGACGTCGAAAACATGCTCGCCACCCTCGTCGACAAATACTCCAGCCGCCGTATCGCCGCTATTCTCACGATCATCCGCCGCGTGCTGCGGTGGGCGGAGCGGCGCGGCTACGTGATCCGCAACGTCGCCACCCTCGTCGACCCGCCGAAAGGGCGACCAGCTCGGGACCGTGAGCCGCTCAGCCTCGACGAGGCCGCGGCGTTACTTCGCGCCGCCGAGGGCACCCGCTGGTATGCGGCGGTCGCGTTCCTGCTGGCCACCGGATGCCGTCTTGGTGAACTGCTCGCCCTTCGCTGGGACGACGTTGATCTCGACGGGGGAACGGTTCATATTCGCCGCAGTCTTCGGCGCACGCCGAACGGCGGCGTCGTCGAAGCCGACGTGAAAACCGCTTCGTCTCGCCGCGTCATCGTCGTCCCACCGTGGGTGGTCGAAATTCTGCGGCAGCACCGGCGCATACTCGCCGCCGAGAAATTGGCCGCCGGGCCCGCCTACGCCGACCACAACCTCGTGTTTCCGAGCGAGCTCGGCGGATTCACGGACCCGTCGAATTTCCGCCGCGCCTTCCGCCGCCTCACCAAGCAGGCAGGAATTGCGAGGTCCACTTGGCCGCATTTGTTGAGGCATAGTGTCGCCTCGTGGCTGTCCGATCAGGGTGTGGAAATCGCGGCTATCGCCGACCAGTTGGGGCACCGGGACGCCCGCATCACCGCCGCCGTCTACCGGCACCGCTTGCGGCCTATCGTCGACGTCTCAGCGAAAATCCCCGACCTGCGCCGCTGAACACCGCCGAAATAGCACGAACCCCCCGCCATGCACCGCGGGGGGTTCGGCTTTTGAGCGCGTGCGCCTGCGCTACTCCCACAATAGCAGAAAACCCCCGGCGGAGGTAACCGGGGGTTTCGCTGCTGCTGCGCAGTCATGCCAAAGGCAGCTCAAGAATACCACCTGGTGGGGGGTGCCGCCAGCCCCGCATCGCTCGAACCGGCGGCACCCCAGTCGGTTATTACACCGTCGGCGCGACTAAACCGCTGCCGGAAATGACGCTAAACGCTTTCGGACGCCGGTTGGGGATCAGCGCCACGTATTCGTGGGCGCGAATCAGCACGCCCATCGAATCCGCGTACGGTGCGTCGAAAACGCTCAACGTCGGCGTCGACTCCCACAGGTAGGCTTCGTCGGCTTTCGCGACGATGATCACGTCCTCGTTTTGCCCAGCGCCGCGGTCGGTCGGAATTTGCGGGTCGCAGTAGACCGGCAGCCCGGCGAGCGTGCCGACTCGGCCTTGCGCCGCAACACCCGCCATTTCACCGACCGTGTTGAAACCCGCGGACGGTGCGACTAACGGACGGTTCGTCGTGTCAACGGACGCGAGAATCCACGACCAGCGCCGCGGATGCATGATGATCGCGTCGGGGGTGAGGAAAACCGACGTTTGAATTTCCGCCGACGCCGCCGTGATCGCCGCCAGCAGCGAATCGGACGAATTCGACGACGCCA
>JAIMAI010000069.1 GCA_023512015.1 Acidothermus sp. | reverse complement strand
AATGGTGGACGCCGCCATCGGGGGCAAAGCCGGCGTCAACATCGACGCCGGGAAGAACCTCGTCGGGGTCTTCCATCAGCCGGCGGGGGTGCTGTGCGATCTCGACGTCCTCGCGACCCTGCCGGCCGCGGATTACGCCGCGGGTCTCGCCGAAGTGGTCAAGACCGGTTTCATCGCCGACCCCGTGATCCTCGACCTCTTGGAGGCCGATCCCGCAGGCGCCCGCGACCCTCGGGGGCCGCACACCGAAGAGCTCGTGACGCGGTCGGTGGCGGTGAAGGCCGCGGTGGTCGCGGCCGATCCTCGGGAGCGCCTGCAGGTCGGGGAACGAATAGGGCGGGAGATTCTGAACTACGGCCACACGCTCGGGCACGCCATCGAGCGGCGCGAGCAGTACCGCTGGCGCCACGGCGACGCGGTCGCCGTCGGTCTCGTCTTCGCCGCCGCCCTCGCGCGGCACGCCGGACTCCTCGACGACGCCACCGCGGATCGCCACCGCCGCATCCTCGCCGCACTCGGCCTCCCCACCGGATACCCGAAGGAGGCGTGGCCAGAGCTGCGGGCCACCATGAGCCTGGACAAGAAGACCCGCGGCGCCACGCTGCGGTTCGTCGTCCTGGAAGGGCTCGCCAACGCGCGAATCCTCGCCGATCCCGATCCGTCGGTCTTGGAAGCGGCGTACGGGGAGGTCGCTCTATGAGCATCCGAGTGCTCGTGCTCAACGGTCCCAACCTGTCGCGGCTCGGCGCCCGAGAGCCCGACATCTACGGGACGGCGAGCTACGACGACCTGGTACGCGTCTGCCACGAAGCGGCCGTCGAACTCGGGCTGGAGGTCGACGTCCGGCAGACCGACGACGAAGCCGAGCTGGTGAGCTGGCTCCACGGCGCCGCCGACACGCACACGCCGGTGGTGCTCAACCCGGCCGCTTTCACCCACTACTCGTACGCGTTGCGGGACGCGATTGCGATGCGTACGGCGCCGCTGATCGAAGTGCACCTCACCAACCCCGCCGCGCGGGAGACGTTCCGGCAGATCTCGGTCGTTGCCCCGGTAGCCAGCGGAACGATCGCCGGCTTCGGGCTTGACTCGTACCGGCTCGCGCTTCGTGCCGTGGCCACTCTCCTCGCGACCGGGGCACGGTGAGGCTCGCTACACTCGGCTCGCACCCCGAGACACGCGACCCGCGCCGCACGGTGCGGGGTCTCGGCGTCCAGGACCAAACGATCGATGGCAGCTAGGGGAGCCGGTGGCCACCACGAACGACCTCAAGAACGGGATGACCCTCGACCTAGACGGTCAGCTCTGGAACGTCGTCGAGTTCCAGCACGTCAAACCCGGCAAGGGTCCCGCTTTCGTGCGGACCAAGCTCAAGCACGTGCTCACCGGGAAGGTCGTCGACAAGACCTTCAACGCCGGCGTCAAGGTCGACATCGCGACCGTCGAGAAGCGGACGATGCAGTACCTGTACCGCGAGGGCGACAGCTACGTCTTCATGGACACCGAGACCTACGACCAGTTCCACGTGCCGGCTCAGACGGTGGGGGACGCCGCCAATTTCCTGCTGGAGAACACCGAGGCGGTCGTGGCGCTGCACGAAGGTACGCCGCTGTATGTGGAACTCCCCGCGGCCGTGGAACTCACGATCACCTACACCGAACCCGGTGTTCAGGGGGATCGCTCCACCGGCGGCACCAAGCCCGCGACCTTGGAGACCGGCGCGCAAATCCAGGTTCCGCTCTTCATCACCACCGGTGAGAAGGTGAAGGTCGATACCCGGACGGGCGAGTACCTGGGCCGCGCCACGCAGTGAGCGTGGCCTCCCGTCGATCGACGTGCGACCGAGCCGACGATGTGGTCGGCTTCCCTTCAGGACGGACGATGCCAGCGCGCAGCAAGGCCCGCAGACGCGCCCTCGAGGTGCTGTTCGAGGCTGATCTGCGCGAGGTCGATGCCGCTCAGGTCCTCGACGAGCGGCGGGCGGACGGCGATCCCCCGATCCCGCCGTACGCGGTGACCCTCGTCGAAGGGGTCCGCGCCCACCGATCGGAGATCGACTCGATCATCGCCGAGCATGCCGTCGGGTGGACGCTGGAGCGGATGCCGGTCGTGGACCGCAACGTGCTGCGCCTCGCGGTCTACGAACTGCTCTGGGCGGACGACGTCCCTCCGGGCGTCGTCCTGGCCGAAGCGGTGAAGTTGGCTCGAGAGCTGTCGACGGCAGAATCGGCCCCGTTCGTCAACGGGGTGCTCGCCGCCGTCCGCGACACGCGGGCCGCTACAGCGAGTCCACCGCTCGACGTGCCTCGGGATTGAGCACCCCCCACGAGATCAGTTCCTCGGTGAGCGTGCTCGGCGACTCGTCGTAGATCACGGCGAGCGAGCGGAGATCATCCTGGCGGATCGACAGGACACGGCCGTTGTAATCCCCGCGCTGCGCCTGGATGGTGCGCGCGTAACGGGCGAGCGGACGAGCCTTCTCCGGCGGGACGGCGGCCAGCTGCTCGAGGTCGATGACGAGTCGCGGCGGCGGCTCGGCGGCGCCGCTCGGGGTCGCGCCGTCGGGCAACAGTTCGGCGATCGGCACCCCGTAGAACTCGGCGAGTTCTGCGAGCCGTTGGACGGTCACCGCCCGGTCGCCTCGCTCGTAGGAGCCGACGACGACCGCCTTCCACTTGCCTTGCGATTTCTCCTCGACGGCGTGCAGGGAGAGGCCCTGCTGGGTGCGGATCGCACGCAGTCTCGCACCGAGCGCCTTCGCGTAGTCGTTCACGGCAACCTCACACGTTCTCCAGGCTGAGCGAACGCCGGTCTCACCATTGGCTACCGCGGGCCAACCCGCGGGAGGACCCGGGTGTGCCCGTTGTGACGATACGGGCGGGTGACCGCCTCGACGACCCGGGTCGTAGCCGCGCTCGTTACGCACTGTGACGGTAAGTCGACGCTTTTGTCGCGTCAAGGTGAATCGCCGATCCCTACCCGATTGGCTACCAATCGGGCGCAATCGGCCTAATTACGGATACTCCGAACGGCGTAGTGGAGGGTACTCCGTGTGGTGCCGTCGCCGTCCGGCGCCGCGGTGCCGACCCGTCTTGTCGTCCCGGCCTCGCCCGTCCTGCTAAGGTGAGGCGAAACCGACGCCCTTTAAGACCCGTCCCGTGAGGCGGGGAAGGAGTCGCCGATG
>JAIMAI010000007.1 GCA_023512015.1 Acidothermus sp. | reverse complement strand
TACGGCTACCACCGTCATCAACACTCTATCCGTCGTGGGCAGGTTAATATGTGTATAAGAGACTGGGGGTCGCCTGGTTCGGGTGGGGCTGTGGTGGGGAGTTCGCATGCGGCGGTGTCGGGTGCGGTTTCGGGTGGTGTGCCCAGTGTGTCGGGTGGGGTTGGTGGGACGGGTGTGGCGTCGGCGTCGGCTTCGGGGCCGATTCGGGATGCGAGGGCGGAGGCGTTGTATCCGCAGGCTGCTGCGCGGGAGGGGGAGGCGGTGGATGTGGTGCGCCGCTTCTTCGAGGGGATCAACTACGAATACGACACCGATCTGGAGACCAAACTCGTCGGCCTCTACAGACCGACGTGTCGTCAATGTTCGGATGCGGTGATCGGCGTGCATAGCTTACACGTGAATGGTCAACGAACGCACGGAGGACACTGCCACGTTGTGCGTGTCGCCCAGATTTATCCGCTTACCAATGAGGCAGTCGAAGTCCGAGTGATCCTGACTCAGGACGTCATAAGTGTGTTCTCAGCTACCGGAGAAATGACGACCAATTATCCAGCCATTCCGGAGACAATGTTGCAGTTCTTCGTAAAGTTCGTGAACGACAAGCCGATCATTCTCGAGTACACAAGTCTGGGCCGAGTATGAATTCTTGGAAGCGCTCTGCTCTGTCACTGGGTGCTCTGCTGACGAGTGCCATTGTGGCCCTTACCCCAACGCGTGCGTCATATGCTGATCGACAGACTGATCAAGGGACGCCTTGTGTCAATTCCCCACTAGGTTATGCGTTTTGCCCTGTTCCTGACGAAACTGGCTACCATTACCTTTACGATCCGAGCGATGATGCAGTAAGCAATGTGCTGTCGTTGAATACAAACGCCGACGCACCGCGTTACCGTTATGCGCTGACCTTCGATTGTCCGGGCGCGAACCCCAACGACGCGCCGGAGATGGTGAATTGTGGGCAGGCGCGGGAGTGGTGTGCGGTGCGAGGCGAGGATGGGCTTCATGAGATCATCTGGGCCCGCGAGGTCAGTCCGGTGGAAGGTCCCTGGCGGCGAGTGGGGCAGCGCTGCAGCGGTACCTCGGTTACAACCCAGGTCAGTCGAGAAGTACTCGACGCCGTGGGCGAGTATGCGCGGATGGTGTTGCCGCGACCCGCACCGGTGGTTCAGCCACGGCGGGTGGCGTTGGTGAATTTGCCGGTGCTGGTGTCGGTGGCGGATCCCGGTCCGCGGACCTTGCTGGTGTCCCGGCCGATACGGGGGGTATTGATAGCCGTTCCGCATTTCGAGTGGAGATTCGACGACGGGACGGTTCTGACCGGAGCGGGTCGGGCCTACGACGGGGTGGACCCGCGCGTCGATCCCGACCATTACGTCTCGCATACGTATACGCACGCGGCTGCGGACGCGTGGGTCCGACTCACGGTGCGCTGGGAAGCAACGTTCACGGCCGGTGGGGTGAGTTATCCCATCGAACCCGTGCTGTTCAGCGCGACGCATCGGTTCTCGGTTCACGAAGCGCACGCCGTTCTGGTCACCGGGCCCTGAGGCCAAGCCCTGAGGCCAACCGCCTGCTCGGGCCGTGCCCTGTGGAAAGGCGACTGTTCGGAGCCCGCGATTGCGACTACGCTGGGCGCCAGATCCGGCGATCAGCGTGAGCTGGTCGTCGCCTTGCGTCCAGCCACCCGAGGAGCCCGTCGTCCGATGTCCGAATCCAGTGCGCGTCTCGCCGAACTCCTTGCGCCCATCGTCGCAGCCGAAGGGCTCGATCTCGAGCATGTGAACTTCCACGTCCACGGGGATACGCGTAGTCTGCAGATTCTCGTCGACCGGGACGGCGGCGTGCGGCTCGATGACATCGCCAAGCTCAGTCGCCGAATTTCCGACTTCCTCGACACGGACGCCGAAGCCGATGCGCTCATCGGTTCCGCTCCGTACAGCCTGGAGGTGAGTTCGCCCGGGATCGACCGGCCGCTGACCGAGCCGCGACATTGGCGGCGCGCGGTCGGGCACTTGGTCCGCATCAGGCTTCCCGATCTCGGCACGGTGGTGGCACGGATTCGCGAGGTGCAAGGCGATCAGGTGCGACTCGCCGTACGGTGGCGCTACGGCCAGAGAATGGGAGCCGTCCGCCACGACGAGGAGCGCACGGTACCGATCGCTGAGGTCAGTCCCGGCACGCTCGAAGTGGAGTTCGATCGCGCGGAGGAAGCGTACGACTTCGAGGAAGGGTTCGACGACGAGGAGTAGCGGTGAACATCGACATGGCGGCGCTGCGCAGCCTGGAGCGTGAGAAGGACATCTCCTTCGATCTGCTCGTCCAGGCGATCGAATCTGCGCTGCTTACCGCCTACCAGCGCACCGAAGGCGCTTACCCCCGGGCGCGGGTCGTCCTCGACCGCAAGACCGGTGAGGTCGTCGTCCTGGCTGCCGAGACCGACGCCGAAGGCAACGTCATAAGAGAGTTCGATCACACCCCCCACGACTTCAACCGCATCGCGGCGATGACCGCGAAACAGGTCATCCTGCAGCGCCTTCGGGACGCCGAACACGAGCTGACCTTCGGCGAATACGCCGGGCGGGAAGGCGACATCGTCGGCGGGATCATCCAGCAGCAACATGATTCGCGCAACGTCTACGTCAACCTGGGCAAGGTCGAAGGGGTGCTGCCGGTGGCCGAGCAGGTCCCCGGTGAGCGTTACGAGCACGGCGCACGGATCCGCTGCTACGTGCTCTCCGTTCACAAGGGCATGCGCGGCCCGCAGATCACCTTGTCTCGGACCCACCCCGGGCTGGTGCGCAAACTCTTCGCTCTCGAAGTACCCGAGATCGCCGACGGCACAGTCGAGATCGCCGCAATCGCCCGGGAAGCCGGTCACCGCACGAAGATCGCGGTGAGGTCCAAGGTTCCTGGGGTCAACGCGAAGGGGGCCTGCATCGGGCCCCTCGGACAACGGGTACGTGCGGTCATGGCGGAGCTCCACGGAGAGAAGATCGACATCGTGGATTACTCCGACGACCCCGCTACCTTCGTCGCCAACGCGCTCTCCCCGGCCCGAGTGAGCTCGGTGGAGATCGTCGACCCGGTCGCCAAGGCCGCCCGTGTGATCGTTCCCGATTACCAGCTTTCTCTCGCCATCGGGCGTGAAGGCCAGAACGCCCGCCTCGCGGCTCGCCTCACCGGCTGGCGCATCGACATCCGCCCCGACACCGAACCGGCCAACCCGTCGCTGCCTCCCGATGCCCCGGGCGCCCGCCCCGATCCTTCGGACGGCGTCTTGCCTGCCGCGGCCCTCACCTCCCCGCCGACCGAGCAGGGTGCGTGACGCCGAGGGCCGACGTGAAGTCGAGGTTCGACGCAGCCAACCCCGGGCGGGCAGGACGGTAGACTCGTCCGTGGTCGGTCGTCCTTTCGTTGCGCGTTCCGTCGCCGTTCCCTTGCGGACGTGCGTCGGATGTCGGCAACGGGCGGCGAAGCCCGACCTGCTCCGTCTCGTGGTGGTCGCGGACGGCGAAGGGCACGCCCCTCGCGTCGTCCCAGATCCGCGCGGGAGACTTCCGGGGCGCGGTGCGTACCTGCACCGTGATCTCGGATGTTTCGAACAGGCGCTGCGGCGTCGCGCCCTCCCGAGGGCGCTGCGGGTAGCTGGTCCGCTGGACCTCACCGACGTCCGCGCCTACGTCGGAGCGACAGAGCACGGCCGAGGGGGTGCCTCCACCTCGGGGTGCTGACATCCAGGAGGACGGGCGCGACAGTGTCCGCCTCGCACGCAGGAAGCAGGTCGGCAAGCCCATGAGTGCTCGATGAGTACCAGGCGATGAACAGCCAGCGATAGCGAGGGCCCGGGGTTAGCCGAGACACCCGGGCCGAGACAGGAGATCCGTGGCCAAGGTTCGGGTGTACGAGCTCGCGAAAGAGCTCAACGTCGAGAGCAAGGCCGTACTGGCCAAGCTGCATGAACTAGGGGAATTCGTCCGGTCCGCCTCGTCGACCATCGAGGCGCCCGTCGTCCGCAAGCTTCGCGAAGCGTTCCCTCCACCGCCGCCTCCCGCCGACGGCGGCAACGGAGCTGCACCCGCGCAAGAGGCTCCGAGCAAAGAAGCCCCCGCCAAGGCGAGTTCCCGGGCGAAGACTCCCGCGAAGTCGGCGTCCCCCGCCCCCAGCCAGCCGAGCCCGAGCGCGCCGCCGGCTTCAACCGCTACTCCGCCGTCCGGCGTTCAGCCGCCCCCAGCACCGGCACCCCGCCCGGCGCCGCCCGTTCGCCCCGGCCCGGCCGTCCCGAAGCCGCCGAGTGGCCCGCCGCGCATGGGCAACAACCCCTTCACCAGCCCGATGCCGCGGCCGATCCCGCGTCCGCCGGCGGCTCGGCAAACCCCACCTGGGTCCCCGGGTGTTCCTCGACCACCGCTTCGGCCCGGTGCTCCGGGTCGGCCCACCCCGGGGATGATGCCTCCTCGCCCGGCGGCCGGCCGCACAACGCCTCCGGGGCGCGGTGCCCCCATTCGTCTCCCCGGGCGCGGACCTGCCGCCCCGGCGGCCGGTCGTCCCGGCGCCGGAGGTCGCGGACGGGGAGCCCCGGGGGGAGCCTTCGGACGCGGGCCCGGCGGTAAGCCCACCCGCCCGCACAAATCCAAGAAGCAGCGCCGTCAAGAATTCGACAACCTGCAGGCCCCGGTCATCGGGGGCATCCAAGTACCGCGCGGCAACGGGCAAGTCGTCCGCTTGCCGCGAGGCGCGTCCCTCGCCGACTTCGCAGACAAGATCGGTGCGAATCCGGCGTCCTTGGTGCAGGTGGCGTTCCACCTCGGCGAAATGGTCACCGCCACCCAGTCGGTCAACGAGGAAACCCTGCAGCTCCTCGGCGCCGAGCTCGGCTACGAGGTACAAATCGTCAGCCCCGAGGATGAGGACCGCGAGCTGCTGGAGAGCTTCGACATCGAACTCGAAGCCGACACCGACGACGACGCCGAGCTCGTCCCCCGCCCCCCGGTGGTCACCGTCATGGGTCACGTCGACCACGGGAAGACGAAACTGCTGGACGCCATCCGCAACACCAACGTCGCCGCCCGCGAACACGGTGGGATCACCCAGCACATCGGTGCCTACCAGGTCACCGCCCAGACCGCCGACGGACCGCGCCAGATCACTTTCATCGACACCCCCGGTCACGAGGCGTTCACCGCCATGCGTGCCCGCGGTGCTCAGGTCACCGACATCGCCGTCCTGGTCGTCGCAGCGGATGACGGCGTCATGCCGCAGACCGTCGAAGCGCTCAACCACGCGAAGGCCGCCGACGTCCCGATCGTGGTCGCCGTCAACAAGATCGACAAGCCGGACGCCGACCCGGTGAAGGTCCGGGGCCAGCTCACCGAGTACGGACTGGTCGCCGAGGAGTACGGCGGCGACACGATGTTCGTCGACGTCTCCGCAGTGACCGGGCAAGGCCTCGAGGATCTTCTCGAAGCGATCCTGCTCACCGCCGACGCTGCGCTCGACCTCCGGGCGAACCCGAACCGCCCCGCTCAAGGCGTGGCGATCGAAGCCCACCTCGACCGTGGGCGCGGGCCGGTCGCCACCGTCTTGGTGCAGCGCGGCACCCTGCGGGTCGGCGACTCAATCGTCGCCGGGGAGGCGTACGGCCGGGTCCGGGCCCTCCTAGACGAATTCGGCCAGCCGGTGGAAGAAGCCGGTCCATCTCGGCCGGTGCAGGTACTCGGTTTCACCAGCGTCCCGGATGCCGGGGACAAATTCCTCGTCGTCCCCGAGGACCGCATCGCCCGGCAGATCGCCGAACGGCGCGCCGCCCGGGAACGCAACGCGCAGCTCGCCGCAAGTCGGCGTCGCCGCAGCCTGGAAGACATCCTCGAACGAATGGAGAAAGGCGAGGTCGCCGAACTCCGGCTGATCCTCAAAGGCGACGTCTCCGGATCGGTGGAAGCCCTGGAGGACGCCCTCCTCAAGATCGATGTCGGGGAAGAGGCCCGGATTCGGGTGATCGACCGAGGGGTCGGTGCGATCACCGAGAACAACGTCATGCTCGCGGTCGCCTCCGATGCGATCATCATCGGCTTCAACGTCCGACCGGAAGGTAAGGCCCGCGAACTCGCCGAGCGTGAGGGCGTCGACGTCCGCTACTACTCGGTCATCTACCAGGCGATCGAGGACGTCGAAGCGGCGCTCAAGGGCCTGCTCAAACCGGTGTACGAAGAGGTGCAACTCGGCACCGCCGAGGTTCGGGAAGTCTTCCGGTCCAGCAAGTTCGGCAACATCGCCGGGTGTCTCGTGCGGTCGGGCACGATCACCCGGGGGGCCAAGGCCCGGGTGATCCGAGACGGCGTGGTCGTGGCCAACGACGTGTCGATCGCCTCGCTTCGGCGCTTCAAGGACGACGTCACCGAAGTGCGTGAGGGATTCGAATGCGGGATCGGTCTCGGCTCCTTCAACGACATCCGCGTCGACGATGTGATCGAGACCTACGAGATGAGGGAGAAGCCTCGGAGCTGAGCATGCCCGGCGCCGCTGGGAGATCAGGGCGTTCCGGCGGCGCAGTCGTGTCCCAACTCGATGAGGAGCGGCGAGAATGTTCACCGGAATTCTCGAATTGGATCTGCTCCTCGGCGACGTCCACTCCCTCAAGGAGAAGCGCACGGTGGTGCGACCGATCGTTTCCGAGGTGCGCCGCCGCTTCGAGGTCGCGGTCGCCGAGGTCGGACACCTCCAGTTGCACCGCCGCTCCCTCATTGGCGTGGCCGTCGTCGCGCCGGACGCCGCCCACTGTCGGCGAGTGCTCGACGCCTGCGAGCGGTGGGTCGTCGCCCGTCCCGAGATCGAGGTCCTGTCCGCCCATCAGCGTTTGGTCGGGGACGACGACGAGTTCGAGGCGCCCGACGTAGGCGACGACGAGCCCAGCTTTGCGCAACCCCGACAACGACCCGGTGAAGAGGACCAACCATGAACGATCGCGCACGTGCTCGGAAGCTCGCCGACCGGATCAAAGTCGTCGTCGCGGAAACCCTCGAACGGCGGGTGAAGGATCCGCGACTCGGATTCGTGACGATCACGGATGTGCGAGTGACCCCAGATCTCCGCGAAGCCACCGTCTTCTACACGGTGCTCGGAGACGACGCCGCTCGCGCCGAGACCGCGGCTGCGCTGGAGAGCGCGAAAGGGATCGTACGGGCCGAGGTGGGCCGCCAGACCCAGGTCCGATTCACCCCCACCCTCACCTTCGTCCCGGATCTCCTGCAGGAGAACGCCAGGCACATCGAAGATCTCGTGGTGCGTGCCCGGGCCGCCGATCGGCAGCTCGCCGAACAGGCCAAGACGGCCCGACCCGCCGGCGACCCGGATCCGTACCGAACCTCGCCGTGAGCGATCCCGGCTCGCCGCCCTCCGGCGTCCTCGTCGTCGCCAAGCCCTCCGGCATGACCTCACACGACGTCGTCGCTCGGGTGCGGCGGCTCCTCGGGGTGCGCCGCGTCGGCCACGCCGGCACCCTCGATCCGTCCGCCACCGGGGTGCTGGTCGTGGGGGTCGGACGCGCCACCCGCCTGCTCGGCTACCTGACCGGCTGCGACAAGGAGTACGAGACGACGATCCGCTTGGGTGCGACCACCACCACCGACGATGCCGACGGTCAGATCGTCAGCCGGCGGCGGGTGGACGCCGTCCCAGACCTGGAGGAGGTGCTGACCCGCTTCGTCGGCGAGATCGAACAGCGCCCGCCGGCGGTCAGCGCGGTGAAGGTCGCCGGACGCCGCGCCTACGCCCGTGCGCGGGCGGGGGAGGTCGTCGTCCTCGAGCCGCGGATCGTGCGGATCCATCGGATCGAACTCCGCCGGACCCGCAGGGTCGACGATCTCCTGGACGTCGATCTCGTGGTGGCCTGTTCGGCCGGGACCTACATCCGATCGCTCGCCCGCGACATCGGAGAGGCTCTCGGGGTCGGCGGACACGTCCGGAGGCTGCATCGCACGCGGGTGGGAACCTTCAGCATCGGCGATGCGGTTCCCCTCGATGACGTCGGGCCGCATGCGGTGATTCCCATCGCCCAGGTCGCCGCCCGCGTCTTCCCGACCCTCCACGTCGGCCCGGCCGACGCTCGTCGGCTCGGCCACGGCATGCGCCTGGCCGCTTCGCCGGCCGGCGAAGCTCCGGCGTCCGACACCCACCGCGGGCCGATCGCTATCCTCGGCCCGGACGGCGACCTCGTCGCGCTCGTCGAGGAGCATGACGGAGCCTGGGTGCCTCGGGTGGTCTTCGCCGACGCCGACTGATCGTTTTCCCGCCGTGGGAAGCTGGTCGCGGCGGCTCCGGCCGTCACGCGGGTCACCGTCGTCCGGGGAGGAGGCAGAGTGCGCGTCTGGCGCGGCAATGGCCTGGACCCGGCTCGAGACCTCGGCGGCGACGCGCCCAGCCACCCGGTGGTGACCATCGGGGTTTTCGACGGCGTACACCGCGGCCACCAGAAAATCATCGAGCAGGCCCGCTGGCGTGCCAGAAGCGAAGGCCGCCCCTTGCTCGCCGTGACCTTCGACCCCATTCCCGAACGCGTGCTCCGCCCCGAGCAGGCCCCGCCGTTGCTTGCGACGCCTCACCGCCGCTTGGAACTGCTCGCCGAATGCGGAATCGACGCGGCGTACGTCGTGGAATTCAACCGCGATTTCTCCGCCCTCGCCCCCGAGGAATTCGTCAAAACCGTCCTCCTCGATGGCCTGAACGCCTCTGCAGTCGTCGTCGGTAGGAATTTTCGTTTCGGCCATCGTGCCGCCGGAGACGTCGGCTTTCTTGCGCGGGTTGCGGAGGCCGCGGGAATTTCCGTGGACGTCGTCGATTTGCTCCTCCTCGACATTCCGCCGGACGACGATCCGACTCCCGATTCGGCTCGACCGCGCCGCATCACTGTTTCCTCCAGCTGGATCCGGGACCGCATCGCCGTCGGGGCGGTTGCCGAAGCGGCGGTGGCGCTCGGCCGTCCGCACCGGCTCGAAGGTGTGGTCATCCATGGCGATCACCGGGGGCGGGAATTGGGTTTCCCGACGGCCAATATCGACGTCGTGCCCGAGCTTGCGATACCCGCCGACGGCGTGTACGCGGGACGTCTCAGCGGCATGCCGGCGGCCATCTCCGTCGGGGCGAACGTCACCTTCGGGGGGGCGGTGCGGCGGGTCGAAGCCTACGTGCTCGACCGCGCTGATCTGGATTTGTATGGTTCGCGCGTCGAACTCGACTTCGTGCGCCGGATCCGCGGCATGGTGGATTTCGGGGACGCGCAGACGTTGCGTCGGCACATCACCGACGACGTCGAGCGTTGCCGGGAAATTCTCACGTGAGCGGGAAGCGGTCACGGCTCGTTGGTGACGATGCGGTTACGGCTCGTCGGTGAGGACGACGACACCCGACACGGCGTCGAGCAGCGGGACCGTGCGCCGCGCCGCGTCATCGATGTGAATGCGGGGCGGGTCGGGGAGCGTCGTCGGGTGGTAGGTGTCTGGCCCGTAGAACTGCCCGTAGCGGACGACGACCCCGCCCGCGTCCAGGGTCAACGCTTCCATCTCGGCTACCGCCGCCCCGGCGTCGCCGGGGAGCGGCCAGGCGACGCTTTGCACCACGAAGCGGGCGACCCCCGCCTTCGCGCCGGCGGCAAGCAGGTTCGCCGTCCCTTCCCGGCGTATGCGGTTGTTGGCCGCCGCCCACTTGGGGATCTGCGCGACGTCGTCGGGCAGCGCGGTGAGTTGGTGGACGACGACGTCGGGGCGAGCCTGTCGCACCACGTCCTCCAGGGCGGCGCGATCGAAGACATCGCAGATCACCGGGTTACCGCCCCGCTCGGCGATCAACGCTGCGCCTTTCGCGCTGCGGGTCATCCCGGTGACCTCGTGCCCCGCTTCGGCGAGGAGCCGGACCAAACGCCGTCCGATCACTCCGCTGGCGCCGGCGACGAAGACCCGCACGAAGGCAGCGTAGCCCCGGCCCCCATGTCGGGCCGGAGTGATACCTTGGCATCCGGCACTTCTTCAGCCGTCAGGTCATCCGAAGATCTTTCAGAGGAGTCCCGTGGCACTCGACACTGCCACCAAGCAATCGATCCTTGCCGAGTACGCGACGGCCGAGGGCGACACCGGGTCGCCTGAGGTCCAGGTCGCCCTGCTGTCTCGGCGGATCGCCGATCTCACCGAGCACTTGAAGGTTCACCGGCACGACCATCACAGCCGTCGTGGCCTGCTGCTGCTCGTGGGGAGGCGGCGCCGACTGCTGCGGTACCTGGCCAAGAAGGACATCGCCCGCTACCGGTCGCTTATCGAGCGACTCGGTCTGCGGCGGTAGCCATCGGAGCGGCGAATCTTCGCCGCTCTTTGCGTTCCGACGCTGGGCTGGCCGACGGAAGTCGTCCCCAGCCAGCGGCGGCACAACCGCACAGAGACCAACCGGAGCCTCGCCGACTACGTGGCCGCCGGTCCTCGGTCGTGGTTCCCGGAAGCACGGGCTGCGGGGACTTCTATCGAAGACCGGTCACCATCAGCAGGCGGCGGGCTCCACGATCCTCGAGGAGGAACCTTCGTGGCAAGCCACGACGTCCACACCGCCGAAGCTTTGATCGACAACGGTAGTTTCGGCACCCGAACCGTCCGCTTCGAAACCGGGCGGTTGGCTCGCCAAGCGGGCGGGTCGGCCGTCGCCTATCTCGGAGACACCATGGTGCTCTCCGCGACTACGGCGAGCAAACAACCCAAGGAACAATTCGACTTCTTCCCGCTCACGGTCGACGTCGAAGAGCGGCTGTATGCGGCCGGCCGCATACCCGGATCCTTCTTCCGTCGCGAGGGCCGACCGAGTGAGGAAGCGATTCTCACCTGCCGGCTCATCGACCGGCCGCTGCGGCCCAGCTTCACCAAGGGCCTGCGCAACGAGGTGCAGGTCGTCGTCACCGTCCTGGCGGTCGACCCCGAGCACCTCTACGACGTCGTCGCGATAAACGCCGCGTCGATGTCGACCCAACTCGCCGGCCTGCCCTTCTCCGGCCCGATCGGTGGGGTGCGGATGGCGCACATCGACGGCACGTGGGTCGCTTTCCCCACCTATTCGGAACTCAGCCGAGCCACCTTCGACATGGTGGTCGCGGGCCGGGTGTTGCCGGACGGCGATGTGGCCATCATGATGGTCGAAGCCGAAGCCACCGAGCACACCATCGACCTCGTGGGCAACGGTTCGCCTGCCCCGACCGAAGAGGTGGTGGCAAGCGGGCTGGAAGCAGCGAAGCCTTTCATCAAGGTGTTGTGTGCCGCGCAGTCGGAGCTCGCCGCGCGGGCTGCAAAACCGACCGCGGAATTCCCGATTTTCAAGGATTACGAGGACGACGTGTTCGCTGCGGTCAGTGAGGCCGTGCGTGACGACATCGCCCGCGCGCTCACCATCGCCGGCAAACAGGAACGCGAGGCGGCGTTGGACGACGTCCAGCTGCTCGCGTTCCAACGCCTCGGTGAGCGTTTCGTCGGACGGGAAAAGGAAATCGCCGCGGCGTTGCGGGCGCTCACCAAGAAATTGGTCCGCGAACGTATCATCCGCGAGAAGGTGCGGATCGACGGGCGGGGTCTCAAGGACATCCGCCCGCTCACCGCTGAAGTCGGCGTGGTGCCGCGAGTTCACGGATCGGCGCTCTTCGAACGCGGCGAAACGCAGATCCTCGGGGTGACGACGTTGAACATGCTGCGCATGGAGCAGCAGCTCGACACGGTCTCTCCCGAGACGAAGAAGCGCTACATGCACCACTACAACTTCCCGCCGTATTCCACCGGAGAGGTGGGTCGCGTGGGATCGCCCAAGCGTCGGGAAATCGGTCACGGTGCCCTCGCTGAGCGGGCCCTCATCCCGGTGTTGCCGTCCCGGGAGGAATTCCCGTATGCGATCCGCCAAGTGTCGGAAGCCATCGGCTCCAACGGCTCCACATCGATGGGATCGGTATGTGCCTCCACCCTCTCGTTGCTGAATGCCGGGGTGCCGTTGAAGGCGCCGGTGGCGGGAATCGCGATGGGTCTCATCTCCGAGACCATCGACGGGGAGACCTACTACGTCACCCTGACCGACATCCTCGGGGCCGAGGACGCCTACGGCGACATGGACTTCAAGGTGGCCGGTACGCGGGAGTTCGTGACCGCGTTGCAGCTCGACACCAAGCTCGACGGCATTCCGGCTCACGTCTTGGCCGCCGCACTCACTCAGGCGCGGGAGGCGCGTCACACGATTCTCGACGTCATGGCAAAGGCCATCAGTGAGCCTGCGCCCATGTCGCCGTACGCGCCGCGCATCATCACCATCAAGATTCCGGTGGATCAGATCGGTGCGGTCATCGGCCCGAAGGGCAAGATAATCAACCAAATCCAAGACGACACCGGCGCGGAAATCACCATCGAGGACGACGGCACCATCTACATTGGCGCCACCGAAGGGACCGCCGCGGAAGCCGCCCGGGCCGCCATCAACGCGATCGCCAATCCGCAGATGCCCGAAGTGGGGGAGCGGTATCTCGGAACCGTCGTGAAGGCAGCGCCGTTCGGGGTCTTCGTCTCCCTCCTCCCGGGCAAGGATGGGCTGCTGCACATCAGCGAACTGCGAAAGATGGCCGGCGGCAAGCGGGTGGAGAACGTCGAGGACATCTTGAAGGTCGGCGACAAGGTGCAGGTCGAAATCCGCGACATCGACGCACGCGGAAAACTCTCCCTGGTGATGGTGGATACGCCCGACGCCGGCGGCGAGGCTTCAGGCGAACCGAGTACGCCGGCGAGCCACGGCGGTCCACCGCGGGAACATTCCGGCCGTCCCCGTTCCCGACACCGCCGCTGACCCGAAGGAGCGGTCGGTGACGTCTGCCGCGTGCCAACTCGCACCCGACCAAGCCCCTGGGACGACCCAGACGCTGATATCGAACGCCGACGGGGCGGTGGTGCGTCGCACGGTCCTCCCCGGAGGGTTGCGGGTCATCACCGAGACGATGCCGACGGTGCGCTCGGTCGCGATCGGCGTTTGGGTCGGGGTCGGTTCCCGCGACGAATCCCCCGAATTGGCCGGCAGTTCCCACTACCTCGAGCACCTGCTGTTCAAGGGGACGGCGAAAAGGTCCGCGCTCGACATCTCCGCTGCGCTGGATGCCGTTGGCGGGGAACTCAACGCCTTCACCACGAAGGAATACACCTGCTTTTACGCACGGGTTCTTGACCGGGACCTCCCGCTCGCCGTCGACGTCCTCGTCGACATGATGACCTCCTCGCTGCTGCGTCCGGCCGATGTCGAAGCGGAACGCGGGGTGATTCTCGAAGAAATTGCCATGCGCGACGACGACCCCGGGGATGCGGTGCACGACCTCTTCGCCGAGGTGCTCTTCGGTGACACACCGCTCGGCCGGCCGGTTCTCGGCACCGTGCAGTCGATCACGGCGCTTCCCCGTGATGCCATCGAGGCGTACTACCGCCGGTGGTATCGCCCCCCGCACATGGTGGTGGCCGCCGCCGGTCGCTTGGACCACGACCGGCTCGTCGAGCAGGTCACAACCGCTTTCGGACCCTTTCTTTCCGGGGAGGGGCAGCCCGCCCCGCCGCGGGTCGGTGGCGTTCCCCCTCAGTCGCGGCTCGGAGCGGTGAGTGTGGCCGAACGTCCTACCGAGCAAGCGCATTTCGTGTTGGGGATGCCGGCCCTGGCCCGCACCGACAAGCGGCGGGTGGCCCTCGGGGTCCTCAACGGAGCCCTCGGGGGTGGGATGAGCTCCCGGCTTTTCCAGGAAATCCGCGAGAAGCGAGGGCTCGCCTATTCGGTCTACAGCTACGCCGCGCACCACGCGGAGACCGGGATATTCGGTGTGTACGCCGGCTGTCAGCCGAGTCGGGCCCGTGAAGTGCTCGATCTGTGCCGGGAGCAGTTGGCAGCCGTGGTCCGCCACGGCCTGACCGCGGAGGAATTGGCCCGCGGCAAAGGACAATTGGCGGGATCCCTGGTGCTCGGCCTGGAGGACACCGGGTCGCGCATGAGCCGCCTCGGCAAGGCGGAGTTGGTCTACGGCGAATTACCGACGGTGGATGAATTGCTCGCCCGAATCGATGCCGTCACCGCCGACGACGTCCGTGAAGTCGCCGAGCGGGTACTCGCCGTGCCTCCCACGCTGGCGGTCATCGGCCCGTTCGCCGGAAACGATTTCGACGAGGTGCTCACGTGACCGCCGCAGAGCAGGGGCCGCCCCGGCTTCGCGTCGGGGTGTTCGGGGCCAGAGGGCGCATGGGGACGGCGGTCTGCGACGCCGTCCGCCATACCCCCGACCTCGAACTGGTCGCGGAAATCGACGCCGGGGATCCGAAAGGGTGGCTTGTCGACGGGTCCGCTCAGGTGGCGGTCGATTTCACTCACCCGGACGCGGTGATGGACAATATCCGCTTCTGCGTGGAACACGGCGTCCACGTGGTGGTGGGGACCACCGGTTTCGACGAGGCGCGACTTTCCACCGTGCGGTCGTGGTTGGCGTCCGCTCCCGGGATCGGGGTTGTCATCGCACCGAATTTCGCTATCGGTGCGGTGCTCATGATGGCGTTCGCGGAGCGCGCCGCCCGGTATTTCGAGTCCGCCGAAATCGTCGAATTGCACCATCCCCGCAAAGCCGACGCCCCCTCGGGGACGGCGCGCACCACCGCGGCACGGATCGCGGCCGCGCGGGCCGCGGCGGGGCTCGGCCCGATGCCCGACGCGACGACGACCGCGCTCCCGGGAGCCCGCGGGGCGGAGGTCGACGGCGTGCCGGTACACGCGGTGCGGCTGGCCGGATTGGTCGCCCACCAGGAGGTGCTCTTCGGGGGGCACGGGGAAATCCTCACGATTCGCCACGACTCCCTGGACCGCGTTTCGTTCATGCCTGGGGTGCTGCTCGCGGTTCGCGAGGTGGGCCGCAGACCGGGGCTGACGGTCGGCCTCGAACCGCTCCTCGATCTGCGCTGATGGACGTCGCCGTCGTCGGAGCGGGGCACAACGGCTTGGTCGCCGCGACCCTGCTTGCCCGAGCCGGTCTGCGGGTGACGGTCTTCGAGCGGTCCGCCGTGGTCGGTGGTGCCGCGCGCACCGAGCGACCGTTCCATCGCGCCTCCGGGCTTGGTCAATCGACCGGCGCCTACCTGCTCGGCCTGATGCCGCCGGAATTACTGCGGCTCCTCGAGGTCGACCTCCCGCTCCTCCGACGAGATCCCCACTATTTCCTGCCACGGTCCGACGGTCGGTACCTCCTCCTCGGCTCCGATCGGCAAGCTGCTGCCGCGAATTTCCGCGCGTTCTTCTCGGACGCCGATGCACGCGCCGACGGGGCGCTGCAGGCCGAACTTGCTGCCTTGCGGGAAGATTTCGCTCCGGCGTGGCTCGCCGAACCGCTTTCCGTCGAGGAGACCGCGGAGCGCTACATCCGGCCTGCTTTGCGGTCTGTGTTCATCAATTTGTGTCGGGGCAGCGTGTTGGACTATTTGGACCGGTTCGGTTTTCGCAGCGAAGTGGTGACGGCGATGTACGCGGTGACCGACGGAATCTCCGGGTTGTCGCGTTGCTTCGACGAGCCGGGTTCCGGTCACAATTTCCTCGTCCACAACATGACCCGGCTCCCGGGCTCCGCCGGCACGTGGATGCTGGTCCGCGGCGGGATGGGAACGGTGAGCAAGCGGCTCGCCGACGCTGCGCGCCGAGCCGGGGCGCAGATTCGCTGCGGCACGACGGTGACCCGCATCGAGGTGGGTCCCGACGGCGTCCGTTCGATCGTGTTGGACGACGCGGAGTCCGTCGACGTCCGTCTCGTCGTGGCGGCCACCGATCCGTTCGTCGTGCGAGATTTGGTCGGCGCTGCGCGGCTGCCGGATTCCTTGGCCGCGCGTTATGCCCGATGGTCCTGTCCCGGCATGACCTCGAAGGTGAACCTAGCGTTGCGTGATCTGCCGCGCTTCCCCTGTCTTCCCAACCCTTTCGCGTACGGCGCGGCCACCATTCACATCCTCCCCGAGGGGGATGTGCTCGCCACGCTACGTCGGGCGTACCTGGCCGCCAAGGGCGGCAGCTTCCCGGATTTCCCGGCGATCGAATGGTACGTGCACACTTCCGTCGATCCCTCGCTTCGCGACGAAAACGGCCATCATTCGTCGGCATTTTTCGTCCAGTGGGTGCCGAACCGCGCTCCCACGGACGACGAACGCACCCGTTACGTCGCTGACCTCGTGGAGAAATGTGAGCTTTTCGCTCCCGGATTGGCCAACCTCGTGGAAGAGGCTTTCGCCCTCTTCCCGATCGACATCGAGCGGCATTTCGGGATGAGTGGCGGGCACATTCACCACATCGACAACTCGTTCGCGTTCACCGACCGCATGCCCTACGCCACGGGGATCCCGGGGCTCTACGCCGCCGGCGCGGGCTGCCACCCCGCCGGCTCGGTCATCGGTGCCGCCGGGCACAACGCCGCCCGGCGTCTCCTCGCCGACCTGAGACCTAATCGATGCGCGAAAATCAAGGGACATTAGTAATACCGCAGGTAGCGGTAACGTGGATAACTACGCCTCCGTCTTCGATGCTGAGAGGATGTTCTCGAGGTCGGCCGGGGAGCCGACGACTCGGTGGATGCGTTGATGCACAGACTCGCCTCACGTGTGCTCTGTGGGAGGAGATACAAGTCGTTCTCGTAGACGAGTATCTTGTCACGGATCAATCCAGCAAGAGCACCTTCCAAGTTGTTTCGTATCCGCGGACCAAGCCGCTTGTATCCGAGCTCTCTTAAGACGAACCTTATCAACTCATCCTTCTCACGTAGACCCCTTCGTACGCCTTCAATGAAGAGGCTCTGATCTTTCGATACCCAGAGCGTCCGGCTCCCTCTTGTTGGTTTCTCTTGTGGCGCAGCGTCAGAGGATGCATTCTGACCTTTACAGGTAGTATCGCCGCGCTCGCCGTTGCCGGCCAGAACAGACAAGACCTTCTCGATCTGCTCCTCGGGATTGCGTCGCCACTTACTGTATGGTATCCGCACGATGGTCCATCCTGCACGTTCGAGAACGTCTTGCCGGTAAAGGTCCTCGGGTCGCTGATTCCCCAGTTCATCGAGGTGGTAACGTTCACCGTCGCATTCGACTCCCACCCACCGATCACCAGATTTACACACGAGATCGATTCGATAACCGCATGCCGGGTATTGATGTATTACTTCGACTCCTCGTGACTGCAAAGCGTCGGCTACTTGTGCCTCGAACTCGGAGTCTACTTTGCCGAGCTTCGCGTCTGGAGACCGCTTCCGTTTCTGCGCTTCCTCACAATGCTCTAGCCATTCTTGAAGGACGCCTTTGTTTCCGCTTGCCATAGCGAATGACTTGATCGGAGCCGAGTGGAATATATGAATCTCGTCCCTTGCGCGGGTGAACATTACGTTTAGCATTCCCTGTATATGTAGATCGTCACGCTGTCGTTGGGAGAGGGCTTGCCGTGACATGCCATTGTCGTCCCATGATAATGAGTACAGTATGACGTCGCGTTCATCTCCTTGGAACCCGTCTGGCTGTGCAACCACTATGCGATGACGTTCCCGGTCTTCGGCGGAGATCTCTTCGAGAACCATCTTCTGGATCAGGTCCGCCTGCTCGTCGAAAAGACAGAGGATTCCCATACTTGCCTCATGATAGCTCGGATTCTTGAGTAACCCTTTCAAAAATTCAAGAAGGCTACGAGCCTCAGGCTCGTTTGTCTGCCCGTCCTTAACGTAACCGCCCTCAACGAAATGTAGCTCTACAGCAGCCTGCTCCGGCGATCCGAAACGCTTCTTGCGCATGTCTGTCATTATTCGCAGTCTTCCGTCATACCATTTCCTATTTGAGAATTCTATAATAGGCGGCAGTGACCTGAAGTGCTCATCGAGGAGAACTTCTTCGTCGCATCGGCTGGCAGCGAGATCCAGAAGCGATATGCCGCGTGGATCTAGCTCGTCGATCTGGAGAAGCTGGTTCAGCTCGTAGCGGGCAAATGTCTCATTGACTATTTCGCTTTTGATCATCTTGAAGCGGGCTGCCTGCATTTGCTTTGTGTCTCCGACCACGACTGCCTTTTTCGCACGATAAAGAGTCGGAAAGATCGACGGGAGATCTACTTGGGATGCTTCATCGACGATGACGACGTCGAATAGTCCGGGCTCGCAGGGAAACAGTCGGGCTACGTCGTCGGGAGACATGATCCATACTGGTAATACGGACAGCAGTGCTCTTGCCCGCGCAGGGTTGTTTTTCCAGTCGTCGAAGTGCCGGTAGTTGGCGGCTCTCTTATCGTTCTTCGCCAAAAGTTTTTTCATGTCGCGGAGGACGTTGCGCGTGGCGCGCGTTGCACTTGCTATTCGCAGTTCGGCGTCGAGGGCCATCAATCTAGACGCGTAGGCGCGCGCGCGCTCACGCTCGTGCCGAGCTTTTCGACCTATCGCGTCTGTGTCCTCGCCGAGGCGGCGCAAGGCGTGACTCGCCTTTCGGAGCTCCCATCTCGGCCTGAGTGTGGCTATGATATTGCGCGCCTCGACACGGGCCCTGGCGTTGTGGGCGAGACGATGTTCTAGCTCGCGGGCCGTCGTTAAGGCGTCGTGCGCTTGAGCGAGAGTGGCTGCTATCCGATCATGGCGGCTCGAACACTCATCGCGATCTCTCTGTACCTCACTGCTAACCCGATCGGCTTTGATCGACTCGAGTTGGCGGGCCAGCGCAGCACGCCCTGCGGCGTCGCGCGGCAGTGTTGCCGGTAGATGGGGGCAATTTAGCTCGCGCAGTTTTTCGTCGACTACCTTTAGCGCCTGATCCTTTTGTGATGTTATAAGGACATTACGCCCGGTTGCGGCGAGGTGACATGCGAGATTTGCGATGGTATGACTCTTGCCTGTTCCTGGGGGTCCCTCGACGTGTATCAGTGATGTTGTTTCGTCCTCGACGAGAAGTGCAACTTTACGCTGGGCCCGGTTCGCTGGGAATGGAAAGTAGAGGTTAGCGCGATCGACTGTATCTGAAGTGATTTCGGTCTGGCGAGTATCGGTCGCACCGTAAAGAAGCGACTTGAGCGCGAATGCGGCATCTCCGTGGTCACTCTCAGTGATGGTCCTTAAGTCGTTTTGCAGGAAGTAGTTGTATTTAGGCGCGATCAGCAGGACAGCTTGGTCTATGAGGGTTAGGGGTGTTTCCGCTGTCGGACGGTCTGGTGGGGAGGTGAAAGCACCGCCCAGGTCCGCTGCCACTTCAAGCTCCGGTATCTCCCTGCGCAATACGGAGACAAAATCTCTTAATTTCTCTGGGGTGAGTGGAAGTTCTGGCACTTCTCGAACGAGCTCTGCGAGTCGATGGCTCTGAAGCTCGGGATCGCCGCCGCGGTCGAACAGGTAGGGATTGAATCGCAACTGGGTGTCTGCGAGCTCAAGACAAAGATCGCGACGCATAGGTTGGACTGAGATTGAGGTAAACAAGAGAGGTCCACGTATTATGCCGTCTCCAGTCCTGCCTATGACACAAGGATATCCGTAAAGGAGCTCGCGGTCGTATGGGTTGACCTCCAGGGTCGCGCACATTCGCCGGACGTCAGCGAACGCGTCGTGCGAGCTCTTGATGATAGCCTGTCCCGTGCCCATGAAGAGTTGCTCCGATGAGATGTCGTCGCCAATCCAGGCAAAGTCCGGCGCGCGCCGGCTGCGTTCGGAGGGCCATTTGCTGAGAGCTGTAATGGTGTACTGCTGGCGACTGAGTATTTCGGAGTAGGCCTGGAGCAGCCTAGCGAAGGGGCTTTGTCCGATCCGTTCCGAATGTTCCATTTGTTTCATGCCTTTTGTGAGAGCAGCTTGAACGAATAGATCATGGTGGCAGCGTACCTGAAGAGGTGAACCAACGCATGGCATTTCCGAGAAGGCCCTTTGAGTACCCAACGAAAGGGATGGAGTGGGGCTGGCACGTGGGCGAGAGCTTGCCGCGGGGAGCCCTGCTAACGTCTAGCCCGTGAGCGAGCCACTTCGACGCGAGATCGAGTACCGCGGCGATGTGCCCGTGGAGCTGCTCCGCGCGGCGGCCAGCGGCGCGGACGCGATCTTCGCGGATCGGCACGGCACGTCGTTCGAGCGCAATTCGATGACCTTCCTACGTTCAAGCGCCGATCTTCGTGTTTCGGACCGCGCACTATCCGGGAGCTCCCCAGGAGCTTTCGCCGGAGTAAGCGGAGGAAGCCCTGGTGATCGCTAGGCAGGCATGCGAGGCCGTCCTCGCCCGCCTACCCGAGGAGGTGCGCCCATGAGCCAGTCCGCAAGCGAGCCACTCCGACACGAGATCGAGTTCCGTAGCGACGTGACGGTGGAGTTGGTCCGCGCGGCGGCCAGCGACGCGGATGTGATCTTTGCGGCTCGGGTGTCCACGAAAGGGGAGCAGTCGCTGGACGACGTCCACGCTGACCCCGCCCGCTCCAAGGGGCTCATCAACTTCCTGATGCGGGATCGGCACGGCACGCCGTTCGAGCACAATTCCATGACCTTCTACGTTCAAGCGCCGATCTTCGTGTTTCGGGAGATGATGCGGCATCGCATCGCCTCATACAACGAGGAATCCGGGCGTTACCGGCAACTTCGCCCCGTCTTCTACGTCCCCGGCCCCGATCGCAAGTTGGTGCAGCAGGGCAAACCGGGCCACTACGAGTTCGGCCCCGGCACCCCCGAGCAGCACAAGATTGTGGAGGAGGCGACGAAGCGGGCCTGTGAGCAGGCGTACGAGGCGTATCTGGAGATGCTGGAGGCGGGGGTGGCCCGGGAAGTCGCTCGTGGCGTCCTCCCGGTCGCGATCTACTCCTCGGCGTACGTGACCCTCAACGCCCGCTCCCTCATGAACTTCCTCTCGCTTCGCACCCGCCGCGAAGGCAGCCGTTTCCCGAGTTTTCCGCAGCGGGAAATCGAGATGGTGGCCGAGCGGATGGAGGAGGAGTGGGCGCGGCTCATGCCGCTGACCCACGAGGCGTTCGAAGCCCACGGCCGGGTCGCCCCGTGAACGATCGAACGAACTGCGGGTCGACCAGAGCTCACGTCGCCCACACTTCGATCAGGCGCATGACGGTTTCCCGAATCGAATCCAAGAACTTCGCGATCATGGCATAGTTGGAGTGCACCTCGCCGGTCTTGTGGACCCCCGACTGCTCGACCGGTGGGGTGTCTTACTGTGCACGCTCCGGTGCTCGTCACCGCCCGCGACCCGGCTGGACGGTACCGTTACTCCATGACCTCTGCTACGCGTCCGGCCCCCTTCGGCCGGGTCCTCACCGCCATGGTCACGCCGTTCACGCGGTACGGCGCGCTCGATCTCTCCGGGGCCCAGCGGCTGGCCAGCTACCTTGTCGGCCACGGCAACGACGGCCTTGTGATCAGTGGGACGACGGGCGAGTCCCCCACCACGACGGACGACGAAAAGGAGCGGCTGCTGCGCGCCGTCCTGGAAGCGGTGGGAGACCGCGCGACCGTCATCGCCGGCGTCGGTACCAACGACACCCGACACACCATCGAACTCGCGCAGACCGCGGAAAAGGCCGGAGCACACGGCCTGCTCGTCGTCACCCCTTACTACTCCAAGCCGCCGCAGGCGGGACTGCTGGCGCATTTCCGGCAGGTCGCGGACGCCACCGGCCTCCCGGTCATGCTCTACGACATTCCGGGCCGCACCGCCACGGCGATCGAACCGGAGACCATGGTGCGGCTGGCCGAGCACGAGCGGATCGTCGCGGTGAAGGACGCCAAGGGGAATTTCGAGGAGAGCTCTTGGGTGATGGCCCGCAGCGACTTGGCCTTTTATTCGGGGGACGACAAGAACACCCTTCCGTTGTTGGCGATCGGGGCGGTCGGGGTGGTCGGCGTCCCCACTCATTTGTTCGGTGCGCAGACGAAGGCGATGATTTCCGCTTATCTCGACGGCGACGTCGAAGGGGCGCTCACTTTGCATCGTCGCTTGCTGCCGGTTTTCACCGGTTTCTTCCGCACCCAAGGCGTCGTTCTCGCCAAGGCGGCGCTGCGTCTCGCGGGACTCCCCGGCGGACCGGTCCGCCCGCCGCTGGTCGACGCGACGCCCGAACAAGTGGACCAGCTCCGCCGTGACCTCACCGCGGCGGGATTCGCCGAATTCGCGGACGGCGACACGACTGGGTCGCAGCCGGCCGAACCCTCGTCGGGGGCGGGGGAGCGGCAGGGGTGAGTCACCCGCATCCCGAACTCGGTCCCCCACCGCCGCTTCCGCCGCACGGCCTGCGCATCGTTGCGCTCGGCGGCCTCGGGGAAGTAGGGCGGAACATGACCGTCTTCGAATTCGGCGGTCGGCTGCTCATCGTCGATTGCGGGGTGCTGTTTCCCGATCCTGATCAGCCAGGCGTTGATCTCATCCTGCCGGATTTCGACTACATCCGGGACCGGCTGGACGCAGTGGAAGCCCTGGTGCTCACCCACGGGCACGAGGACCACATCGGGGCGATTCCTTTCCTGCTCCGCGAACGTCCCGACCTTCCGCTGGTCGGTTCGCCGCTCACCTTGGCTTTCGCCGAATCGAAACTCGCCGAGCATCGCATCACCCCCTACAGCCTCACCGTTCGCGAAGGCAGTCGGGAGCGTCTCGGTCCTTTCGATTGTGAATTCTTCGCCGTCAACCACTCGATTCCCGACGGGCTGGCGGTCGCGTTGCGCACCCCTGCCGGTCTCGTGCTGCACACCGGGGATTTCAAGATGGACCAGCTCCCGTTGGACGGGAGACTCACCGATCTCGCCGGTTTCGCGCGGCTGGGCGCCGAGGGTGTCGATCTGCTCATGGCAGACTCCACGAATGCCGAAATTCCTGGTTTCGTCACCCCCGAACGTGACATCGCACCGGTGCTGCGGGATATCTTCTCGCGTGCGACCCGGCGGGTCATCGTGGCGTGTTTCGCAAGTCACGTCCATCGGGTGCAGCAGGTGCTGGACATCGCCCACGAATTCGGACGCAAAGTCGCGTTCGTCGGACGCTCGATGGTCCGCAACATGGGAGTAGCCCGTGACCTCGGATATCTGCGGGTTCCGCCGGATCTGTTGGTCGACGCGCGCGAAATCGACGAATTGCCTCCGGACCGCGTGGTGTTGGTCTCCACCGGCTCGCAAGGAGAACCTCTGTCGGCGCTTTCTCGGATGGCGAACCGCGACCACGCGGTACGGATCGAACCCGGCGACACCGTCGTGCTGGCCAGTTCGCTCATCCCCGGCAACGAATCCGCGGTGTACCGGGTCATCAACGGGCTCGGGCGGTGGGGAGCGAACGTCGTCCACAAAGGAAATGCCTTGGTGCACGTCTCCGGCCACGCACCGGCCGGAGAATTGCTCTACGTGCTCAACCTCACCCGACCCAGTAATTTCCTTCCGATCCACGGTGAATGGCGACACCTGCGGGCCCACGGAGAATTGGCCAAACTCACCGGGGTCTTCCCCGACCGGGTCGTGCTCGCCGAGAACGGCATGGTCGTCGACCTGGTCGACGGTCGGGCCAGCGTCGTCGGCGCGGTGCACTGCGGCTACGTCTACGTCGACGGGCTGTCGGTCGGAGAGGTCACCGAGACGTCCCTCAAGGACCGGCGAATTCTCGGAGAAGAAGGGTTCGTCTCCGTGGTGGTCGTCGTCGACGCGGCCGCCGGCAAGGTCGTAGGGGGCCCGGAGGTGCACGCGCGGGGTTCGGGCATCGACGACGCCGCGTTGGTCGACGTCCTGCCGCGGGTAGCGGGAGCCGTCGAGGACGCCATCGCCGACGGGATGGTGGACGGCTCGGAGCTGGAACAGGTAGTCCGCCGCACCGTGGGCCGCTGGGTGAACGAAACCTACCGACGCCGCCCGATGATCATCCCCGTGGTCGTCGAGGTCTGATACCGCGGTTCACGACCGACCGAGCCCCGATCCACGACCGACCCAATCCGCCGCCGACGGCTGATCGCCGCGCGGAGGACGGCAAGAAGCGACGCGGCGTGTGACAGCTGCGTCTGATGTGAACGCTGGGGTAGCGTCGGGGATCGTGGCGACCCGTGCCCCCAGCCGTCCTCGCCCCGCCGTGCGTCGTGCTGCGAAGCGCCGCTCGGGGCGCCGCTTCGTCGTCCTGATCGCAAGGCTGCTCCGCGCGGTGTATCTCGGCGTCGCCCACCTCGTCGGAGGCGCAGTGCGCCTCGCCGGGCGGCACGCCAGGGACCTCGATCCGGCGCATCGGCGCGACGGACTCGGTCTCGGTGTCCTCGCGCTGGCCATCGTGACGGCCGGAGCTTTGTGGTGGCACCTGCCCAACCCTCTGGGCGGCATCGTCGTCGCGATCATCGCTGGGCTCGTGGGCTCCGCGGCACTCGCCGTACCCGTGGGCTTCGGAGCGCTGGCCTGGCGCATCCTGCGTCATCCGGAGCGGCCGGTGCTCCCCGGCCGGGCCGTGATCGGGTGGCTTGCGCTCGGGCTCGGGGTGCTGGGATTGCTGCACATCGCCCACGGCACCCCTTACCCCACCCAAGGGGCTCACGCCATGCGCTCGGCGGGAGGGCTGGCCGGCTTCCTTATTTCCGCGCCGCTGGTGGCCGGCGTGACGGCCTGGCTCGCCGTGCCGTTGCTCGCGCTGCTCTCCCTCTTCGGGTTGCTCGTCGTCACCGCGACCCCGATCAACGCGATCCCCCGCCGGTGGGCGGAGCTGCGTGCGCGGTTTCGCCGGCGTCCGCAGGACCCAGACGCCCTCGACGTTCCCGCGAAGGGCACCCCGAGGAGCCGACGCCGACGGTCCGGCGATGCGGTGGACGCCGACCACGCCGACCGTCCGTTCGACACCCCCCTCGTCCCCGCCCAGCCCGCCGTGGTCGCGGAGGCCGAGACCGCCGCGAGCGAGGAGTCGGCCCTAACCTCACGCCGTCCGGACGCCGACGCCACCGAGGCCGCATCGGTTCACGGAACGTCCGAGACCCCGCACCCCCCGCTCCGCGCCGAGCAACTACTGCTCTCCGGCGACATCACCTACGAGCTCCCGCCACCCACCCTGCTGCGGGAAGGCAGCCCCACCAAGGCCCGGACCCGAGCCAACGACGCCGTGGTCGAGGCGCTCACCGGCGTCCTCGAGCAGTTCGACATCGACGCCACAGTCACCGGTTTCACTCGCGGCCCGACCGTGACGCGTTACGAAGTGGAGCTCGGACCCGGTGTCAAGGTCGAGCGGGTGACCGCACTGTCCAAGAACATCGCCTACGCGGTGGCCAGCGCCGACGTGCGTATCCTCTCCCCGATCCCCGGGAAATCCGCGATCGGCATCGAAATCCCCAACGCCGACCGGGACCTGGTGAGCCTCGGCGACGTGCTGCGCTCACCCGTGGCGACCTCCGATCACCACCCGATGGTCGTCGGGCTCGGAAAGGACGTCGAAGGCCGCTTCATCTGCGCCAATCTCGCGAAGATGCCCCACCTCCTGGTTGCCGGAGCCACCGGGTCGGGGAAATCGACCTGCATCAACACGATCGTCACCTCGATCCTCACCCGCGCGACGCCCGACGACGTCCGGATGGTCTTGGTTGACCCGAAGCGGGTGGAGCTCTCCCACTACGACGGCATTCCGCACCTCGTCACCCCGATCATCACCAACTCGAAGAAGGCCGCCGAAGCACTGCAGTGGGTCGTCCGCGAGATGGACATGCGCTACGACGACCTTGCTGCCTCCGGGTTCCGGCACATCGACGACTTCAATCGAGCGGTGCGCAAAGGGCAGCTTGCCGCCCCTCCGGGAAGCGAGCGGGTGTATCGGCCCTACCCGTACCTCCTCGTGATCGTTGACGAGCTGGCCGATCTGATGATGGTCGCCCCCCGCGACGTCGAAGACGCCGTCGTCCGCATCACACAGCTCGCCCGTGCCGCCGGCATCCACTTGGTGCTCGCCACCCAGCGTCCGAGCGTGGACGTCGTCACCGGGCTCATCAAAGCCAACGTCCCATCCCGGCTCGCGTTCGCGACCTCCAGCCTCGCCGACAGTCGGGTCATCTTGGACCAGCCGGGGGCCGAAAAACTCGTCGGTCTCGGGGACGCCCTCTTCCTCCCGATGGGGGCGAGCAAACCGATTCGCCTGCAGGGCGCCTACGTCACCGAGGCCGAAGTGCAGGCCGTGGTGGCCCACTGCAAGCGGCAGATGCAGCCGGCCTACCGCGACGACGTCCTCGGGGGCGACGAAACGCGGCGGGAGATCGACGAGGAGATCGGCGACGATCTCGACCTGCTGTGTCAGGCGGTCGAGCTGGTCGTGAGCACCCAATTCGGCTCGACGTCGATGCTGCAGCGCAAACTGCGGGTGGGCTTCGCCAAGGCCGGCCGGCTCATGGACCTGATGGAGACCCGCGGCATCGTTGGCCCCAGCGAGGGATCCAAGGCCCGCGACGTGCTGGTGAAACCCGAGGAATTACCGGCAATTCTGGCCACCCTCCGCGGCACCAAATGAAGATCGACAGCCGGGCCAGAGGCAAAGTTTGCAGCAGATCTCCAGAACCGGCAGATTTTGTCGAGAGCACGGTAACGGCATAGACTCGGGCACGAACTCCGCCGCCGGGAACGAATCGGCCGACCCGAATTTCGGCGGCGGGAAAAATCGCACCACCCACGCCACTCCGCACCCGAACACCGCCCACCGGGAAACTGCAGGGAGTCGCCGTGTCGATCGGTTCGACGATCGCCGAAGCTCGCGAGCGCGCCGGTTTGTCCGTCGAGGACCTGGCCGCCAAGACGAGACTGCGGGCGGGCCTGATTCGGGCCATCGAACGCGACGACTTCTCTCAGTGCGGGGGGCATTTCTACGCCCGCGCCCACCTTCGGGAGTTGGCCCGCGTCGTGGGGATCGATCCTGCCCCCCTCCTGGCGGAGTACGACGCGATGGTCGGCCCGGAGGATGAAGACGCCACCGGCAAGCTGGCCGAGACCGAGACGGCGAGTCGTTCCATCGCGAAGACCGAGGCCCTGCACCGCACGAGCTGGGGAGCTGCGGCACTCGGCGCGCTATTGGTCGTGGTGATCGTGGTGGCGGCGGTGCAGCTCTTCCGCGGGAACTCGCCGCAGACCCCCACCGGGGCGGCGCTCGGCTCGTCGTCGCCGGCGATTGCGCCGTCGCCGACGCCGTCCGCGCCGGCCACCCCCTCGGTGCCGGTTTGGAGCCCGTCGGCGTCTCCGCCGACCGCGGCACCCTCCAGCGCCGTCGCCGAAGCGGGGGTGCACGTCACGGTTCGCGTGACTACAGCCAAATGCTGGGTGCTGGCCCGTGCCTCCGACGGCACGACTATCTTCCAGGGAATCATGAATCCGGGTGACACCCAGACCTTTACCGATCCGCAGAAGCTGTACTTGAAACTCGGCAACGCTCCCGCGACCACCCTCGTGGTGAACGGGGTCGACGTCGGGGTGCCCCCAAGCACCAACGACGTCGCTTCTTTCACCTTCGGACCTGGACCACCGAATCTCGGCCAAGGGTGATCCGCCGGCGGCCGTCGGAATCGCGCGTGAGCGGACCCGCACGACGATCCGACCGGTCGGCGCATGCGGGTAGGCTGCAGCCGTGCCCGCCGCGCGTCAGGTTCGCTTGGTTCGCTTGGGTTGCGCGCGCAACGACGTCGACGCCGAGGAGCTTGCGGCCCGCTTGACCGCCGCCGGCTGGGTGGTGACGGACGGCCCGGCAGACGTCACCGTCGTCAACACCTGCGGCTTCATCGAGGCCGCCAAGCAGGAGTCGATCGACACGATTCTCGCGGCGGCGGACGACGGCCCGGTGGTCGCCGTCGGATGCCTCGCCGAGCGGTACGGCGCCGAGCTGGCCGCAGCGCTGCCGGAGGCAGCCGTCTTGTCGTTCGACGACTATCCGGCGATCGCGCAGCGGCTGGACGACGTGCTCGCCGGGCGGCCGATCCGCGCCCACCAGCCCCGTGACCGCCGTACGCTCCTGCCGATCACACCGGTGGAGCGTCCGCGGGTCGCCGCCGAGGTCGGAATTCCCGGGCATCTGGGTGGTCCGCGCGTTCTGCGGCACCGGTTGGACGACGGCCCGATCGCACCCTTGAAGATCGCGTCGGGGTGTGACCGGCGATGCACGTTCTGCGCGATCCCGTCGTTTCGCGGCGCGTTCGTTTCCCGTCCTCCCGAGGAGATCGTGCAGGAGGCACGGTGGCTCGTCGCGCACGGCGTCCGGGAAATCGTGCTGGTGAGCGAGAATTCCACCTCCTACGGCAAGGATTTCGGCGACCCGTTCGCTTTGGAGCGGCTGCTCGTGCGGCTCGGGCGTGAGGTCGACGGTTTGGTGCGGCTTCGGGTTACCTATCTCCAGCCTGCGGAAATGCGGCCGTCGTTGATCGACGTCCTGGCGACCGGTGAGCGGGTCGCGCCGTATTTCGACCTTTCCTTCCAGCACGCGAGCCCGGCGGTGCTCCGGCGGATGCGCCGCTTCGGCGGAAGGGAGGAATTCCTCGATCTGCTCGGCGAAATTCGTCGCCGCAATCCCCGCGCCGGAATTCGGTCGAACGTCATCGTCGGTTTCCCGGGGGAGACCGAGGCCGACCTCGCGACCCTCGCGACGTTTCTCACCGAAGCGCACCTGGACGGCATCGGCGTCTTCGGCTACTCCGACGAGGAGGGGACACCTGCCGCCGAACTCCCCGGCAAGATTCCGGCCGCCGAGATCCGCCGCCGCGTCGAGGAGATCGCCACCTTGGCGGAGCAGCTGATGGTCGACCGCGCCCGCCGGCGGATCGGGGAGTCCGTGCAGGTGCTGGTCGATGGCTCGGACGACGACCAGCCCGGGCTGCTTCGAGGTCACGGTGCCCATCAGGCCGCTGAGGTGGACGCCGCCACCTTGCTGCGGGTGGCGCCGGGCGAACGGCCGCCGCAGCGGGGAGACACCGTGGAGGCCCGCGTCGTCTCCGTCGAGGGGCTCGACCTGCTCGCGGAAGCCCTGCAGGGAAAGCGAAGGCTGGAGGAGAGCCGGTGAGTTCTCGGTCCACGCTCTCCTCGGCTTCGACGTCCCCGGGCACGGTGGGCATCGCCAACGTGGCCAACGCCCTCACCGTCGTCCGGCTCATCCTGGTGCCGGTGTTCGCGGTCTGTTTCGCCTACGGCTCGGACGCCCGCCACCCGGCATGGCGGTACGCGGCGACCGCGGTCTTCGTGCTCGCGTCGCTCACGGATCGGGTGGACGGCGAGCTGGCCCGGCGTCGTTCGCTGGTCACCACCTTCGGCAAGATCGCCGACCCTCTGGCGGACAAGGCGCTCGTCGGCGCCGCGCTGATCGCTCTCTCGGCGGTAGGGGACCTTCCGTGGTGGGTGACGGCCGTGATCCTCGCCCGCGAGTTCGGGGTGACCGCTCTGCGGTTCTGGGTGATCCGCGCGGGGATCGGGGAAGCGAGCCGCGGCGGGGTGCTCGCCGCGAGCCAAGCAGGCAAGATCAAAACGGTGACCCAGGCGGTCGCCATCGGCTTGTATCTGCTGCCCGTCGCAGGAGTGTGGGGAACCGCCCGCGCCTGGGTGATGGGCATCGCCGTCGCGATCACTTTGGCGACCGGGGTCAACTACGTATACCGAGCGATCAAGGTACGGATCCGGCAACGCCAGGCACATCGCTCGGTCCGGTCCTCGCAAGGGGCGGAGTGAAAGCCGAGATCGTCGCGATCGGCACCGAGTTGCTGCTCGGTGACGTCGTCAACGGCAACGCCGCCTGGCTCGGCCGTGCGCTCGCCGAGATCGGGGTGGACGTCGACCACACCGTCGCCGTCGGGGACAACGAGCGGCGGATTGCCGCCGTCCTCGCCTCGGCCGTCGGCAGAGCCGACGTCGTCATCACCACCGGGGGGCTGGGACCGACTCAGGACGACCTCACCCGGGAAGCGTTGGCCGCCTTCGCGGGGGTTCCGCTGGAACGGGACCCTGATCTGGAAGCGGCGCTACGGGCCCGGTACGCCGCGCTCGGCCGCCGCGACTACCCGGCCATGAACCTGCGAATGGCCGATCGCCCCCGCGGGGCACGGGCCCTCCCGAACCCCGCAGGCACCGCTCCCGGCCTGCGGATGGAGATCGGCGACGCCGTCATCTACGCCCTGCCGGGGGTGCCGCGGGAGATGCAAGAAATCTTCAAGCAGTGGGTCGCCCCCGAGCTGGCGGAGCGCGCAGGGAGCGGGACGGTCATCCTCTCCCGCGTCTTGCGGACCGTCGGGGTGTGGGAGTCCGAGGTCGCGGACGCCCTGGCACCGCTCGATGCGGAGCTGGCCCGCAGCGGAAACCCGACCCTTGCCTACCTGGCTTCGGAAGGCCAGACGCGGGTGCGGATCACCGCCAAAGCGCCCAGCCGGTCGGAGGCGGAGGCAATGATCCAGCAGGTCGAGCAGCGGGCACGGCAGCTCCTCGGCGATGCCGTGTTCGGCGTCGACGACGACGCCTTGGAAGCGGTGGTTCACCGGCTGCTCCGGGACGCGGGTGCGACGGTGGCGAGCGCCGAATCGCTCACCGGAGGACTGCTCGCAGCGGCTCTTACCGCAACCCCCGGAGCGTCGGAAACCTATCTCGGAGGAGTGATCGCTTACGCCTCGGCGGTGAAAATCGAAGAGCTCGGCGTCCCCGCCGACCTGATCGCCCGTCGCGGGGCCGTTGATCCCGAGGTGGCGGTCGCGATGGCGACCGGGATTCGAAAGCGCCTCGGCGCCACGTACGGTCTCGCCACCACGGGGGTCGCGGGCCCCACCGAGCAGGACGGAAAGCCGGTGGGCTCGGTCTTCGTCGGACTCGTCGGTCCGAGTGATCCTGTGGTGAGGGAGCTGCATCTTCACGGTGATCGCGACCGTATCCGTCGCCAGACCGTGCTCGTCGCCCTCGATCTGCTCCGTCGCCACCTTTCCGGCCTGCCTCCGATCTGGCAACGCCCGAAAGGCTGACGGCGTCCAACGATCTCGTCGGCTCGCTGGCGGCCCGGGTCCTCCCACATCCGCAGCCCGCCGGCACAGCAGGTATCCACTGGGGACGGCTGGGTGCCGATGGGAGGGGTACCGTGAAAGTACGACCGGCGCCGCCGTGAGCCAGTCGTCTTTGTGAAGGAGGGCGCGTTGATCCTGCTGCGAAGGTTGATAGGCGATGCGCTACGCCATCATCGGCTACGCCAGGAGCGCACGTTGCGCGACGTTTCCGCCGAGGCCCGGGTCTCCCTCGGGTACTTGTCGGAGATCGAGCGCGGACAGAAGGAGGCGTCCTCCGAGCTGCTCGCCGCGATCTGCGACGCGTTGGGGGTGCACCTGTCGGACGTGCTGCGGGAGGTGAGCGACGAGCTGCGGGTCTTGGAGGCCGCGCAGATGCCGCCGTACGAGCCGCGTGCCGCCCGTCCCGCCGCACGCGGGGGCGACGGGGTCGCCGCTCCCGACGACCTGGTCGGGGCGCTCACCGAACCGCTGTCGGTTCCGACGGTGGACGACGCGGGCGATCAGTCGACGGACGGTCGGGTGCCGGTCGGGGTCTAGCGGCCCGGAGCAGCTCGAGCCCCGCGCCCGTCGCGCGCAGGGTCTTCCCGTCACGCGGGTAGCCGCAGTCCCTGCGGGGTGGGGAGGAAGCCCGCTTCTCGCAAGATTTCCCCGGCTTCGGTTGCCCAGATCGGGCGTCCATTGAGGTGCTGCAGGTGAAGGCGGCCGGTGCGCTGCTTGCGGGCCGCTTCGGCAAGGGCCGCTGCGGCGATCCGCACCGCGTCCTCCGTCGGATCGCCGATCAGGCTTGCCGTCCGCCCGCCGCGCTCGATGTACAGCAGCGGGACTCCGTCCACGAGGACGACGAACGCCCCCGGGCGCCGGGTCGCACGGCCGGCGTCCTTCGGCCAAGGCAGCGCGGCGCCGTAGGGGTTGGCGGGGTCGGCGGCCGCGAGGACCAACGCCTGGGGTGCGCCGTGCCGCCGGCTCGCCTCGCGCAGTGCCCGGACGGCGGAGGCGGACGCGAACTGCGCGCCGCCGAGTCCGGCAACGAAGTAGCCCCTCCGGCAGCGCCCGGCGGATTCCCAGGTCGCAAGCGTCGGGTAGAGCTCGGAAAAGCCACCCGCGCTCTGTTCGGAGGCGACGGTCGGACGGGCCACGACTCCGTGCCGATCGAGCAGGGCATGGACGATCGCTTGGGGGCGGTCGGCGGAATCCTCGGTGGGCGCCAGACTCCACCGGCCGGCTGCCTCGGGCGGTCCCAGGCGGCGGGGGAGCAGCGGGCCGCGCGGGTGATACCGTCGTCCGCCGAGCCGATTCCGCAGGGCCGCGAGCGTGTCGTTGGTGAGCCACCCGGCGAAGACCAAATCCCACAGTGCCGCGGCGAGCCGGGAGTCGTCGGTGAAACGCAGCCGATCGGCCAGGTCCCGGAAGAAAAGCGCCCCCGCCTCGCCGAGTACGTCCACGATGCGTCGCTGCAGCGGCTCCTCGACGGGTCGCGGCTCGGGGAGCAGACGGGCCGCCTCGTCGGCGGGGGTCAAGACGATCCATCCGTCGTCGGTGCTCCCGCGCCAGCCGGTCCACGTCACAGCGCCCGACGTGGTCAGTTCGTCGAGCATTTCCGGCCGATAATCCTCCACTCGGGCTGCCAGCACGCCGCTTTCCAGTAGCGACGCCGGAATCGGCGCACCCCGGAGCTGATCGATCACCGTGTACAGCCCGTCGATGCCCTGGAGGGGGACGGCGATGTGTTGCCAGGTGGGCAGGAACCGGGCGAAGACCGACCGCGCGACCGGTTCGACGTCCGCGCGTAGTTTCGCCAAGGTCCGACGCCGCAGCGCGGCGAAGACGTCCGCGTCGCACCAGGAGCCGTCGGCGCTGGTGAGGAGGCGGCCCGCCGCCGCGTATTCCCGGAGCACCGGGGAGACGGCATCGACCGGCACTCCGAGCCACTCGGCGATATCGGCGCTGCGAAAAGGCCCGTGACGCGCGGCGTAATAGGCCACCGCCTCGGGAAGGGTAGGCGGGGGCGGCCCGTCGTCGGCGCGTGCTCGCTCGAGGTCCGCCACCACTTCGTCGTCCAGAACGTCGCGAAAATCCTGCTCGCTCAGCAGTTGAGTGAGCAATGCCGAATCCAACGCCAACGCGTGCAATTTGCGTTCGACGGGAGGGGCGTCGTTTTCGTAGAGGAAATTCGCCAAGTATCCGAAGAGCAGGCTGCGGGCGAAGGGCGAGGGTGCGGCGGTGGACACCCCGACCAACCGCATGCGGCCCGACGCGAGGTCGCGTTGGATGTCCCGCAGTCCGGGGACGTCGAAAACCTCCTGCCATACCTCGCGCACCGCCTCTGCGACGATCGGGAAATCCGGGAGGTCGACGGCGACATCGAGGAGTTGCGCCGCACGCTGCCGCTGTTGCCAGAGCGGGGTTCTGCGGTTCGGGAAGCGTCGCGGCAGCAGCAAAGCGCGGGCCGCGCATTCCCGAAAACGTGCTGCGAACAAAGCGGATCCGAGGATTTCTCCCCGCAGCAGCGAAGCGATGTCGTCGGGGTCGACGAGCACCAGATCGGCCGGGGGCGGGGTGGCGGAGTGCGGCAGCCGGGCCACGATCCCGTCGTCGGAGTGCATGACGGCCGCATCCAGGCCGAAGCGTTCACGGATTCGGCGTCCGAGGAGCATCGCCCAGGGCGCGTGCACCCGAGCTCCGAAAGGCGAGTGGACGACGAACCGCCAATCACCGACCTCGTCGCGGAAAGTCTCCACCACCACGGTGCGGTCGTCGGGCAACGCACCGGCCGCGGCACGCTGTTCGGCCAGGTACCGCAGGGTGTTGCCGACCGCGAATTCATCGAGGCCCGCGCCGCGTAGCCAGGCGGCTGCGGCGCCGGGATCCGCGTCGGCGAGGGTGCGGAGGGTTGCGCCGATCGCGCGGCCGAGCTCCAACGGGCGGCCCACCGCGTCCCCGTGCCAGAACGGGGGAATCGCCGGGGCGCCAGGGGCCGGGACCACCAGCACCCGATCCGTGCCGATGTCGACGATGCGCCAACTCGACGACCCGAGGGTGAAAACCGTGCCGACCCGGGACTCGTACACCATTTCCTCGTCGAGTTCGCCGACTCGGCTGGGCTTCTCCGCACCGGCAAGGAAAACCGCGTACTGGCCGCGGTCGGGAATCGTGCCGGCGTTGGTGAGGGCGATGCGCGCGGCCTCGCGGGATGCCGAGACGGTTCCGGTCGGCTCGTCGAGGATGAGACGAGGTCGCAAGCTGGCCAGATGCGGGGAGGCGTAGCGGCCGAGCAGCAAGTCGACGACGGAGTCGAACATCGTGCGGGTGAGCCGCCGATATGGAGCCGCGCGCCGAACCACCCGGAAGAGTTCATCGGGGTGGCGCGGTGCGGTCGCGGCCATGGCCACGACGTGTTGGGCGAGGACGTCGAGGGGATTCTCCGGAATGCGCACGGTTTCGATTTCTCCGCGGCGCATTCGGTCGACGATGACGGCGGCGGGCACCAGTTGGCTACGGTGCTTGGGAAAAACGATTCCCCGAGAGATTTCGCCGAGCTGATGGCCTGCTCTCCCGAAGCGCTGGATCGCGGCGGAGACACTCGGCGGCGGTTCGACCTGAGCGACCAAATCGACCGCTCCCATGTCGATACCGAGTTCCAGGCTGCTGGTGGCCACCACCGCTGGGATGCGGCCGTTCTTCAGCATTTCTTCGGTGAGCCGACGCTGTTCGCGGCTGACCGAACCGTGGTGGGCCCGGGCTACCTCACCGGAATTTCCGCGGCGGACCGCAAGCCGGTTGAGCTGGGCGGTCAGTCGCTCGGCGAGGCGGCGCGAATTCGTGAAGACGATGGTCGAACGGTGCGCCTCGATGGCATCGGCGAGCCGGGTCACCAGGTGCGGCCACAGCGTCGTGCGCGCCGGATATCCGTCGGCGTCCCGGTGTTCGTCGTCCAGCGGTTCGGGGGGAGGGGGAGGGGTGGTCATGTCGGGTACGGGGACGACGACGCGGACGTCGAATTCCTTGGAGGCGGGCGGATTCACCACCCGGACCGGGCGGTCGCCGCCGAGGAATTCCGCAACGGTTTCGACCGGGCGAACGGTGGCCGACAATCCGATGCGCTGCACCGGTGCGTCGGTCACCATTTCCAGCCGTTCCAGGCTGAGCGCGAGGTGGGCACCCCGTTTGTTGTCGGCCAGCGCGTGCACCTCGTCGACGATGACGACGTCCACACCCCGGAGCGCTTCCTGGGCCCGCGAGGTGAGCAGCAGGAAAAGGGATTCCGGGGTGGTGATGAGAATGTCGGGCGGACGGCGTACCAGGGCCCGCCGTTGGGATGGCGGCGTGTCGCCGGTGCGCACTCCAAGGGAGATGTCCGGAGCCGGAATTCCCCAGGCGCGGGCTCGGCGGCGGATTTCGCCGAGCGGTCCCCGCAGATTTCGCTCGATGTCTACCGCAAGTGCCCGCAGCGGGGAGACGTACAGGACGCGTCCACCAGGCGACGACCGTCGGATCAGCCGGTCGAGGGACCACAGGAAAGCCGCGAGGGTTTTTCCGGAACCGGTCGGCGCGATGACCAACGCGTGGTCACCGCGGGATATCGCCTGCCACGCCTCGGCTTGCGCAGCAGTGGGTTCCCGGTAGGTGTCGGCGAACCAGCTTCGTACCAGCGGGGAGAAGAGGGCAAGCGGGTCCGAGGTGCTCGACGCCGAGCGTGCAACCGCCCGGTCTGCCTCCCTCACGGTTCGATTCTCCGCGGAGAGATACGGCACGGCCCCGCAGCGCGACCCCTTGCGGCCGCCGACCTCCGCATCACGCCGACGGCCGCGTCACCCCCCGACCGACACGACGGACCAGTGCTGCCCGGCGTCCGTCGTCCGCCACAGCTGTCGGGCGCCGCCGGTCTCGGCCACGGCGAACCCGACCTGCGCGTTGACGAAGCCGACGAAGACGAAACCGTCCGCCGTCCCCGGGGTGACGGCCGTCGCCACAGTGCCATCGACGTGGACGATGCGCAACTCACCGCCGGTCGCGACCACGGCCTGAGTGGGATCGACCGCAGCCACTGCCGAGACGGCGGGAAGGTGCGCGGGGACCGCCGTCCAGGTCTGCCCGAAATCGGTGGAGACGTACAGCGGTGCGTTCGCCGCACACGCAAGCCACACCGCATCGGCGGTCACCGAGAAGGTGCTCGGGTGGGCGGGGAGGCAGGGCGGCGCCGGCAGGGTGGTGAAGTTGCGGGCGTTGGTGGTGCCGACCGCCCGGGGCCGCCCGGTTGTAGCGTCCTGCCCGATGACGACCACCGTGGTGTCGTGGACGACGAGGGCCGGCTCGGCGGGACCGAACGTGTCGGCTGCCTCCACCGGCGCCCACCGACCGCCGGGGTAGGTCGCGGTGTACAGCGTCGAGGTGTAGAGCCGGTAATCCGGTCCGCTGCCGGTGGTGACGACCGCCCAGACGTGGCCGCTCGCCACGGCGAGCTGCTCCACATTCCCGGGGACCTCCGTGACCCGCTGCCAGGAGTGCCCGCCGTCGGAGGTCTGCCACAGCGCTCCGCCGTACGCCCAGCCGTTGTGAGCGTCGACGAATCGGACGTCGGCGATGGTCTGCGGGCCGAAGACGTCGAGGGCACCGATCACGTCGGGCACTACGGCACTCGGCGGCGCGGCTACCTCAGTGAACGAACGCCCCCCGTCGGTGGTCTTCGCCAGGGCGGTGCACGACCCGGCGCCACACGGCGCGTGGCCGAGGACCCAGAACGTCTGGCCATTACTGGTGGTACCGGTGACGGACAGGGGGACGAAGCCGCGAGGCGGTGGGCCACCGGCCGGGATCGTCGGGGGCTGCGTCGAAATCGGTTCCGCGGTCGTGGAGGACGGCGATGCGGCGGGTGAGGAGGCCGAGGGGACCGTGAGCTGGGTAGGTGCCGTGGTCGTGGGCCGATGAGCCGCCGGCCGGATCATGGTGCTGGCGGCGACGACGAGGACGGCGGCCAGCGCGGCCCCGGTCGATGCGGCCGCGACTCGGCGTGCTTGTCGCCGACGGGCCCCGCGGTGAATGATCTCCAGGGCGTCGGGGCGGGGGAGCAGGCTGAGGCGCTCGCGGTCGAAGAGCGCGCGGAGCCGACGCTCCAAATCGTCGTCGCTCACCGTTGTGCTTCCTTCCTGTCTCGCGGCTCGTCTCGCGGTGCCTTTCGTCTCGCGCCGTCCCCGGAAGGAGCTCCGGGAGCCACCGTTCCCTGTTCGTCGGCGGATGGGGGGACGTCGGCGGGCGGGGGGACGTCGGCGAAGCTGGCGGCGTCGCGGCGCAGCGCGGCGATGGCGCGGGACGCCTGACTCTTGACCGTGCCGACCGACGACCCCATGATTTCGGCGATCTGCGCTTCCGAAAGATCCTCGTAATACCGCAGGACGATCACGGTGCGTTGTCGTGGCGGAAGGGCCCGCACCCTCTCCCAGAGGGCGAGATCGCGGGGGGCCAGCCCGCCGTCGTCCCGCCCGGTTTCGGGGACGTCGACCACCAGCCGTTCCCGTCGTCGGCGCCGCCAGATACTGATGTTCCGATTCACCATGATCCGTCGCACGTAGCCTTCGGGGTCACCTTGCTTCTCGACGCGGGGCCACGCCAGCATCGTGCGCTCCAGGGCGTCTTGGACGAGATCCGCCGCCGCGTGCGGATTGCCGGTCAGGGCGTATCCGAAACGCAGCAGCTCGGGCATACGCGCCCGCGCGAACTCGTCGAATACCCGTCGTCGCTCCTCGTCCACGATCACCCCGGGTACCTCGGACGCTCCTGCGGACGTCCCGGGGCGCGTGGCGGTTGCATCGGGCGGGCTCATCGCGCCGGCTCCCGGGGAATTCCCTGCGGGAAGGAGAACACCCCGTGCGGATCGACCGCAGATTTGATGCGGATCAGTTTGGGCAGGTTCGGCCCATAATAGGCCGTCTGCCAATCGGGCAATGCCGGGTCGATGTAGTTCTGGTAGGCGAAACCCCCGACGAACGGGCGCATTCGACTCCACACCTCGTCCAGCCAGCGGCGTGCACCGGTTGCGTTCGGGACGACGTACTGCATGCATGCAGCCGAGGTGCGGTGCACGAAGGCGGTCTGGTCTGCGGCGATCCTGTTGACCGCTCCTCCCAGGGCATCGATCAAGATCGCGCCGCCGGGTTGTTGTGCGGAGCCGCGTTCCTCGACGGCCCCAAGGAGCACGTCGATGGCCTGGTCGGCGAGCGGAGTGTCCAGGAAATCCGAACGGGCGAGGGAGGATTCCCTGCGCAGCCGCCCCCCTTCCGCCAGCGGACGGCACTCGGAAAGCGACCGACACCCGGCCTCGGCGAGCATCGTGGTGAGGTAGTCGGATTCGGCCACGAATCGTGTCGTCGGCCGGGCACCCACGGCTGCCACGAGGTCGTCGAGCAGCGGCCCTGCGTTCCGGGCCGAATCGGTGACGACCCCCGAGACGTATCCCTGGGGAATTCCGCCCGGGTCGTCGGCTCCCAGGAGGTGCAGGCTCGACCAACAGGCGTCGGGGGCGGAGGCCATCCAGGGAAACCAGGCCGAAACGACGTCGCGGGCTTTGGCCCACGGCCAGCGCAGCACGAAGCGGGTGAGGCTTCCCGCTCGGTGCGGATGGAATTCCAAGGCGGTGACCACCCCGAAATTCCCCCCGCCTCCGCCGCGATGCGCCCACAGCAGGTCCGGGTCGTGGTCGTCGTCCGCTCTGATCAGTTCGCCGTCGGCGGTGACCACCTCGACCGCCGTGAGCCGATCGCAGGTCAGGCCGTAGCGGCGCGCGGTGACTCCGATTCCGCCGCCCAGGGTGAGTCCGGTGATACCGACGGTCGGACACGAGCCGGCGGGCAGACCGAGTCCGGCGTCGGCCAGCCGTGCGTAGAGGTCGATGAGCCGAACACCCGCGCCCACGCGCAGCCGGTTCGCGTCGGCTCGGATGCCGTTCAGGCCGCGGACGTCGATCACCAATCCCGGGCCGGTGGAATACCCCGCGTAACTGTGGCCCCCACACCGGACGGCGAGCGCGACCCCGGTGGCCGCGGCGAACCGCACGCACCGCCGCACGTCGTCCACGGTCGCGCACCGGGCGATCGCGGCCGGACGGATCGGGTCGAAGCGGGGGTCGAAGAGCACGCGGGCGGGGTCGTAGCGAGGATCCCCGGGTTGCAGCAGGGGTCCGCGGAGCTCGGCGGCGAGCACCCGCCACTGCGACGGGCCGGGGGTCGGCGAAGCGGCCCGAACCGGGGTCGATGCGAGCGCGGGAGGGGTTGGAGGGCCGGACGTCGTCGAAGCGGCTCTCGGGGTCGACCGGACGCCGGCCGTCTCCGTGGAGGGGCGGCATCCGGCGAGCGGGACGAGTCCGCCCGCGGCCGACAAGGTGAGGCGAAGAAAGGCACGCCGGTCGATGTCGCTTCCTCGCTTTCTCACGGTTCGTCGCTGCAAGGACGTGCGTCGCGGTCGGGAGGATGCATTGGAGTGCGTTCGCGCCGACGGGCGCTCGGCGCGGGCCGGACGGCGCGGATACTGGCTCGCATGCGGTTGACGGACTTCTGGGAGCGGATGAGAGCCGCCTTCGGGGAGGTGTACGCGCCGTCCTTCGCCTCCGATTTCGTGCTGGCCGAGTTGGGTGGGCGTACCGTGCGGCAAGCCTTGGAGGCGGGGATCGAACCCGCGGACGTGTGGCGGGCGGTGTGCCGGGCCGTCGACGTCCCGGCCCACTTGCGCTGAGGTCGCTTGCCGCACGGCGCGCCGCGGAGGGTCGTCGGCCTCGGCGTGTCGCCCGCGGTTCGAACATCTGTTCGGGTAGTGTCCACAGGCAAGCGGACGGCGACTCACAAGTCGAGGGAGCGAGCCGGAAACGTCGGTGTCGTCGTCTAGCGTCGTTCGCGACCGAGTTCCGAACACCGATCAGACGGGATGGCAGACCGATGGCAGCAACATTCGATCGCGAGAAAGCTCTTGAACATGCGATTGCACAGATCGAAAGAGCTCACGGCAAGGGTTCGCTGATGCGTCTCGGTGACGAAGCGCGGGCACCGATCGACGTCATCCCCACCGGCTCGATCGCGTTGGACGTCGCCTTGGGGATCGGGGGGCTGCCCCGCGGTCGGATCGTCGAAATTTACGGCCCGGAGTCTTCAGGGAAGACGACCCTCGCCCTGCACGCCGTGGCGAATGCCCAGCGGGCCGGAGGGATCGCGGCCTTCATCGACGCCGAACATGCGCTGGATCCGGAGTATGCGAAAAAACTCGGCGTGGACACGGACAATCTGTTGGTCTCGCAACCGGATACCGGGGAGCAGGCTCTCGAGATCGCCGATACTCTGATCCGCTCGGGTGCCGTCGACGTCATCGTCATCGACTCGGTGGCGGCGCTGGTTCCGCGCGCCGAGATCGAAGGCGAGATGGGGGACAGCCACGTCGGCTTGCAAGCCCGACTGATGAGCCAAGCCCTACGTAAGATCACTGGAGCGCTCAGTCATTCCGGGACGACGGCCATTTTCATCAACCAACTCCGGGAAAAGGTGGGGGTCTTCTTCGGCAGTCCCGAGACCACCACCGGCGGAAAGGCGTTGAAGTTCTATGCGTCGATTCGCTTGGACGTCCGGCGCATCGACACCATCAAAGAAGGTCAGGAAGCCATCGGGAACCGGACCCGGGTGAAGGTGGTCAAGAACAAGTGCGCTTCTCCCTTCCGGCAAGCCGAATTCGACATTCTCTACAACGTCGGCATCAGTCGCGAAGGCAGCCTCATCGACATGGGAGTAGAGCACGGAATCATCCGCAAGTCCGGAGCCTGGTACACCTACGACGGCGACCAACTAGGTCAGGGCAAGGAGAACGCCCGTGCCTATCTTCGCGATAATCCGGATCTCGCCGACGAAATCGAAAAGAAAATCAAGGAGAAGTTGGGGATCGGTCCTCGAATCGACGCACCGGTGGACCTCGCTGCGGTGGAGAAATAATCGTTCGACGTGACCGCGGAACAAATGCGGGAACGTAGTACGCCGTCGAGTGTCGAGGAGGCGAAAAGCCTGCTCTTCGACCAGCTCGCCCGGGCTCCTCGGACCCGGGCGCAGCTGCAGGCGTTCTTGCGCCGCAAAGGAATTCCGGAGGACGTGGCCCAGGAGGCGCTCGGAAGGCTTTCCGAACTCGGTCTCGTCGACGACGCGGCCTTCGCCGCCGCATGGGTGGCGGAACGGAGGCGCACCCGCAGTTTGGCTCCCGCTGCACTCGCCGCGGAACTGCGCCGCCGGGGCGTCGAAGCCGACGTCATCGCGGAGGCGGTGGGGTCCGTCGGCCCCGAAGAGATCGAGACGACCGCCGTCGCGCTGCTCCGCCGTCGGGCCGTGGCAACGGATGGTCTGCCGCCCGAAGTTCGGGCACGACGACTCCTCGGGATGTTGGCGCGTCGAGGCTATCCCCCCGATATCGCCTCGAGGGCGGTACGCCGAGTACTCGGCGACCTTGTGGATGAGGCGGCGGCCGCCGTCGAAGGAGACATCACCCAAGACATGATCGAGCCTGCTTGACCGGCGGTCGGGGGGCGCATAGCCTCGGCAGCAAGGTGAGGAGTCGGCCGGACAGCCATAGCCGATCGACGTACTCGGAGTGGTCACGGGCGGCAGGCCCGTTGCGATAGCGAGCAGATCACCCTCGGGTGCCCTACCCCGAGGACGATCCTTGGGCCGCGGCGACTCGGCCCACGGTTTCCGCGCGCGGTGGATACCACCGCCGGGGATGACCTGGGCATTTCTCCGGGCCGACCCCTCGTTCCGTTGCACGGCGACGTGCCCGACCGAGGGGAGACGAGAATGCCCACACTGGTCTTGGTCATCACGGTCGGGGTCCTTGCGATCGCTGCCTCCGTTGCGGCACTCGTCGTCGCCTTGTCGATGCGCAGCTCGCGGGTCGGCGGCTCGAGCGGCGTCCCGGCCGGTGGCTCACGACGAGAAGACGATGATCGACTCGAGGCACTCGAAGCCGAGCTGCACGAACTTCGCGCCGATCTGGAAAGACGCGAACAGCGGTTGGCCGAACGTGAAACGCGGCTGGACGTCGAGCAGGCCAGGCTGGACGCCCGCGAGCGGCAGCTCGGCGAACTCGACGCCGAACTTCGCCGCCGCGAAGCCGAACTCGCCGACGCTGCCGAAGAGCGGCGCCTCCTGCTCGAACAGGTCGCGGGGCTGACGGCGGAGGCTGCCAAAGAGGAACTGGTCGCGCTCATCGAGAACCAGGCCAAGCGGGAAGCCGCCCTCAGCATCCGGGAGATCGAACGGGAAGCGGCCCGCGACGCGGAGAAGCGGGCACGTGAGATCATCGTGACCGCCATTCAGCGGGTGGCGAGCGAGCAGACCGCCGAGTCCGTCGTGTCCGTCGTCCACCTTCCGAGCGAAGAGATGAAGGGGCGGATCATCGGCCGCGAAGGGCGCAACATCAGGACCTTCGAGTCGGTCACCGGCGTCAACCTCATCATCGATGACACCCCGGAGGCCGTGCTCCTCTCCTGCTTCGATCCGGTGCGACGCGAGGTCGCCCGGGTCGCCCTCGAACGCCTCGTCGACGACGGGCGCATCCACCCCCTGCGCATCGAGGAGATCTACGAAGCAAGTCGACGCGAGGTCGAACGGCTCTGCCAGCGGGCCGCCGAAGACGCGCTGCTCGAGGTCGGGATCAGCGGCCTGCATCCCGAACTGGTCGCGTTGCTCGGCCGGCTGCGCTACCGCACCTCCTACGGGCAGAACGTGCTCAAGCACCTCGTCGAAACCGCGCACCTGGCGGGAGTGATGGCGGCGGAATTGAACATCGACCCGCAGCTCGTCAAACGGGGCGCGCTGCTCCACGACATCGGCAAGGCCGTCACCCACGAAGTCGAAGGAAGCCACGCCCTCATCGGCGCGGAGCTCGCCCGCCGCTACGGCGAGCACGAGGACGTCGTCCACGCCATCGAAGCCCACCACAACGAGGTCGAACCCCGCAGCATCGAAGCCGTGCTGACCCAGGTCGCCGACGCCATCAGCGGTGGCCGTCCCGGGGCCCGCCGAGAATCCCTCGAGTCGTACGTGCAGCGGTTGGAGCGCCTCGAACAAATCGCGGCCGCGCACGAAGGGGTCGAGAAAGTCTTCGCGATGCAAGCCGGGCGCGAGCTGCGGGTCATGGTGTTGCCCGAGGTCGTCGACGACATCCAGGCGCAGGTCATCGCGCGCGACATCGCCAAACAAATCGAGGAAGAACTCACCTATCCCGGGCAGATCCGGGTCACCGTGGTCCGCGAGACCAGGGCGAGCGAGCTTGCGCACTGAATGCGCGGTCAGCGGTGGTGCGGCGGACGACGCAGCCCGCTCAGCTCCAGGCGCGGCACGCCCGGTGGGATGACCCCGAAAACCTGTCCGTAGAAGGACAATTCCGCTTCCAACGCCGTGACGATGTTGCGTTCCCGGCGCAATCCGTGCTGTTCGCCTTCGAAAGCCAGGTAGGCGTGGGGTATTCCCTTGGCGGCCAACGCTTCGCAGAACATCTCCGCTTGGGACGGAGGCACCACCGGGTCCTCCAGGCCCTGGATAAGGAGCACCGGGCAGCAGACGTCGTCCACATGGGAAAGCGGCGCCCGTTCGAGATACAGGTCGCGGGCCTGCGGCAGCGGGCCGACCAGCCCTTCGACGTAATGCGACTCGAAATCGTGGGTCTGGGTCACGAATTTCACCAATTCCGCCACCCCGAAATACGACACCGCCGCGCTGAAGACATTCGTGCGGGTGACCGCACACAGTACCGTCCAGCCACCGGCGCTCGCCCCGCGGATCGCCAGCCGCGTGCCGTCCGCCTCGCCCGCGGCGACCAAACTCTGCGCCGCCGCCACGCAGTCCTCGACATCGACGACGCCCCACTGCCCGCGTAGCCGTTCCCGGTAAGCCCGCCCGTATCCGGTGGATCCGCCGTAATCGACGTCCAGGATTCCGATGCCGCGGCTGGTGAAATACGCGTACTCCAGGCGCAGGATCGGTGGAGAGCTCGACGTCGGCCCACCGTGCGCGATGACGACGTACGGCGGCCGCTCCTCAGGTGGCGCCGAGAAATCCGGATTTCGTGGGGGATAGACCACTGCGTGGACCGGCTGCCCGTCCGTCCGCTGGAAGACGCGGCGTTGCGGAATCGGGACGTACCGCACGTCCGGGAGGACGTCGACCGACCGCCGAATTTCGCGACACGTGTGGTCGCGCAGGTCGAAACGGAAAAGGGTCGGCGGCAGCAGCGGCCCGGCTCCGATGAAGCAGACGTACGCCTCTGCGGCATCGAGCATCGGCTCGACCACGTTCGCCGGGATATCCAGATCGACGATGTCACCGCTTGTCGGGTCCAGGATTCCGAGCTTTCCGGCGTGGACGACGACCAAGCGCCCGTCCTGCGTCGCGGCGAAGAACCGCATGCCGAGCTGCCAGAGCGGCCCTCCGAATTCCTCCTCCCGCTCCACCAGCGGACGGATCGAACCGGAGGCGTCGAGCCGGTACGGCAGCCACCAGCCGCTGCGATCGGAGAGGAAGTACAGGCCGCCGTCCGCCGTCCACATCGGCTGGAGTACCGACTCGGTAGCGCCGCCGGCAACGGTGGTCCAACCGTGCGCCACACCGTCACGCACCGTGGCGATCCGCAATTCGGTGCCGTCCCACGGCATGCGCGGATGATCCCAGGCGATCCACGCCAGCCGGGTGCCGTCGGCGTTCGGCGTCGGGTAGGCGAGGAAATCACTCCCGGCGACGATGCTTCGGATTCGGCTGGGGTCGTCGGCCGCCGACCCGTCCAACGGGATCGCGACGATGTCGCGGTGAATTCTCCCTGAATCGTGGGATTCCCGCACGCACCACAGCTCGTCCGTCACCCGCACGAAATCCGCGTACCGCAGGGCGGCGGGACTCGACGGCACGGGTGTGATCGGTGTGGGATCGCTACCCGCTTCGGCGAGGTAAAGGCGCTGATCCGTCCACTCGGTGAAGACGAAACGGGTTTCGTCCAGCGGCAGCCAGCTCCGCCCCCCGTACTCGTGCACCCGGGTGCGGGCATTCCACGGCGGGGCAAGCAGATCGCCTCGAACGGCGGAGACAACGACCTGCCGTCCGCCCTCCGCCGGCCGACCTTCGGTCCACCACACGTCGTCACCCACGATGCTCGGGAAGCCGAGACGCAAGCCGCCGCGGGCGACGTCCGCCGCCGAAATCGGCGAAGCCCATTCGCCGTAGCGGGCCGTTCTCCGTTCCGCTGATCTGATCTCGTGGTGGGGGGCCGGGGTTTCGGGGGAGTCGGAGTAGTCGGGCACGTCGCCATCCTCTCGCGCGGGAGAGTCACCTCGTACCCTGGTTCCCGTGACCGCCGAGACGCTTCCTTCCGAGACGCTCCCCGCCCTGCCGGCAGCCGGGCGGACCTACCAGATCCGCACCTTCGGCTGCCAGATGAACATGCACGATTCGGAGCGAATCGCCGGACTGCTGGAAGCTTGCGGCTACGTGCGGGCGGGCGACGACGAACCGGCGGACGTGGTCGTCTTCAACACCTGCGCCGTGCGGGAAAACGCCGACAACCGGCTCTACGGCAACCTCGGGCAGCTCTACCCGGTGAAGAAAACCCGCCCCGGAATGCAGATCGCAGTTGGCGGCTGCTTGGCGCAGAAAGACCGCGGAGAGATCGTCCGTCGGGCGCCGTGGGTGGACGTCGTGTTCGGAACCCACAACCTCGATGCCCTCCCGGTTCTGCTGGAACGGGCGCGCATCGCCCACGAAGCTCAGGTCGAAATTCGTGAATCCCTCGAAGTCTTTCCCTCGACTTTGCCCTCCAAGCGGGAATCCGCGTACGCGGCGTGGGTGGCCATCAGTGTGGGATGCAACAACACCTGCACCTTCTGCATCGTGCCGCGTCTGCGGGGTCGGGAACGGGACCGGCGTCCCGGTGACATACTTCGGGAAATACAGACCTTGGTGGCCGACGGGGTCATCGAGGTCACCCTGCTCGGCCAGAACGTGAATTCCTACGGAGTGGAATTCGGGGATCGGTACGCGTTCGGAAAACTGCTGCGAGCGTGCGGTCGGATCGACGGACTGGAGCGGGTTCGCTTCACCTCCCCCCATCCGCACGATTTCACCGACGACGTCATCGACGCGATGGCCGAAACTCCCAACGTGATGCCGCAGCTTCACCTCCCCCTGCAGTCAGGTTCCGATGCGGTGCTGCGGCGGATGCGTCGGTCGTACCGCAAGCAGAAGTACCTCGACATCGTCGAGAAAATCCGGGCAGCCATCCCGGACGTCGCGATCACTACCGACATCATCGTCGGTTTCCCGGGAGAAACCGAGGAGGATTTCGCCGAAACCTTGGACGTCGTACGCCGGGTCCGGTTCGCCGGGGCCTTCACCTTCCAGTACTCCAAACGCCCCGGCACCCCCGCCGCCGAGATGCCCGATCAGGTGCCGCCCGAGACGGTGGCCGAGCGATTCGGCCGGCTGGTCGCCCTGGTCGATGAGATCGCATTGGAGGAGAACCGCTCCCAGGTCGGGAAGGTGGTCGACGTCCTCATCGGCGAAGGGGAGGGACGCAAGGACGAGCGCACCCACCGGATGAGCGGACGGGCTCCGGACAACCGGCTCGTCCACCTGCAACCCGCCGATGCCCGCCCCGGCGACGTGGTCACTGTCGAGATCACCCATGCGGCGCCGCATTACCTCGTGGCCGATCGGGTGCTGGGAGTGCGCCGCACCCGCGCCGGCGACGCTTGGGAAGCCCGGCATCGAGCCGAACCTACCGGCGTGCTGCTCGGAATGCCGACCTTCCGGCCCGCCTGACCCGGCGTGCAGTCGCGGGGCCGACGACTTCGATCGCTGGCTCGGACTCGGACGAGCTAGCTGCGGGTCGTACGGGCGAGCCACTCGCGGTGCGTGGCGAGCTGGGCTTCGAGCTCGCTGGCTTCCGCGAGTCTTCCCGCCTGGCGCGCTTGGTCTATCTTCCGCTCCAGTTTCTGCACCGATTCCCGGAGTCGGATGACCAGCGGGGACGTCGCCACCGCGTCCTCACGCCGCCGCTCGTCGAGGACGGCGCGCACCCGCGCCACCAGCGCGTCGAACCGCTTCTCCAGATCCGCCGCGGTCTCCCGCGGGGTACGGCCGATCTGGGCCCACCGGCGTTGCAGGTCGCGGAGCTTGGTGCGGACCACTTCCGGGTCACCGTGCGGATCCAACGCTTCGGCTTCGGCCAGCAGCGCTTCCTTGGCCCGCTGGTTCTCCTGGAATTCCTGATCGCGTTTGGTGAGCGCTTCGGCCCGGCGGGCGAAGAACGTCTCCTGCGCGGCCCGGAAACGCTGCCACAGCGCCGATTCGGTGTCCCGGGCGACGTGTCCGGCGTTCTTCCATTCGTTGGTGAGTGCTCGAAAACGGTTCGCCGTCGCCACCCAATCCGACGACTGTGCGAGGGATTCGGCCTCGGCGATGAGTTTCTCCTTGCGAGCGATGATCTGTTTGCGTTCTTCTTCCAGCTTGCTGAAATACGCGCCGCGCCGCTTGTTGAATTCAGAACGTGCCGCGGCGAACCGCTTCCACAATTCGGCTTCGATTTTGCGGTCCGCACCCCTTATCTCACGCCATTCGTCGGCGATTTCCCGCAGCCGGTCGCCGGCGGCTTTCCATTGCGTGCTCTGGGCCAATTCCTCGGCCTGCTCGACGAGGGCGCGTTTGGCTTCGATCGCCCGCTGGGCGGCCTGCCGCCTGGCCTCGCGTTCTTCCTCTCGTTTGCGGGTGGCCTCCTCCAGGAGAGCAGCGAGGCGGGTGTCGAGAGCGTCGAGATCCCCGACGACGTTCGCAGTGGGGAGGGTCTCCCGGAGTCGGCGTGCCGCGACGATCGTGGTGGACGGCGATGCGGTGCCCGAAGCGAAGCGGGTCTCCAGCAGACTCACTTCGGTGGCCAGGTCTTTGTAGCGGCGGATGAAGTGAGCCAACCCTTCTTCGAGGGGTCCGGCCTGCCAGGAGCCGACGACCCGCTCTCCGTCCCGGGTCTTGACGTAGACAGTGCCGTCGGGCGCGATCCGGCCCCACTGGGTCTCGGTGCCCATCCTTGCGTTCTCCTCTTTGCCCGCGCTGCCGTGTCGCCCCGCGCGCCACAGTGTGGCCCATGACGCTCTTGCCGTCCGAAGCGGGTCCGGGGCTTCGCGACCGACGGACCCACGGACGGCGACATCCGACGTAGCCGAGGGTATGGCCTGCGAGGGCTTCGCGGATCCCGGGTGTCGCGCAGCACGCGCGGAATCCGGGGTGTCGCTACCCTGCAAGCCGTGGCCGATTCTCCCAACGTGTCGCTGGCTGCTCCGGTTCGCGGAGTCGGCGAACCGTGGGTGGAGGCGGTTGCGTTTTGTCCCCATCCGCCGGTTCTCGTCCCGGCGGTGGCCGGGCGTGCGGCCGCCGAATTCGCGCCTCTTCTCGACGCGTGCCTGGACGCCGTCCGCTGGCTGGTGTCCCGACCGCGGCCGCTGCTGATTCTCGGGTCTGCACATCCGGCGGCGCCGTTGCCGGATTTCGCTCCTGGGCTCGCCGATCCCGACCTGCCGCCGTCCGACCTCCCTCTTTCGCTTGCGATCGGCGTGTGGCTGGTGCGCCGCTGCGACCCGGGTCGAATTCCCTTACCGCTCGCGGTGGATGCCTACGGCAATCTGCTCGGACCGGTCGATGCGTACGGCAGGCCGATCGGCCCGCCCCCCGACATCAACGAGCCGGTGCTGCTCCTCGTCATGGGCGACGGGTCCGCGCGGCGCGGCCCCAAAGCCCCCGGCTACCTCGACCCGCGGGCCGAGGCGTTCGACACCGCCGTGGTGGGCGCCCTGGCCGCGGCGGACGTCGCCGGCCTCGCCGAGCTCGACGTGCCGCTCGCCGAGGAGTTGCTCGTCGGCGGAGTCGGGCCGTGGCGGGCCGTCGGCCGGTGGGCGGCGGACGGCGAATGGCGCGCCGAGCTGCGCTACGCCAGCGCTGCAGCCGGCGTCCAGTACGTGGTGGCCACCTGGGAACGTCTGCGGTGAGCGACCGATGAGGGATGCGGGAAACCCTGCCGATGACACGCCGAAGACGGAGACCGATCGGCTGGAGGCCGCCGTACCTCGGGTGGAGAACCGACCGAAGGTGCTCGCGCTCGTCGGGCCGACCGCGGTCGGAAAATCGGCGTTCGCCATAGAACTGGCGCGGAAATTCGGCGGTGAGGTCATCAACGCGGACTCCATGCAGCTCTACCAAGGCATGGATATCGGGACGGCGAAACCCCCACCCGAGGCACGGAGGGAAATCGTTCACCACCTGCTCGATATCTGGCCGGTCACCAAAACCGCCAGCGTCGCCGAATACCAGCGCCTGGCCCGCGCCGCGATTACGTCGGTCACGGCTCGTGGGGCGCTGCCCATCCTCGTCGGCGGTTCCGGACTCTACGTGCGGGCCGCGCTCGACCGGCTCGAATTCCCCGGCACCGATCCGGGAATCCGCGCCCGCTGGGAAGCCGAACTCGCCAGGGTCGGCCCGCTGGCTCTCCACCGCGAATTGGCCCGACGTGATCCGCAGGCCGCAGCCGGCATCCTGCCCACCAACGGACGGCGAATCGTGCGGGCTCTGGAAGTGCTCGACCTCGGCCGGCCCCGGTTCACCGCCACGATGCCCGGCTACGAGTCGGTGTACGACGTCCTGCTCATCGGGCTCGACCGGGAGACGAGTGCGCTCGACCTGCGCGTGGAGCAGCGGGTCGCCGAGATGTGGGCCGCCGGGTTCGTCGAGGAGGTCCGCAGGCTGGCCGACACCTGCGGGTTGCGCCGCGGGCTTACCGCTTCACGGGCCCTGGGATATCGGCAGGTCCTGGAGATGCTCGACGGCCGTCACAGCGAAGCGCAGGCCCGGGAGCTGACGGTCGCGGCGACCAAGCGTTTCGTGCGTCGGCAGCGTTCCTGGTTTCGCGCCGATCCCCGGGTGCAGTGGTGGGACGCCGCCGATCCGGAGCTCGTCGACCGTCTGGCCCGTACGATCGAGGTGTGGACGACGTCGCCTTCCTGAAAGGTCACGCGACCCGCAACGATTTCGTCGTCCTCCCCGACCCGGACGGCGTCCTCGGCCTCAGCGAGCATTTCGTGCGGGACCTGTGCGACCGGCGTGCCGGCGTGGGAGCGGACGGTGTGCTGCGCGTCGTCCGCACCACTGCGCTCCCGAGTGATCTCGCCGAGCTGGCGGGCGACGCCGCCTGGTTCATGGACTACCGCAACGCCGACGGCAGCGTCGCCGAAATCTGCGGCAACGGCGTGCGACTCTTCGCCCGCTATCTCGTCGAGGCCGGACTCCAGGCGCCGGGGCGTTTCGTGGTCGGCACCCGCATCGGACCGCTGACCGTCGATGTCCCGGCGGTCGGGGACGTCTGGGTATGGCTTCCCGCACCTCTGGTCGTGGGCTTGGGTCGCGTGCGCGTGGATGGCCGGGAGTTCTCGGGCACCCGGGTGTCGGTGGGCAATCCGCATCTGGTCTGCGCCGTCGAGGACCTCGACCACCTCGACCTCACCCGCCTTACCGTCGAGCCGACCGATTTTCCCGAGGGCGTCAACGTCGAATTCGTGGAATTCGCCGAGCCCGGCCGACTGCGGGTGCGGGTGCGGGAACGGGGCGTGGGGGAGACGGAGTCGTGCGGCAGCGGCGCCTGCGCAGTCGCCGCGGCTTTCGCCACCGATCCGCGTCGCCCGGCCGACGGCTGGTGGCGGATCAGGCTGCGCGGCGGAGAGCTGGGGGTGAGGCTGGACGACGACCAGGTCACCCTCGTCGGCCCGGCTGTGATTGTCGCGGAGGGGCGAGTCCGGGTCGACGCGCTGAGCGAAGGGTCGGCCGCCGATCGTCGAGCCGACCGGGAGGGTGTCCGCGAGTGAGGGAACATCGAGAGGGCGTCGGCGAGTGAGGGAATTCGGGGACGCGAAGGGGGTTGCTGCGACGACATCGTCAGAAACCGACGCGTTCGGCTACCTGGACGAGGCGATCGACCTCGAACTTGCCGACCGACATGCCCTGCGACGGGTTCCCGGACTTTCCACCGAACTCCGCGACGTCACCGAGGTCGAATACCGCCGGCTGCGGCTGGAGCGGGTGGTCCTGGTCGGCGTGTGGACCGACGGCACTCCACAGGAAGCCGAGAATTCGCTCGTCGAATTGAAACAACTCGCCGAAACCGCCGGTTCGTTGGTGCTCGAGGGGTTGTTGCAGCGGCGGGACAAACCCGACCCGGCCACCTACATCGGCGCGGGTAAGGCTCGGGAGCTGCGGGACATCGTCGCGGCCTGCGGCGCCGACACGGTGATCTGCGACGGCGAGCTCTCGCCATCCCAGCTCCGCAACCTGGAGAAGATCGTCGCGGTCAAGGTGGTGGACCGGACGGCGTTGATCCTCGACATCTTCGCCCAGCATGCCCGCAGCCGGGAAGGCAAGGCCCAAGTGGAGTTGGCGCAGATGACCTACCTGCTGCCACGGCTGCGGGGTTGGGGTGAGTCGCTGTCCCGTCAGGCCGGTGGTCGGGCTGCCGCTGGCGGGGTCGGTATCGGCGGCCGCGGGCCGGGGGAGACGAAGCTCGAGCTGGACCGTCGTCGGGTCCGGGCCCGGATGACCAAACTCCGTCGGGAGTTGGAGGCTCTTGCCACCACCCGGGAGGTCAAGCGCCACCAGCGCCGCAGCCGCCGGGTACCGGCGGTGGCCATCGCCGGTTACACCAACGCGGGCAAGTCGTCGCTGCTCAATCGGCTGACCGGCGCGGGGGTGCTCGTCGAGGACGCGCTCTTCGCCACCCTCGATCCCACGGTGCGACGCGCCACCACCAGCGACGGGCGGGTCTTCACCTTGACCGACACCGTCGGGTTCGTCCGCCATCTGCCCCATCAGCTCGTGGAAGCCTTCCGGTCCACCCTTGAAGAGGTTGTGGACGCCGACCTCATCGTGCACGTGGTGGACGGCTCGCACCCCGACCCCTTCGGGCAGATGGACGCCGTCCGCGCCGTTTTCGACGAAATCGGCGCGTCGAAGGTCCCTGAACTGGTCGTCGTCAACAAGGTGGACGTCGCAGATTCGGCGGCCGTCGCCGCGCTGATCGCCGCGGAAGAGCGGAAAGGAAATCGCGCGGTCGCGGTCTCCGCGCGTACCGGCGCGGGTCTGGAGGAATTGCGCCGCGCGATCGAGGAGATGCTGCCGCACCCGCCGGTCGCTGTCGACGTCCTCGTGCCGTTCAGTGAGGGCCGGCTCGTCGCCCTAGTTCACGAGCTCGGTGAAGTGGAACACGTCGAACACACGTCGGCGGGTACCCGGGTGCGGGCCCGGGTCCCGGCCGAGTTGGCAGCGGAACTTGCCGGCTTCGCGACTCGCTGATCGCTTGCTCCCGGGCTAGCCGAGTAGGTTCAGACGGCATCGGCCGAACGGCGCGGATCGTGGGCCGGACGGCGGATCGTCTCCCGTGCCCGCGCGGACGATACCTGTTAGGTGGGGACTCGCGGCGTCGCCGGTTTGCGCCTGCGCGCCGCCTCGGGGGTTGCTGTGGCATCCGGGGCGGCGGCCGTCGGGCTGGGTGGCGTCCTTCCCGGCCCGGCCGATGTGCTGGGAATTCTCGGAGTGCTGCAGAGCGCCGTCCTCGCCGTCGTTCTGCTCGCGCGCCGGGGCAGCGCCGACGCGCCGCGACGCCTCGCGTGGTGGGGGATGGCCGTCGGCGTCGGACTCGGTGCCGCAGGCGTCGCCGCGGGCGGTGTGACTCCCTCCGGTGCGGCATATCCGCCGGAGGGCAACGTCGTTTTTCCTGCGGCCTGTGCGGTGGTCATCGGGGCTTTCTTCGTGTTGGTGCGCACCCCCGGGGAAAGGCAGGCACGGATACGGGCGGCCCTCGACGCTGCGATCGCGGCCTGCGCTTTCGGGGTCATGGCCTACGACGTCGGTGTCACCGAATCGGCGGGGGTGATGGGCGCTGTGCATCCGCTGGCGGCCCTTCTCCTGGCGACGGCGGTGGTCATGGCCATCGGGCGATGTCCCCTCGACGGCGAGCCACCGTTCGCATCGGTGTTCGCGGCAGGCGTCGGATTCATCGTGATGTCCCTCGGGGACCTGCTCGCGGTGGCCGCCTGGAGTTCCGGAGAGTGGACGCCGCATCACCCCTCCGTCCTGGTCGACATCGCGGGAATCCTCGTCGTCGCGTGGGCGGCAATTGCGCCATCTCGTAAAGGGGACGTCGGTCGCCTGCGGGTGCGGGAGCGGATCGCCGTCCTTACTCCGGTGGTGCCGATGCTCGGCGCCGCCGGGCTCATCATCGCGTCCCTGCTGCGCGCCGAGCGGCCGAGCGACTGGACGGTCGTCATGATGGGGGTGCTCGGGGTCCTGCTCCTGGCGTCGTGGATTTCCGCGCGGCTCGACCAGCTCCTCCTTTCTCGAACGCTGGAATACCGCGTGGTGGAACGGACTTTGGCGCTGCGTACTCACGCGAAATGGTTCCGCTCCCTGGTGCAGAATTCCTCCGACATCATCACGATCGTCGACGCGGCGGGAATCATCCGGTATCAAACCCCGTCGGTCGAACGGGTACTCGGCTACGACCCGACGTCCATGGTGGGACGCCCGTTCACCTCGCTGCTCGCCCCAGGTGATGCACGGCGATTGGAACAACTCATGGTGGACGCCGCACTGCATCCGCGGTTCACCCACACGTTGGAATTGGCGATGCGCCATGCCGAAGGCCACTGGCGGGAAACGGAAACCGTCCTCACCTCCCTGGTAAACGACCACGACATTCGGGGAATCGTGCTCAACACCAGGGACGTGAGCGAACGCAAGGAACTGGAACGCCAGCTCCTGCGGCAAGCTTTCTCGGATCCGCTCACCGGACTGGCGAATCGGGCATTGTTCAGCAATCGAGTCGAGCACGCCCTTGCCGAGCGGTCCCGTCAACCCGGCGACGTCGCGGTTCTCTTCCTCGATCTGGACGGTTTCAAGAGTGTCAACGACGCCCAGGGGCATGCGATCGGCGACCATCTGCTCACCGTGGTCGCGGATCGACTACGCGGGTGCGTGCGCCCCGGTGACACGGTCGCCCGGCTGGGGGGCGACGAATTCGCCATCCTCGTCGTGGGAGCGCAGGCCGAGGACGTCGCCGTCGATATCGCCCAGCGCATCCAGACCGTGCTGGCGCAGCCGTTCGTGCTCGACGGGCGGGAAGCGAACCTGGGCGCGTCGATCGGGATCGCGGTGACGGAATCCGGCAGCGAGACGGCCGACCAGTTGTTACGGAACGCGGATCTCGCGATGTACCGGGCGAAAGCCAGTGGTGAGGGCGGGTATGTGCGCTTCCGCACGGAGATGCACCACGCCCTGGTGGTGCGGATGCAGACCGAAGCCGACCTGCGGCATGCGCTGGCAAGGGGAGAATTGGTCCTGCATTTCCAGCCGACGGTGAATTTGCGGACCGGCATGATTGTCGGCGTCGAGGCGTTGATCCGCTGGTATCACCCGCTTCGCGGCTTGGTGCGGCCGATGGATTTCATCGAGACTGCTGAGGAGACCGGCCTCGTGGAATCCATCGGCTCGTGGGCGATCCGGGAATGTTGCCGTCACGGAGCCCGCTGGCAGCGGTACGCCGAACCCGGCCGGGTCTTCCACGTCGCGGTCAACGTCTCCAGTCGCCAACTCCATCCGCGACTACCCGAGGTGGTGCGTGCGGCGTTGTCCGAAACCGGTATGCCGCCGGGAGCTCTCGTCATCGAGGTCACCGAAAGCATCCTCATCAAACACACGGTCGAAGCAATCGACGTGCTGCGTCGGCTCAAAACCCTCGGCGTGCGGATCGCCATCGACGATTTCGGCACCGGATATTCCTCGCTGTCGTACCTGGCGAAATTCCCGGTCGACATCCTGAAAATAGACAAGTCGTTCGTCGAGCAGCTCGGTCGCGGACGCGCCGAGGTCGGCGGTACGGAACTCACCCGCACGATCGTGCAACTCGGCCAGGTCCTGCGGCTCGGCGTGGTGGCGGAGGGGATCGAGACGCGTGAGCAGTATGCCGCCCTGCTCGCGATGGCCTGCGACTACGGGCAGGGATTCCTTTTCTCGCGACCGTTGCCGGCAAGCGGCATCGAGACGCTTTTCGCGAACACGGTCGCCGCGGTCCCCCGGCCAACCCAGGCCCCCGACGACGTCGCGCGCCTTGCCGAGGCGCAAACCACCGGAATTCCCGGCCTGGGCGCGCAGCCGCGCGACGCCGCCGGACTTTCCGCTTGAGGTGACCCACCACGGGCTACGCTGCGGACGTGCCACGGCCGAAGCTGCCCGATCCTGAGGAGCTGCTGGCGCTCGCCGTGGACGCCCTCGGCGGAGAGCGTCGCGACGGACAGCTGCGGATGACCGGTGCCGTCGCCCGGGCCATGTCCGAGGGGCGCGGGGAACCGCTCCTCGTCCAGGCCGGCACCGGCACGGGGAAGAGCCTGGCCTATCTGGTTCCGGCGATCTGGCATACCCTCGGCGCCGAGGTGAGGGACGGCGAACCGGCCCGTCCGGTCATCGTCGCAACCGCCACCATCGCGTTGCAGCGACAACTGATCGAACGGGATCTCCCGCGTCTCGTCGAGGCGCTCTCGCCGCACCTGCCCCGTCGTCCCACCTACGCGATTCTCAAGGGCCGCCGCAATTACGCCTGCCGCATGCGGGCGGTAGGAGGCCCGAGCGGCCAAGAAGATTTGTTCGACGACGGCATCGACGACTCCTCCGGAGGCGGTCGGTGGTCGCCGTTCACCGACCTGGGTCGGGAAATCATGCGTATCACCAGATGGCTCGATCGGACCACGACCGGGGACCGCGACGAATTGCTGCCGGGCGTCAGCGACCGCGCGTGGGCTCAGTTCTCGGTGACGGCTCGCGAATGTCTCGGAGCCGCCGTCTGCCCGCGAGCGGGGGAGTGTTTCTCCGAGCAGGCGCGGCAGCGAGCGGGGAGCGTCGACATCGTCGTCACGAATCACGCGATGCTTGCGGTCGACGTGCTCGGGGAGATACCCGTGTTGCCGGAACACGACGTCGTCGTGGTCGACGAAGCCCACGAATTGATCGATCGCGTCACCGGTGCCGCGACTCTCGAGCTGAGCGCCGCCTCGGTCGGTCGAGCCGCGGCGCGGGGACGTCGGTGGGCGGCGTCGGCTGCGACTCGATTGGAAGCGGCCGGCGAAGCCCTCGCAGCGACCACCGAGAGCCTTACCGTCGGGCGGCTCACCGAGCTGCCGGAGAAATTAGCGACGGCGCTGGCGGGGGTGCGCGACGCCGCCCGCACGCTCGCCGAACAGGTCCGGACGACCGGGGAGGCGGATCCCGTTCGACGGCGAGCCCGAGTCGCCGCCGAAGACCTCTTCGAGGTGACCGAGCGGCTCCTCGCCTGGAACGAGGGCGACGTCGTCTGGTTGGAACGGCAGTCCCGTGGGGAAATCCTGCGGGTGGCGCCCCTCGACGTCGCGCCGGTTCTCGCTGCCGCGTTGTTCTCACGGCGAACAGCCGTTCTCACCTCGGCGACGCTCACCGTCGGCGGGAGTTTCGAGCCTCTCGCCCGACGTCTCGGGCTGGCTGGCCGCTTCCGGTCCCTCGACGTCGGCTCACCCTTTTCCTATCGGCGCCAAGCCATCCTCTACGTGGCTCGGCACCTGCCTCCCCCGAGCCGTGACGGAATAGCACCGGAAGCACTGGAAGAGCTCGTCGCTCTCGTGGACGCCGCCGGCGGGCGCACGCTCGGTCTCTTCTCTTCCATGCGCGCGGCCCAGGAAGCAGCGGAATTCGCGCGAAGGCGTGTGGATTTCCCGGTGCTGTGTCAGGGGGACGACGCCACCGCCGCTCTCATCGAACGTTTCGCCGCCGAACCGGAGACTTGCTTGTTCGGCACCCTGTCCCTCTGGCAGGGCGTCGACGTTCCGGGAGAGGCATGTCAGCTCGTCATCGTCGACCGAATTCCGTTCCCGCGGCCCGACGACCCGATAACAGCGGCTCGGCAGGAGGCCGCGAATCGCGCCGGCGGTAACGGATTCCTAGCAGTCGCTGCGACGCAGGCTGCGCTGCTCCTGGCCCAGGGATGTGGCCGCCTGCTGCGCCGTCACACCGATCGGGGCGTGGTCGCCGTCCTCGATTCGCGCTTGGCTACCGCCCGGTATTCGAATTTTCTGCGCGCGAGTCTTCCCCCCTTCTGGTACACGACGGACGCCGACCAGGTGCGCAGGTCTCTCCGTGCCCTGCGGGCGGCGAAATCCTGAGTTCCCCGGTGTCGGCGGGGCTTTTTCAGAGTCGGCGTAGCACGCTGACGACCCGCCCGAGAATGGTCGCTTCGTCGCCGAGGATCGGCTCGTACGCCGGGTTGTGCGGGATGAGCCAGACGTGGCCGTCGCGTTTCTTGAAGGTTTTCACCGTCGCCTCACCGTCGATCATCGCCGCGACGATGTCGCCGTTCTCCGCCACCGGCTGCTGGCGGACGACCACCCAATCGCCGTCGCAGATCGCGGCGTCCACCATGGAATCTCCCTTGACTTCCAGTAGGAACAACGTGCCTTCACCGACCAGTCGGCGGGGGAGCGGGACGACGTCCTCGACGAGCTGCTCGGCGAGGATCGGACCACCCGCCGCGATGCGTCCGACCAGAGGGACGCCGACGACCTGCTCGCTGCGGTCCAGATCCTCGCCGTTGTGAGCCGCCCCGAGACCGCGACGTCTCGGGTGCCTCGTTGGCGAGCTGCTTGCCGGGGCCCGGACGTCGACGGCCCGCGGCCGGTTGGGATCGCGCCTGAGGAAGCCCTTGCGCTGCAACGTCGCGAGCTGGTGCGCCACGCTCGAGGTCGACGTGAGCCCGACGGCCTCACCGATCTCCCGGATGCTGGGTGGATAACCACGCCGGTGGACGCAGTCGCGGATCACCTCGAGAATCTTGCGCTGGCGTGGAGTGAGGCCGCTGGCGTCAGGAGGCGCGTCGGGGAAGTCCATCACCGTCGCCAGCGACTCGGCGTCGGGGGCGTCGCTCGCGACCGGGCCTCCAGACACCGAGGATCGCGAAGCACTACGTGACGTCCTGTTTCGTGAGGGGCGCCGGTCGCCGCTGCTCATCTCGCCCTCCATCCGTCGGTGGTCGGCACGAGGGTCACGGTAGCGGTTCCGGACGACATATTCAAACACCAGTTCGAAAATTCGCTGGATTGTGTCCCCGACATGAGGTACGTTCGTACACGCGTTCGATCGAACGGATGTTCGATGGGTGGAGGAGGTTCTCCGATGACCACCACGGTCGTACGGCTGGGAGAGCATCGCAGCGCGCGGTCCACCGAGCGTTCCGGCCCCCGGCGGGCGCGGCGCCGCCCGATCCGGCTCACCCGGCGGGGGCGCCGGGTCGTCTTCGCTGCGGCGATGGTGGCGGTCGCCGTGACCAGCGCCCTGCTGACCGTTTTGGTCACCGGGCGCGCGGGGGCCGCCGTCCCGCACGTGGCCGGCTCCTCATCGTCGGCGACGCCGCGAAGCTCGGTCCTGGTGCGTCCCGGGGACACGCTCTGGGCGATCGCAGGGCGGATCGCGCCGAACGCCGACCCGCGAGTTGTGATCGATCGAATCCTCGCGGCGAATCCGACCGCGAAGCGGGTGCTCGTGCCGGGGGAGCGTCTCGTCCTGCCTTGAGCGGGCGGACGTGGTCCGCCGCCCGGCGTGTCGCGCCGAGGGCCCTTGCAAAGCAGCGCGGACGGCGTTACCGTGACATCCCTACATGTAGTAGTTACACCGATGTAAGTCATCCACAGGTTGTGCCCAGGTGAGGTCGGGTTGACCACAGGGAACGCTCAGATGTCCACCGCGATGTACACCACGTCGTCCACACGTCGCAACGGCGAGGGGCGCTGATCATGTTCTGTCCCTTCTGCCGACACCCCGACACCCGCGTGGTGGATAGCAGGGTGACCGACGACGGTACGGCCATTCGCCGCCGCCGTGCGTGTCCGAGCTGTGGACGTCGCTTCACTACCACGGAGACCGCCGCGCTCTCCGTGGTCAAGCGTTCGGGAGTGGTGGAGCCGTTCTCCAGAGCGAAGGTCATCGCCGGCGTGCGCAAGGCCTGCCAAGGACGACCGGTGGACGACGACGCGTTGGCTCGACTCGCTCAGCGGGTCGAAGACGAGTTGCGGGCAACCGGGTGCAGTGAGGTCAGCAGTCAGGACGTCGGCCTCGCGGTGCTCGGTCCGCTTCGCGAGCTCGATGACGTCGCGTACCTGCGGTTCGCGTCGGTGTACCGCGGGTTCGAGTCCTTGGAGGATTTCGAAGCGGAGATCGCTTTGCAGCGGGCCGAGCGGGCGTTGCGCTCGACGGACGACGCAACGGCCAACGCTTCCCGTGACCAGACTTCGCCGGCCGGCGTAACGTCGGCCGGTACCCCGGCTACCCAGATGGAGGCGAGACGATGACCGAGGCAACGAGCAGTGCTGGTCGGCGTACCGACGAATCGGGCCGGCGTGGCTTGCGTCTACAGCGCATCTACACCAAGCCGGGGGTGCACCCCTACGACGAGGTGACCTGGGTGCGCCGGGATGTGGTGATGACCAACTGGCGGGACGGGTCGATCAATTTCGAGCAGCGGGGGGTGGAATTCCCCGATTTCTGGTCTCAGAATGCGGTGAACATCGTCACCTCGAAGTACTTCCGGGGGGCGCTGGGGAGTCCGCAGCGGGAGTGGAGTCTCAAGCAGCTGGTGGACCGGGTCGTGAAGACCTACACCCGCGCGGGGTTGGAGCACGGCTACTTCGCCTCCGAGGAAGACGCGACGATTTTCGAGCACGAGCTGACTCACGCTCTGATCCATCAGGTGTTCAGTTTCAATTCGCCGGTGTGGTTCAACGTTGGGACGTCGGCCAAGCAGCAGGTCTCGGCGTGCTTCATCCTTTCGGTCGAGGACACGATGGAGTCGATCCTCGACTGGTACAAGGAAGAGGGTCTGATTTTCAAAGGTGGTTCGGGTGCTGGGGTGAATTTGTCGCGGATTCGCTCGTCGAAGGAGCTGCTTTCTAGTGGGGGGACGGCGTCCGGCCCGGTGTCGTTCATGCGGGGGGCGGACGCCTCGGCGGGGACCATCAAGTCCGGGGGGGCGACCCGCCGGGCGGCGAAGATGGTGATCCTCGACGTCGACCACCCCGATATCGAGGAGTTCATCGAGACGAAGGTCCGCGAGGAGGAGAAGATTCGCGTTTTGCGGGACGCCGGCTTCGACATGGACCTCGGGGGCAAGGACATCATCAGCGTTCAATACCAGAACGCGAACAATTCCGTTCGGGTGAGCGATGAGTTCATGCGGGCGGTCGAGAAGGGTGGGACGTTCGGTCTTCGGGCCAGGACCACCGGGGAGGTCATCGAAACCGTCGACGCGCGCGCATTGTTCCGCAAGATGGCCGAAGCCGCCTGGGCGTGCGCCGACCCGGGGATTCAATACGACGACACCATCAACGACTGGCACACCTGCCCGGAATCGGGGCGCATCACCGCAAGCAACCCTTGCTCCGAGTACCTTCACTTGGATAATTCGTCGTGCAATCTGGCGTCTTTGAATCTCATGAAGTTCCTCACTCCGGACGGCCGTTTCGACGCCGAGACGTTCGCGAGAGTGGTGGAGTTGGTCATTACCGCGATGGATATCTCCATCTGTTTCGCGGATTTCCCCACTGAGAAGATTGCGGATACGACTCGGAAGTTCCGTCAGCTTGGCATCGGTTACGCCAACCTCGGGGCGCTGCTGATGGCCACCGGGCATGCCTACGACTCCGACGGGGGGCGGGCGTTGGCTGCCGCTATCACGTCGCTGATGACGGCCACCGCCTACCGCCGTTCGGCGGAGCTCGCGGGGGTGGTGGGCCCCTACGAGGGGTACGCGCGGAACGCCGAGGCACACAAGCGGGTGATGCGCAAGCACGCGGCTGCCTCTGATGCGCTGCGCCCGGTCGGGGAGCTGGACCGGGAGATCGCACGACTGGCGTCCGCGACGTGGCAGGAGTGCCTGGCGATCGGTGAGCAAAACGGCTGGCGGAATTCGCAAGCCTCGGTGCTTGCCCCCACCGGAACGATCGGTTTGGCGATGGACTGCGACACGACCGGAATCGAACCCGACCTGGCTTTGGTGAAATTCAAGAAACTCGCGGACGGCGGTTCGATGCAGATCGTCAATCGGACGGTGCCGCTCGCTCTTCGCACTCTCGGGTATCCGGAAGAGCAGGTCGAGGCGATCGTGGAGTACATCGCCGAGCACGGCAACGTGGTCGGGGCTCCTGGGCTTCGTCCGGAGCATTACGAGGTATTCGACTGCGCCATGGGGGAGCGGGCGATTTCCCCGATGGGGCACGTGCGAATGATGGCCGCCGTCCAGCCGTTCATCTCAGGTGCGATCTCCAAGACGGTGAACATGCCGGAGACGGCGACGGTGGAGGATGTGGAGGAAATCTACTTCCAAGGTTGGAAACTCGGCCTGAAAGCTTTGGCGATCTACCGGAACAACTGCAAAGTAGGTCAGCCGCTTTCGGACGCGAAGGAGAAGAAGGCCGCCGCCCCCGCGCCGGCGGAGCGTGAGCCCGGGCGTCCGGTGCGCCGACGCTTGCCGAAACGCCGCCCCAGCCAGACGATTTCGTTCTCGGTCGCGGGAGCTGAAGGGTACCTGACCGCAGGCTCCTACCCTGATGACGGCCTCGGTGAGGTGTTCCTCAAGCTCGGAAAGCAGGGTTCGACCCTCGCTGGGGTGATGGACGCCTTCTCCATCGCAATCTCCATCGCGTTGCAATACGGGGTGCCGCTGGAGGCGTTCGTCTCGAAATTCGTCAACATGCGGTTCGAGCCGTCGGGGATGACCGACGACCCGGACATCCGATTCGCGCAGTCGATCATGGACTATATCTTCCGGCGGCTGGCCCTCGACTACCTCCCCTACGAAACTCGTGAAGCGCTCGGCATCTTCAGCGCTGAGGAACGAGCCCGCGCCCAGCAAGGGGCAGCCCCCACGCAGGGTGCAGCCGACACCGAGGACCTCACCGCCGAGGATCTCGCCGGGTCGGTACCCATCGAAAAGCCCGTCACGCCCGGTAACACCGGCGAGGCTGCCGTGGCGAAACCGGCGCCGCTCGACGTGCACAGCTCGACCGAACTCGTCGAACAGCGTGTCGGCCAAGCAGCGGACGCCCCGCTGTGCATGAGCTGCGGCACCAAGATGCGCCCCGCGGGAAGCTGCTACGTCTGCGAAGGGTGCGGCTCCACCAGCGGCTGCAGCTGAGCCGGTCGATCAGGGCGACGGCGTCGCGGTTCCGGGAAGCGCGAGGTTGCCCGAACCTTGTATGAGTACCGCCTGCAGACCGAAGTCGGCCACCGAGAGCCGATTGACGAAATCCGCTGCGGCATGTGAAGGATCGAGCGCGGGACGTCCGTCGCCGTCCAGGACCAGGGAGGTGAACGAGGCGGCGCGCAGGCTCCCGTCGTCCGAAAGGCTCACCCGCAGGATGCCGGAAAGCCGCAGCACTCCGGTGGTCGAGAAATTCCGGTAGCCGGCGAAGTTGCCCAGGCTGTAGGCAATCAGATGCCCGTGGTAGTACTCCAAGCCGCGTAGCACGTGCGGGCCACTGCCGACCACCACATCCGCACCGGCGTCGATGGCCGCATGCGCAAAAGCTTGCGGATTCCCGCGGTCTTCACCCGCGTACCGCTCCTCACGGCCGGTCACATGCGCTGCCCCCGCTCCTTCCGCCCCCGCGTGCATGGAGACCACGACCAGGTCGGCCTCCCGGTGGGCGGCTGCGATGAGGCGGCGCGCCGCATCGACGTCCAGAAGATTGTTCGCGGTGGCGTACGGAGCGAAACCCAGGAAAGCGACGCGTACCCCGCCCACCTCGACGACCGCAATCTGGCCCGGCAGACCCGTCTGCGCGATTCCCGCCTGCCGCAGCGCGGCCGTGGTGTCGGCACTTCCGCGTTCACCGAAATCGTGGGAATGATTGTTCGCGCTGTTCAGCACAGTGAACCCTGCTTGCCGAAGCACGCTCGCATAACTCGGCGGCATGCGGAACGTGTAACAGGTCGGCGGTGCACTCGGCGACGTCGTCGGCGAAGCACTCACCGACGGTTGGGGAGAGGTGTTCGGTCGCGACGGGGCTGCCGTCGGGGACGCCGACCTCGGCGCCGCTTGTGTCCCTGTCGCCGTCGGCGACACCGACGGAGAAGGGCTCGGCCTACATTTCGGGACTCCCGAATCGGTAAGCGTCGCTTCGAGGTTGCCGAACACCACGGGAGCGGAGAGGGCAGAACGCACCGGCGCCAGATAACTCGCACGGTCTTTCGGCAACACCGGAGTATGACCCAGTGCGACATCCCCTACTGCGGCGATCGTCACGACGCGGCCCGGTGATGGGGAAGCGGGTGAACTCGCCGGAGCAGGGCTCGCCGACGCCACCACGCTGGAGGGACGGCCTTCGCGCGAAGGGTCGGTCGAGACGCCGGTCGGCGTCCCGGAATCCCCGCCGTATCGGGACAGCAGAAACACCGTCGCACCAAGGAATCCGGCGAATGCCACACCAGTGCCGCCGACCAGGAGCCGGCGTCGACGCACCGAGCGTGCACGCGGTTTGGCATGCCGAGGCCGCGCCCCACTTCGACGCGGCGCTTCGGGCGCCCCCTCGATGGCCATGAGCTCCAGACTGCCAGGAGTCGGGAGCTACGAACGGAGCTGGGGTGACGTCTCGGGCGTCGTCAATCGAGGTAGTCGAGGGCGAGTTCACCGCGGTGACGCCGTCTTTCCTTGGCTCCCACGACGCACAGTCCGGCCACCACGAACGAGATGGCCATCACGACGAACGCCGTGCGGAAACCGTAGGTGCTGACCAGCCAACCGACGACCACCTGCCACAGTGCGCCGACGCCGTACGCGACGGCGAAATAGATACCGAAAACGCTGCGGGCCGCCGCGCCTTCCGTTGTATCGGCGAAAAGTGCCTGGACGAGAGGGGATTCCGCGTAGGCGAAAACACCGACGAAGAGGCCGACCAAGGCCAGTGCCCAGATCACCGAGCCCACGAACACGTATGCCACCAGGAAAATCGCCGCCGTCGGGTAGACGACCAACAGGACGGCACGCCGTCCCCACCGGTCGGCCATCCATCCGGCGACCGCGGGTCCGACGACACTACCGACCAGCATCACGGTGAACAGCGCACCGACCATGACGGAACTCAGATGCCTGTCATCCCTGAGGAATGCCGGAACGTACGCCCCGAGTACCCCGAGCCCACGGCCTGCTGCGGCGATGGTTCCGGCCGCAAGAGCCGCGAGGGCGGCCGGACGCCGCAACGCCACCGTCATCGGTACGGATTCTTGCGCTCTCCGCCGCGAATTCGTGCCGTCGCTGCTCCCGTTTTCGCTCTCGTTTTCCGTGGTCGGGACGACGTCCCGGTCCATACCGCGCCACAAGACGACGGCACCGATGGCGAGCGGAGGAACGAAAATCGCCAGCGACCATCGCCACCCCCACGCTTGCGTGACCGCGCCCGCGATGAGCGGTACGGCGAGGGTGCCGAGACTTCCGCCGATCGTGTGCCACGACAACGCCACGCCGCGCCGGTGCGGGATGCGCTCGGACAAATACGCGCTCCCGACCGGATGCTGAGGCCACTGCACCAGCGAACCGAGGCAACGGGCCAGGGCGAAAACCGCGAAAACCGGTGCCACCGCTCCCAGCAGCAGCGTGGCCGCCAGGCCGACGTCCTGGCCGACCAGGAGGGTCCGCGCGGGAATCCGCCGTAACAGTCCGGCAACACCTTGGAGCAAACCTCCCACCACGCCGGTGATGCCGAGCACCAAACCGAGGAGGGCGTACGAGACGTGGAAATACGCCACGACGAACGGATAGGAAAACGCAAGCGCCGCAGCCGAGAAATGCTGGACGGCGTGCGCCATCGACAAGAGGGCGATCTGCTGCTTGTCCCCGGGTCGCCAGGCCGCGGCGGAGCGATCCCCGCCGAGCTGCACGTCCGCGACACCCATCGGGTCCACCCTAGGGAGCCGCCTGGGAGTTTCGTCGAGCAACCCATCAACGGGTGCGGCCGGGCCGGGCCAGCGGCGAGACCAGCACCCATAGAGGGCTGGCGATCGTGCCCGCAGCCGCCACCCACAGGGCGGCTCGCAGGCCGAGCGTCTGACCCAGGAGGCCGCCGAGGAGCCCACCGAGCGGCAGCGTGCCCCAGACCACGAAACGCATGGTCGCGTTCATCCGCCCCAGCAGGGGCTGCGGGCAGATTTCCTGTCGATACGAGACCGTGGCGATGTTGTAGACGCTGATCGCGACGGCGCCGAGAAGTGACCAAACAATGAAGAGTCCGATGCGCCAGCCCTCCGCCGTGAGCGGGGCCAGCGGCGCGAGCACCGCTAGCGACACCGCGGAGAAGATGATCGACGCTGGGCCTCCGACCGCCGTCCGGACGCGGTTGGCGACGAGCGCCCCCAGCAGTCCTCCGATACCGGCGGCGCTGAACAACGCGCCGACCACTCCTGAATCGAGGTGAATCACCCGGACCAGGAAGACCACCACGACCGCGTTGTAGATGCCGCTGAAGAAATTGAAAGTCCCGGTGCTCCCCGCCAGCATGCGCAACACCCGGTGGGTGAAGACGAAACGCAGACCTTCGGCGATTTCGCGGGCGACCGAGGACGTCGGGTCGCGCACCGGCCGGGGATCCGCCGCGTCGATAAGGCTGATCCACCCCCCCGACCACACGAAACTCACGGCGTCCGCCGCGATTGCATAGGGCGCCGTGAACGCCTGCACCAAGAATCCGCCGATGCTCGGTCCCGCCAGGGCCGCGGCCGAGCGGCTCGCTTCGAGCGCTCCATTTGCGGCCACCAAGTGCTCCCGCCCGACCAGGTTCGGAAGGAACGATTGATAATCCACGTCGAAGAAAACGGTTGCGACGCCGACGACCGCGACGACCGCGCAGAGCTGGGCGTAACTGAGGACACCGGCGCCAGCCGCAACCGGAACGGTGCCGAGAGCCACCGCCCGCACGAGGTCCGCCGCGACGAGTACCGGACGCCGTCGCCACCGGTCGCACCACGCCCCCGCCGGCAGTCCCAGGACGGCGAACGCTGCCGTCTCGATCGCGGTCAGCAACCCGACCTGGAAGGCGTTTGCGTGCAGCGTCGTGACGGCGGCAAGGGGGACGGCGACCACGCTGATCTGCGTGCCGAGCTGGCTCACCGTCTCGCCGATCCACAGTCGGCGGAAATTCCGGTTGTACCTGAGCGGATGGTCGCTTCGGGGACGGCGTGCCGCGTCCGGTCCGGCGTCCCCGGCTTCGTCGTCGCAGCGGGGTCCTCGAGGCGTGGTCATGGCGACCGTTCCGCCACCGCAACATCGTCGCCGTCGGGTTGCGGCGCTCGTCCGCGGAGCAGCGAACTGAGGACGGCTGTGAGGCAGACGCCGAGGAGCACGAACAACGCCGTCCGATAGGCGTCGACGAAATGCACGACGTCGGAGCTGGGGAGTCGGGACAACGTTCCGGAATATACGCCGCGTTTCTCGCTCTGCGTCAGGGGAGCGGTCACGATTGCCAACGACAGGGCGGTGCTCATCACGAAACCGGTGTTTTGCAGCATGGACCGCAACCCATTGGCGACTCCTCGCGTGTGCGCTGGAACACTCGCCATGATAGAGCTCGTGTTCGGCGTCATGAATGTACCCGATCCGATACCTACCACGAAAAGTCCCGTACTCACGAACAGATACGAGGTCTGCGGTTCGACGGTGAGAGCCAGGAAGGCCAAGCCCCCGGAGCACGTCAAAGCCCCTAGGGTCGAAACCACACGGGTGGGGAAACGTCCCGACGCATAACCGGCAAGTGGTGAAGCCACCATGATTCCGAGCGCCAGAGGGGCGACTCGAAGGCCGGCGGTGAAAGCATCGAGGCCTTGGACTGCTTGGAAGAAAAGTGACGCGAGAAGCACCAGAGCGAAGCGGGCCACCGCCAAGGCAAAATTCGCGGCGTACGCCGCGGCCCGCGCCCTGTCACGCAACAAGGCCAAATCCACCAGGGGGTCCTGTGTCCGGGTCTGCCACCAGACGAAAAGTGGCAGGGTAGCGGCCATCACCACCAGCGGGTAGACCGTGGACGGCGTACCCCATCCCTGGGCCCCGCCGGCGGACAACGCCACAACGAGCGAGCCCAACCACACCACGGTGAGGCCTGCCCCGAGAAGGTCGAAGCGTCCGCGTGGGCGTCCGCGAGGCGTGCGGCGAAGGGTCACGACGGCCCAGATCACTCCGATGACGCCGACCGGGACATTGAAGAGAAATACCCACGCCCACCCGAACGTCGCGACGAGGGCCCCTCCTACCACCGGCCCCGCTATCTGCGCGGCAGAGATGACTGTGACGTTCAGGCCGAGCGCGGTGCCCAACATTCGGCGGGGGAAGACGTCGGTGAGCTGGGCCGTTGTGTTGGTGATGACGGCCGCTGCGCCGATCGCTTGCACGGCTCGCCACCCGATGAGGGCCCACGAAGTCGGGGCAAGCCCGCAGCCGAGGCTGCCCGTCGTGAAGGTGACGAGCCCGGCGATGTACAGACGACGACGACCAACCATATCGGCGATCCGACCGAATATCAGGATCAGCACGGTGTTGACGAGCTGATACGACAGCAAGAACCAGCTCGCCTGCGTCGGAGTCGGATGAAAATGCCGGGCTACCGCCGGCAATCCGACGTCCAGGGTCGAACTGTTGAGGCCGGTGAGGATGACCCCGAGGCTGGTGACCGAGAACACCCGCCAGGCGTAAGCAACGTCTGCGGCGTCGTGTGTCGTTTGCGGCGGAGAAATCCGGCCCGCGGTGGTGGTCTGGGGAGAGAAGGGCGGACGATTTTCTCCGCTCACAGCTCGGCGACGGCCGGGATGATGCTTTCGCCGATGATTTCGAGCGGTTTGAGCAAGGAGACGTCGACCACTCGCCCGTGTGCGACAGAAAAGCCCATAGCCGCTAATTCACGAAGGTCGTCGATGATGCGGTCGACTCGCTCACCGTTACGGCCGAGGTCGAAGTGGTACATCACGGTCTTCTCGATCTCGTCGTAATCCCGGCCTTCCGCCGCACAATGCTCGCGCAGTACCTCCAGCTTGCGGGGGAGATCGGCGTTGGCGAACAAATTGCAGGCTTGCGCGTACCGGGCTACCAGGCGTAGCGTCTTCCGCTCGCCGCCGCCTCCGATGAGGATCGGCGGGTGCGGGCGTTGCAACGCTTGCGGCACGTTGAGGGTCCGCTCCAAGCGATGATGTTTGCCGACGTAGGGAGCGTCGTCGTCCGACCACATCGCGAGGCAGATTTGGATCGCCTCTTCCAGACGTTCGAAACGTTCGGCGGTCGGGGGGAAAGGGAGGCCGAGTCCACGACATTCCTCTTCGTTCCAGCCTGCCCCGATGCCGAGCCAGGCTCGTCCCCCGGAGAGGACGTCGAGAGTGGTCACGGCCTTGGCGAGCAGGCCGGGCGGTCGGTAGGTCGCGGCGGTCACCAACGCCATCAACGAGACCCGAGAGGTATGGGCGGCGATGAAGCCCAAGGTGGTGTAGGCCTCCAACATCTCGTGATCCACCGGACCGACCGTCGGGATTTGCCAGACGTGGTCCATCACGCTGATCCGATCGAAGCCGGCCTGCTCCGCCGTCCGCACTATCTCGGCCAGTTGTGGGCCCAGCCTCCGAGGTCCGCCGCTCCAGGTGTAATCGGGCAGATGCAGACCCAGGCGCATCGCGTGCTCCTCTCACGTCCTCGTACTCTCTCCCGACCCTAACCTGCGACACAAGCGTCGCGTTCTCCTTGGCATAATCGCCAGACATGTCCGGTGGGCGAGCCGCCCCCACCAGCTCGTGGGATCACCGCGAGCTGGTGGCGACTCTTCGGTCGGCGATCCGCGGTCCAGTCGACGACTCTTTGCGTCGACGGGCCGAATATTCTTCGGACGCCTCGAATTATCGTGTCGTTCCCGCGGTGGTCGTCTATCCGAGGGACGCAGCCGACGTGCTCGCCGTCCTCGAGGTCGCACGGTCGATGCGGGTTCCCCTGACGATGCGGGGAGGAGGCACGTCGGTCGCCGGGAACGCCATCGGACCGGGAATCGTGCTGGACACCAGCCGTTTCTTTCATCGCGTCGTCGAGATCGACCCGACCGAGCGGGTGGCAGAAGTCGAACCGGGTGTGGTGGTGAGCGACCTGCAGCGCGTGCTCGCCCGTTACGGCCTGCGTTTCGGGCCGGATCCCGCTACCGCAAACCGTGCCACGATCGGGGGAATGCTCGGCAACAACGCCTGCGGGGCGCACGCCTTGTCGTTCGGCCGCACGGCCGATAACGTGCTCGAATTGGATGTCGTCGACGGCACCGGTCGCCGTTTCACCGCGGCCGCCGAACTCGACGTCGTGCCGAAATTGGCGACGTTCGTCGAGACCAATGCCGACACCATTCGCCGAGAATTCGGCCGATTTTCCCGGCAGCTCTCCGGCTATTCCCTCGAACACCTCCTCCCCGAGAACGGTCGATTCCTTGCGCGTGCCTTGGTGGGGACGGAGGGAACCGTGGTCGCCGTCCTTTCCGCCCGGCTCCGTCTCACCGACGAAGTCACCCACACTGCGCTGGCCGTCCTCGGATTCCCCAGCCTCGCCGACGCCGCCGAGGCGGTTCCCGTCGTCCTGCGCCACGCCCCGCTTGCCGTCGAGGGATTGGATCCGCGGCTCGTCGACGTGGTCCGCCGCGCCGGTCGTCGGGTCCCCGAGTTGCCTGACGCTGAGTCGTGGCTTCTCGTCGAAATGGGCGGGAATTCCCCGCAACATGCCTTGTCCCGCGCCCGATGGGTGGTACACGACGTCAAGCCCACGAATTTCAGCATCATCACCGAGCGTGCGCATGCCGAGGCTATCTGGCGTATTCGTGAGGACGGCGCAGGCCTGGTCACCCGTTACGCCCGCACCGGCACGGCGTGGCCCGGTTGGGAGGACGCCGCCGTCCCACCGGAGCGACTCGGTTCGTACCTACGGGAATTCCACCAACTGCTCGCCGACTTCGGAATCGACGCCATTGTTTTCGGTCATTTCGGCGACGGATGCCTGCACACCCGGCTCGACGTCCCGCTGGCGAACGACGCGGACGTCGACCGATTCCGCGCCTTCGTCACCGCGGCGGCGGATCTGGTCGTCGCTCACGGAGGGTCGCTCTCCGGGGAGCACGGAGACGGCAGGGCGCGCAGTGTCTTGCTGCCGCGGATGTACACCCCGCCGGCGTACCGCCTACTCGCCGAATTCAAACAGCTCTTCGACCCCGAGGGAATCCTCAATCCCGGGGTCATCGTCGATGCCGCGCCGTTGGAAAGCGGATTGCGTCGTCCCGCCGCTTTCGAAGTCGAGGCCCAAGGCGGGTTTCGTTTCGGTTCGGACGCCGGAAGTTTCACGCGTGCCGTGCACCGGTGCGTCGGAATCGCCAAATGCCGAGCCGATACCCGCGACCGTGGCGGGGTCATGTGCCCCTCCTACCTGGCCACCCGCGATGAAAAGGATTCGACCCGCGGACGTGCCCGAGTCCTCCAGGAGATGCTCATCGGACTCCGCCCGATCGAAGACGGTGGGCCACAACCGACCGTCCGCAACGGTTTCCGGTCGCGCGAAATCCACGAATCGCTCGATCTCTGCCTGTCGTGTAAGGCCTGCTCGTCGGAGTGTCCGGCGGGGGTCGACATGGCCCGGTACAAATCGGAGGTGCTGTTCCGCGCCTATCGGCATCGTCTGCGGCCGCGCAGCCACTACCTTCTCGGGCGGCTGCCGGCGTGGCTCACCGTCCTCCGCCGCATCCCGCGGCTGGCCTCGGCGGCGCTGCGTTTTCCGCCGACCGCGGCCCTGATCCGGCTTGTCGGCGGCATCGACGGACGCCGGACGCTGCCGCCGCTCGACCCGCGACCGGCCCGTCGTCGGTTGCCGGCCGCCGGCGGCGTGGCGACCGCCGCCCAAGCACCGCCCGCGCAGCCTGTCGACCACGGGCCCCGGACGCAGCTTGCCGACCAGCCGGTGCGCTCCGCCGTCCTATGGATCGACTCGTTCTCCGACGTGTTCCGTCCCCGCGCCGTCCAGACCACCGCAGCCCTGCTCGCCGACGCCGACTACCGGGTGCAGATCGCCGCTCCGCGGGTGTGCTGCGCGCTACCGTGGATCACGACCGGGCAGCTCGCCGCCGCCCGCCGACGACTCACCGCGCTGGTCGCCGCCCTTCATCCGCTGCTGGAGCCGGACGCCGTCTTGGTCTGTGCCGAGCCTTCGTGTGCGGCGACCCTTCGCTCCGACCTCCCCGACCTGCTCCCCGACGATCCCCGGGCCCATGCGGTGGCGGGCGCCGTCCGGACTCCGGCACAAGCCTTGCTGGAAGCGGGGTGGCAGCCTCCCCGGCTGGACGGCGTCCACGTGGTCACCCAGCCGCACTGTCACCAACGCGCCGTGTTCGGATACGAGGCAGACCGCGCTTTGCTGGAAAGCGCCGGAGCCCGGGTGAGCGAAGCCCCCGGATGTTGCGGAATGGCCGGGAATTTTGGGATGGAGGCAGGGCATTTCGAAATATCCCGGCGGATCGCCGAGCTCGGCATTCTCGCCGTCCTGGCCGACGCTCCGGGCGCGGTCGTGGTCGCCGACGGCTTCTCCTGCCACACCCAGATCCACCAACTCGCCGGGGTGTCGGCCCTGCACCTCACCGAACTCTTCGCCGACAGTCCGAGCGCTCACCCGGCACCGCCCGGCGAGTCCGGGGCGCGGACGCGATAGAACGGGCTCGTGCGCATAGCGACGTGGAACGTCAATTCGGTGGTCGCTCGGCTCCCCCGTCTGCACGAGTGGCTCGAAAGCGCCCAGCCGGACGTGCTGTGCTTGCAGGAGACCAAGTGCGCGGGCGACGCCTTCCCGGCGGACGGCGTCATCGAACGCGGCTACCAGGTGGCGGCCCACGGGGATGGTCGGTGGAACGGGGTGGCGATTCTCTCCCGAGTGGGCTTGGCGGACGTGACCCGCGGTTTCCCCGGTCAGCCCGGGTACGCGCCGCCCCCGCCGGCACCACCGGACGGCGAAGACGTGCTGCTCCCGGTGGCGCCGTCCGCCCCCGTCGTGGAGGCCCGGGCCATCGGGGCTACCTGCGGGGGTGTGCGCATCTGGTCGCTGTACGTGCCGAACGGCCGGGCCCTCGACAGCCCGCATTACGCCTACAAATTGGAATGGCTCGCCGCTTTGCGTTCCGCGTTGGAAGCGGAACTCACCGCCGTCGGGGACCTACCGTTTCTCGTGGTCGGCGACTTCAACATCGCACCCACCGACGACGACGTCTTCGACCCGGCGTTCTTCGTCGGATCGACCCACGTCACCGAGGCGGAGCGGCAAGCGTTGCGGGCGTTGCTGGAACTCGGGTTCCGTGACATCATCCCCCGACCGTTGAAATACGACCGCCCCTTCACCTACTGGGATTACCGGGCCGGGATGTTTCCGAAGAACCAGGGAATGCGGATCGACCTCGTCCTCGCCAACGAACGCGCGGCGGCGCGCATCACCGACGCCTACGTTGACCGCGAAGCCCGCAAAGGCAAGGGTCCCTCCGATCACGCTCCGGTCGTCGTCGACCTCGACCTCTGACACCGATGACCGCTGCGGACGATGTGTCGTTTCGATTCGCGACCGCCTCCGATGTCGCGACCGTCGTCGAACTCGTGGAATCCGCTTACCGCGGTGAGTCCAGCCGCAAGGGGTGGACGACGGAAGCCGACCTGCTCGACGGTCAACGCACCGACGCCGAATCGGTGGCGGACCTTCTGCGCGATCCGCGAAGCCGGATCCTGCTCGGATCGGACCGCAGCGGCGTCGTGGCCTGCGCCCATCTGCGGGATCTCGGTGACGGCCGCGTCTACTTCGGCATGTTCGCCGTATCACCGACGGCGCAGGCCAAAGGAATCGGTTCCCGCGTGTTGAGCGAGGCGGAGCAGGTCGCCGCCGGTTTGTGGGGAGCGCGGGAACTGGAGATGACGGTTATCATGCAGCGCACCGAGCTGATCGAGTGGTACGAACGCCGCGGATACCGCCGCACCGGCGAGACCCGACCTTTTCCTTACGGGGACCGCCGATTCGGGATTCCGCGTCGTCCCGACCTGGCCTTCGCCGTCCTTCGCAAAGAGCTGCGGTGAGGCAGGCGTGACCCGTTACCGCAGCCGGGGAATCACGTCCTCAGCGACTACGTCCAGATGTCCGAGGTCGGTGAGGTCGAGGAATTGCAGATATACCCGCTGCGTCCCGATGCGTTGGAGCTCCGCAAGCTGGGCCACCACGGCATCGGGTGTGCCGAAAAGGTGCGGGGTCGCGGTAATCGCCTGCCTGCGGCGGGTGATTTCGTCGGGGGTTCGGCCGCAGACGATCGTCTGGCTCGCCGACAGCCTCGGGGGCGTCGTCCGGCCGAGGCGGGTACACGCGTCGCGGACCCTAGCGAACGCCTCGGCCGTGGCCTCGACCGACGCGAACGGAGCGTTGAATTCCGCTGCGTAGCGGGCGGCGAGCGCCGGGGTGCGTCGCGGACCCATTCCTCCGACGACCAGCGGAGGACCGCCGGGTTGCGCGGGCTTGGGAAGTGCCGGGCAGTCCACGAGGGTGTAGTAGCGGCCCCGGAAATCGAAACGCTCGCCCGGCGGGGTACACCACAAACCGGTGACGATGGCGAGCTGCTCTTCCAAACGGTCGAAACGTTCCCGCAGCGGGGGAAAGGGAATGCCGTACGCCCGGTGCTCGGCTTCGAACCAGCCGGTTCCGATTCCGACGTCGAGCCGCCCGCCGCTCATCTGGTCCACTTGGGCGGCGGTGATGGCGAGCGGTCCGGGGAGGCGGAATGTCGCCGAGCTGACCAGCACCCCGAGCCGGATGCGCGAGGTCTGTACCGCAAGCGCCGCGAGGGTTGCCCACGCATCGGTGGGGCCCGCGCCGCCGTCCCCAGTCATCGCGAGGAAGTGATCGGAGCGCACGAATCCGTCGAACCCGAGGCGTTCGGCGTGGACGGCGAAGCGGTGCTGATCGGCGTACGTTGCACCGTTCTGAGGTTCGATCATTGCGTAGATTTCCACGGCGTAAGCCTGCCATGGCGTTTCCCCACAACGGTCGGGTCGGGGCCGCCGTACGTCGCGCACCCGGTGGGAACATGGAGACGATTCGGAGTTCGGAGGCTGCGATGTCGACACCCGGGTATCTGCGGATCGGCGACGCCGAACGTGACTACGCGATCGAGCTGTTGCAACGACATTTCGCCGATGGTCGGCTCACCCAGGAGGAATACGAGGAGCGGGTAGCCGCGGCACTGAAAGCCCGCACCCAAGCAGACATCGCCGCCCTCTTCCGGGATCTACCGCTGCTCCCTTCGGCGGCGCCGCTGGTTCGCCGCAAGCGTCGTCCGGGCGCGTGGATGGTTCCCGTGCTGGTGGCGGCGGTTGTCTGTCTCATCGTGGCCGCTGCCGTCAACTGGCATCTGTTCCCGCTGTTCTTCTTCGTCTTCGGGGTGTTCGTGCTCCGCGGCGTCCACCGGTCGAACCACTCCAACCACGGCCGCGGCGGGTGGCCTCCCCACGGGGACCGAACCTGGAACCGGTAGCGGACGCGGGACGGTCGGCACCGACCCCTCGCCGTCGACGGCCCTCGCTTTCCTGGCGGCGGGCGATCGTCGGGGCGGCGTTGGCGGGGACGGCGGTCGGGTGCACCCATGGAGATCCCTCCCCAGCCGCGAAGCCTGTGGTCTCGTCGTCGACGCCCGCGGCCGTTTCCGCTATCCCATCCCCTGTGACGGCGCCGGCTCGGCCGTCGACACCCGATGATCCCCTGACGATCGTCGACGCCCGCACCCCGGCCGAGGCCACGACGCGCCTCTCCGAGCTGCTCTTCTCCGCCTCGGAGGGGGTCGTCCTCACCGATCTCGCGACCCTCCCCTTTGCCGCCCGCTGGGCCGCCGCCTACCGCCTGCCGTTGCTCGTCGTCCCGCCCGACTCGGATCCGCCGGTCGAGGAGCTCTCGCGATTGGGAGCCCGCTGGGCGGTTGCCGTCGGATCGGCGGACGCCGCAGGGCTCCCGCGGCGGGATCTGCCGCCCGTTTCGGGACAGCCTCCCCCGTATCGCACGGACGTCGTCGTCCTCGTCGATCCCGATGCGCAACCGGTTGCCACCGCGGCTGCTGCGGCGGCCGCGGCCGCCGGTGTTCCGGTGGTGACCGTGACCGGCGGCGATCCCCGCACCGATCCGGTGGTGGTCGGGGAGCTCGCCCGACTCCGCCCCACCCACGTCATCGCCATCGGGGCGGAATTCGGTCCCGAACCGGTTCTGGCGTCCCGGGTGGCGGTCGCCGTCACCGGCCGGCAGCTCCCCGGCGGAGGCCAGGTGATCTTTCCCGGACGGCGGTTCGTGGCGCTGTACGGCCACCCGGGGACCGCCGCTCTGGGCGTGCTGGGAGCCCAGGACGTGCCGGCCAGTGTGCGGCGGGCGCAAGAACTCGCCGATCGCTACCAGGCCCTGAGCGACGTCCCCGTGATCCCGGCATTCGAGATCATCGCAGCGGTGGCTCAACGCTCCCCGGGCGCCGACGGAAACTACACCGCCGAATCCGACCCGACGGAGCTGCAACCGTGGGTCGAGGCCGCGGCCGAGGCCGGAATGTACGTCGTCTTGGACCTCCAGCCCGCCCGCGCCGATCTCGTCACTCTCGCCGAACGCTACGAATCGCTGCTGGCCTTTCCCAACGTCGGGTTGGCGGTCGACCCGGAATGGGCGCTCGCGCCGGGCCAGTTGCCGCTCCAGCAGATCGGCAGCCTCGACGCGGCGGCCCTCAACCGATTGGCCGGGTGGTTGGACCGATTCACCGCGGCCCACCGCCTGCCGCAGAAGCTGTTCGTCGTCCACCAGTTCCGGCTCTCGATGATCGCTCACGAGGATGCGTTGCGCACCCACTACGACAACATCGCGCTGCTGATCCATATGGACGGTCAGGGTAGGCCCGCGGACAAGGAGGCGACGTGGCGGTCCGTGGTGGCCGCCGCACCCGACGGGGTGCCGCTTGGGTGGAAGAACTTCTACCGCGAAGACCATCCAATGCTCGATCCACAGCAGACCATGGCCCACCGTCCAGCACCGCTCATGATCTCGTACCAGTGAGGTCGTTGCGATCACCAAGGGGTGTCCTAGGGTCGAAGCATGGAGATTGGTGTCGCGATTTTCGCTACGGACGACGGCCTCGACCCCGCCGGTATCGCCCGACTCGCCGAGGAGCACGGCTACGAATCGTTGTTCTTCGCCGAGCATTCGCACATCCCCGCGAGTCGGCTCACCCCCTACGCGGGAGGCGGCGACCTGCCGCGCAAATACTGGCACACCCACGATCTGTTCGTGACCCTCGCCGCCGCGGCCACCGCGACCAGTCGGATACGGGTCGGTTCCGGGGTGTGTCTGGTCATCCAACGGGACCCCATCCACACCGCGAAGGAAGTCGCGAGCGTCGACCACCTCTCCGGAGGCCGGATGGAATTCGGGGTCGGCGCCGGGTGGAATCGCGAGGAAATGCTCAACCACGGAACCGACCCCCGGCATCGGATGGCCATCCTGCGTGAGCGCATCGAAGCGATGAAAGCCATCTGGTCGCAGGAAGAAGCGACGTACAAAGGGAAATACGTCGAATTCGAGCGCATATGGTCGTGGCCGAAACCGCTTCAGCGCCCGCATCCGCCGATTCTCGTCGGCGGTTTCGGGCCGACCGTGCTCGACCGAGTCCTGGCGTACGGAGACGGGTGGTTCCCGAATCACAATCCTCAGGTGATCGAGCGGTCACGCGAACTCCGCGCCCGGGCCGACCGCCCGATCAGCCTGCAGGTGATGGGAATTCCCGCCGATCCGCGGCTCCTGGAGAGCTACGAGCGGGCCGGATTCGACCGGGCGGTGCATTGGCTGCCGTCCGGACAGCGCTCCACCATCGAGAAGGCGATGGAAGAATTCGAGGCCGCGCTCGCCGTGTACCAGGGGCGATGAGGACGTCGGCGATACCTGCGGGCGATGAGACCGCCGGCGATACCCGGGCGACGACCCCGCGAAACGGGAAGCTGTGAGGCGGGTATGGACGGCGAAACCGCTCGTCGACTTTTCGCTTCGGCCCAGGTCGCCCGTCTTGCGACCTGCGGAGCCGACGGAGTCCCGCACATCGTGCCGATCGTGTTCGCCCTCGTCGACGACACGATTTACACGGCGGTCGACACCAAACCCAAATCGGGGCGGCCGCTCAAGCGGATTCGCAACATCAGCGAGAACCCCCACGTTGCGGTGCTGGCCGATGTCTACAGCGACGATTGGCCGACGCTGTGGTGGGTAAGAGCCGACGGCCGGGCCAGGGTGCTCGACCCGGGCGACGACGAAGCCGCCGCAGCCAGGGATCGCCTCATCGTGCGCTATCCCCAGTACGCCACCTCGCCTCCACCCGGCCCGGTGGTGGCAATCGACGTGCTGCGCTGGATCGGATGGTCCGCGTCCCCCTCGCCGGAGGTCCGGCCGGCTGGCGGGCGCTCGTCCGGGAAAGCCGACGGCATCGGGGGTAGGAGAGGGGACGTGGACGGCGAGGGGCGGCGCGAATGAGTCTTTCCTCGGCGGTGCTCTCAGCGCCCATACGCGCGGATTCGCCGCATCGACCTGCGGGTCGGTTGGTGCGGGCCGTGCGATGGCTGTCCGATCACGCGTGGGTGGTCACCGCGGTCACCTCGGCGGTCGTGGCGGCGGTGGGTTTTCGTGGCGGGGATTTCGCCGCGCAGGACTATCGGGTGTGGGTGTTCAAGACCCACGGCTTCCTGGTCTGGGATTTGAACTGGTACGGCGGGCATTCCGACCTCGGTTACAGCGTGCTCTTCCCCGCCGTCGGCGCAGTTCTCGGTACGGTGCCTGCGACGGCTGCGGCCTGCGTCGCCTCCACCCTCGCCTGGGGTCGGCTGGTCGGACGCGACGGCGCGCCGGCCATCACGAGTCGGCTCTGGTTCGCCGTCCTCATCGTCGGAGATTTGATCATAGGGCGGGCGCCGTTCGCCTGCTCGGTCGCCGCGGCGCTCGGGGCGGTACTCGCCGTCCGCGAGGACCGCCGCCTCCTTGCCTTGTTGGCGGCACTGGTCGCCTCGTTGTTCAGCCCGCTCGGCGCTTTCTTCCTGCTGCTCGTGGCGCTCGCGTGGTGGCCGACCGTTGGTTGGCGCCGCGTGCTCCCTCTCGGAGGAGCCGCGGTCGGAGTGGGCATGGCGGTGCTGGTGGGCGACGGCGGGTGGTTCCCCTTCCCGTGGACCAGCTTCGTCGGCCAGCTCGTCATCGCAGGCGTCGGCCTGCTGCTCACCCCACGCACGTTCCCCGTCCTGCGCCGCGGCCTCGCCTGGTACGGCGTGGCGTGCGTCCCGCTCTTCCTCGTGCCGACGCCGATCGGCGGCAACATGGCTCGGTTCTCCAGCATCGTGGTGGGTCCGCTTGCCGCCTACGTGCTGTGGCGAGCCGGGAAGCCGAAACTCCTTGCCATGGTGGCGGCGCCGTTGCTGGCCTTCCAACTCCAACCGGTGATCGGTGCGATCCACGACGCGGCCGGTGACCCGTCGAGCAAACCGGCCTATTACGCCGGCATGCTGCGTTTCCTCGAAGAACACCAACAGCCCCCGAGTCGGGTCGAAATTCCCTTCACCCTCAACCATTGGGAGGCCACCTACGTCGCGGAGAAGGTGCCGCTGGCCCGCGGGTGGGAACGACAGATCGACCTGAAGCTCAACGCCGAGCTGTATCGGCCGCTCACCGCCGGTGCGTACCTCACCTGGCTCCGTGAGAACGCCGTCCGCTACGTCGCGCTCTCGGACGCGCCGCTGGACGAGGGCGGTGAGGCGGAAGGAGCCGTGCTGCGTCATCCCCCGTCGTGGCTGCGACAGGTTTACGCCGACGCGCACTGGCGCATCTGGGAGGTCGAGGGAACCAAGCCGCTGGCCGAGGGTGTCGCCCGCATGGTCGCGCTGTCGCCGACGAGTTTCACGCTCCACAGCGACGGGGTCGGGCTCACCCTGGTACGGGTCCGCTGGTCGCCGTACTGGCAAGTGGAGATGGGCACCGGCTGTTTCCTGAAGGATCCCGCTGGCTGGACCGAGGTCGTGCAGCTCGCCCCCGGTGCGCTGCGCGCCAGCCTGCGCCTGGGGGAGAACCAGACCTGCACGTCGGTTCAGCTCCAGGAGGTGGGCCTGAGCCCTACCCTCCTGGAGACTCAGCGGTGAACGCCGCTCCCAGCGCGACCGCCACCGCCGACCAGGTCTGCGGCCGGGCGCCTAGGCCCCGTCCGGTCTCGGGGTCCCAGTACTCGGAAAACCGGGCCCGCAGCACCGCAGCCTTGGTCCGCTCGGCGAGGTCGCGCGCGAGCTCACGGCGTCCCTGCCGAAGCGCGGCCAGCCACAGGTAGAAATTGATCGGCGGCCACGCCGGTCCCCGCCAGTACCGCCGGGGTCGATACCACGGGTGATCCTTCGGTAGGAAACGCGGCCCGAACGGCGCGTGGAATCGGGCCGGGTCGATCAACTGATCGAGCGCCGTTGAGGCGTGTTCACGGTTCGCAGTGCAGAGCGCGGGCAGCACGCCGTCCACGGTCGGGGTGCGGCAGGACTCCCCGCCTCCGACGACCGGGACGTCCCACCACAGCCCCTGGTCGGCGTCCCATGCGCGGGCGTCAAGGGTGTCGGCGAGATCTCCGGCGCGTCGGCGCCAGGTGTCGTCGTCGAGGAGGTCGCCGAGGCAGCGTGCAGCGTCGGCCGCGATGGCGTTGAACGAAGCCGGTGCGACCACGAAAGCGGTGCTGTCGATCGCTTGCCCGTCGGCGCCGTACACCGCCCGTGAGGCGATCTCGCGGTCGAACGCCGTCCACCGCCGTCGCCGCCACCGGTGGCTGCCCACCCACGAGTCCCAGCGCGGCGAATCGTCCGTCCCGGCCTCCCACGGGTGGACGACGACCAGCAGCCCGTCGCGCAGCCGGTCTCGCCAGAGAGCGTCGAGCGCCGAGGCCGCGCGGTCGAGCAGCTCCGCGGGAATCTCCATCCCCGCGTCGCGGACGGCGAGCAGGGCGCGAACGTAGACCGGTGGCTGGGTGAAGGAGGAAGAGCCGGCGAGTGGGCCGCGGTGGCGGTGGCGGATCGAGCCGTCGCGGTAGCGGATGTGCGGTAAGAAGCCACCGGCGAATTGGCCGGCGAAGACCGTTTGCAGTTCTTCCACCGCGCGCCGATCCCCGAGCGCGGCCCAGGCTATGACGTGGAAGCAGGAATCCCACAGCCACAGGTGCGGGTAGCTGCGTCGATTCGGCACGCAGTAGCCGGCGGCACCCTGCCAGGCACGGTCGAGCAGCCGCGCAGCCAACCGCCGCAGCTCGGCGTCGCGCTCGACCTCGGTCACCGTGGCCATTCTCGCAGCGTAACGGTCGGGGACTGTTATACAAACGTGACTTTGCCGTGACCATTCTGTGGTTGACCCGCAGGGTGTCCGGAAGGGATAAGTGTGGCAAGAAATTGGACTAGTCCAATTCCATGATTGGTCTAGGCCAATGATCGTCCCCTACACCTTCGGAGGAATCCGTGCAGATCAGCAGGCGGGTTGCGGCGTTGGCCGCAGCCGGAGCGACGCTGCCGGTGATCAGCTTGGGCGTCGTCCCAGGGCTGACCACGACGGCACAAGCAGCCAGCGGGGGAATCAAGGTCGCCTACTACGACCAGTGGTCGATCTACCTGAACGCGTACTACCCGAAGAATCTCGACACGTCGGGCATCGCCGGGAAGCTCGATTTCCTCATCTACGATTTCGAGAACATCGACCCGACGACGCTGAAATGCTTCGAGGCCACCAAGGCCGCCGACCAGAACGAGAGCAATCCGAACGCGGGGGACGGAGCGGGCGACCAATTCGCCGACATGGACAAGATGTTCGGCGCCGACATCAGCGTCAACGGACAGGCGGATGTCTGGGGGCAGCCGATCGCGGGTAATTTCCACCAGCTCCAAGAACTCAAAGCGAAATACCCGAACCTGAAGATTCTGCTGTCCATCGGTGGCTGGACGTATTCGAAGTACTTCTCGGACGTCGCCGCCACCGACGCCAGTCGCAAGACGTTCGTCAGCTCCTGCATCGACATGTTCATCAAGGGCAACCTCCCGGTCGACTCGTCCGGATTCGGTGGGCAAGGCGTCATCGCGGGGCTCTTCGACGGCATCGACATCGACTGGGAGTATCCGGCCTCTCCGGATGGACACGTGGGTAATCACTACAGTCCCGCCGACACCGCGAATTTCACCGCGCTGCTGGCCGAGTTCCGCAGTGAGCTCGATGCCTACGGGGCCTCGGTGGGGCGGAAGATGTACCTCACCGCCGCGTTGCCGAGTGGGCAGGACAAGATTCGGCTCATCCAGACCGACAAGATCGGTCAGTATCTCGACTTCGCCGACATCATGACCTACGACATGCACGGCGGCTGGGAGAGCACCGGGCCGACGAATTTCCAGGATCCGCTCTTCGATTCGCCGAACGACCCCAGCACCCCGGTGCCCCCGGGGAACGAACATTACGCAATCGACAATGCGATCCGGGCCTACACCCAAGGTGACGCCGCGTACGGGATTCCCGGTGGTTTCCCCGCGGCGAAAATCAACATCGGTGTGCCGTTCTACTACCGGGGCTGGACCGGTGTGCCCGCCGGAGCCAATCACGGGTTGTACCAGCCGGCTACGGGCCCCTCTGCCGGCCACCAATACTCGGGGAACGTCCCGGGTATTGCGATGTACAAGGAACTACTCGGTGTGGTGGACAATCCTTCTTACACTTTCTGGGATCCGGTGACCCAATCGGCGTGGTTCTACGACGGCACCAATTTCTACACCGGGGAGTCGGCGCAGTCCATCAGGGCGCGTACCGATTACGTGCACTGCAAGGGTCTCGGTGGCGTGATGATGTTCTCGCTGTACGACCTGGATCCCGCAGCGACCCTCTTCAACCAGGTGGTAAACGGGCTGGCGGCCACGACGACCTCGTGCCCGAGCCCCACCCCCTCCTCCTCGACCTCGTCCTCGCCGTCGGCGAGTTCCTCCCCGTCTCCGTCGCGGTCGCCTTCGCCGTCGCCGTCGTCGTCGCTTCCGGCGTGTGCGCCGGCGTACGACAACTCGAAGGTGTACGTGGGCGGGAACGTGGTCAGTTACAA
>JAIMAI010000068.1 GCA_023512015.1 Acidothermus sp. | reverse complement strand
TCTCGACCGTCCGATGCATCACCGACGGATCACCGGCGTGGAAACCGCAGGCGATGCTCGCGCTGGTCACGATCCCGAGGAGCTCGTCGTCCGAGCCGAGTGTGTAAGCTCCGAACGACTCACCGACGTCGGCGTTGAGGTCGATGCGGGGTTTTGCAGTGCTCGCGTCGGTCATGGCAGTCATCATGCGCCGAGATCGGATGAGATCGCTCCCTCATGCCCGCCGACGACGGCGGGCTGGGTAGGCTGAGGGCTGCCAAGACCACGAGTCGTCGGCAACCGGGCTTTCATCCCCGACCCAAAGGGATGGACTCGCCGGCCCGACACCAACCTGCACGGGACGAAGCCCATGAAGGTCAAAGAGATCATGACGTCGCCGGTGGTCACGGTAGACGTCTCTACTCCCATCGGGGATGTTGCGCGGACCCTGGTTGCCCACCGCATTTCGGCGGTTCCGGTTCTCGATGGCTCGGGGGCAGTGGTCGGAATCGTCAGTGAACACGATTTGATCTCGCGTTCGGGGAAGGTGGCCGCCGACATCATGTCCAAGGGCGTGATCTCGGTGACCGAGGAGACCGATGTGGACGACGTCCGACACCTGCTCCTGGATCGGCGCATCCGGCGGGTGCCCGTCGTCTCCGGCGGCAAGCTGATCGGAATCGTGAGCCGTGCCGATCTCGTCGCATTGATCGCGATGGAGTGGGTTTGCGACGTCTGCGGGACGCAAGCCCGAGGCGAGCACCCTCCTCAGTCGTGTCCGACCTGCGCGGCGGACGGCACTCACTTCGTGCACCAGCCCCAACCCCCTGGCCTTTGAGCCACCCGCCGAGACCCATACGACCCAGCGAAGGAGACCCCTGTGCCTGCCGCTTCGAGGAAGTCACGCTCCACCGCCCGCGGGGCGGCCGACCAAGCCGCGGGAGCGTCGGCGACCACCGGCGCCGGGAGCACCGACCAACTGGCGACGACCGCTGCTGATCGACTGCGCGGCGAGCCGGCCGATCGTCTGCGCGGCTACTACCGGATGATGCAGCTCATCCGCCGTTTCGAGGAACGCGCGGCAGAGATGTACCAACGGGCGAAGATCGGCGGATACTGCCACCTCAACCTCGGCGAGGAAGCCACGATCGTCGGGCTGATGGATGCCATGGCCCCGCAGGACTATCTCTTCACCACGTATCGGGAACACGGCTACGCCATCGCCCGCGGCATCGACCCCGGCCGGGTCATGGCCGAACTCTTCGGCCGCACGACCGGGACGTCGAAAGGCTGGGGCGGCTCGATGCACCTGTTCGACACCGAGGTCCGGCTGCTGGGCGGCTACGGGATCGTCGGAGGTCAGATCCCGCCGGCGACGGGCGCTGCCTTGGCCATCACCTATCGGGAGGCGCCCGGACCCGACTCCCCGGCGGTGGTCTGTCTCGTCGGCGACGCCACCACGAACATCGGGGCGTGGCACGAATCCCTCAACCTGGCCGGAATCTGGCACCTGCCGATCGTCTACGTCATCATCAACAACCAGCTCGGAATGGGAACCCCGGTCGAGAAAGCCTCAGCGGAGCCGGACTTGTACAAGCGCGGCTGCGCCTACCGCATTCCCGGGGTGCGGGTCGACGGAAACGACGCAATCGCCTGCCGCGAAGCACTGCGCGACGCGCTGCGCAAAGCCCGCGAGGACCGTGCGCCGTCCATCGTGGAAACGGTGAGCTACCGGTTGCGCGGACATTCGGTCGTCGACCCGGCTCGTTACCGCAGCAAAGAAGAGGCCCAGCGTCTCCTCGCGTTGGACCCGGTCGCCGCATTCCGCAAGCGGCTCATCGAGCTCGGTGTGCTCACCGAAGAGGACGCCGCACGTTTGGACGCCGAGGTGGACGCCGAGGTGGACGCAGCCGTGGAGTTCGCGGACAATTCTCCGCACCCGAGCCCTGCCGAGCTTTTCGCGCACGCCTATGCGCAACCGGTCCCGAACATGCCCCGGGCACTCCCCGGCGATCCCTTGCTCCCTGTCGAGTGAAAGGCGGAGGCTGTGGCCGTCATCACCTACCGGCAAGCGTTGCACGACACGTTGCGCGCGGAATTGCTCCGCGACCCGAACGTCTTCCTCATGGGCGAGGAGATCGGCGTCTTCGAGGGTTCGTACAAGATAACCGCCGGTCTCTTGGCTGAATTCGGACCCGAGCGGGTACGGGACACGCCCATCAGCGAAGAAGGTTTCGTCGGAGCGGCCATCGGCGCGGCGATGCTCGGATTGCGGCCGGTCGTCGAAATCATGACCATCAATTTCTCCATCCTCGCGATGGACCAAATCGTCAACCACGCCGCCAAGATTCACGCGATGTTCGGCGGGCAGTGCGCCGTCCCAATGGTGATTCGCACTCCCGGCGGGGGCGGGCAGCAACTCGCCGCGACGCACTCGCAGAACCTCGAGGTCTGGTACGCCCACGTTCCGGGTCTCAAAGTCGTCACTCCGGCGACCCCCGCCGATGCGAAAGGACTGCTTGCGGCCTCCATCCGCGACGACGACCCCGTGATGTTCATCGAGAACCTCGCGTTGTACAACACCAAAGGCGAGGTTCCCGAAGGTGACTACGTCACGGAAATCGGTACCGCGAACGTGATGAAGGAAGGGGAGGACATCACCATCGTCTCCTATTCGCGGATGGCCGCCGTCGCACTCGACGTCGCCCGGCGGCTCGAAGAGGACGAAGGAATTCGCGCGGAGGTGGTGGACCTGCGTTCGCTGCGCCCGCTGGACCGGACGACGGTGGTGGAGTCGGTACGCAAAACCGGTAAAGCCGTGGTCATCGAGGAGGACTGGCTCTCCTACGGGGTGGGTGCGGAAATCGCGGCAACCATCCAGGAGGGTGCTTTCGATTACCTCGATGCCCCGGTGCGCCGGGTCGCCGCAGCCGAGGTCCCGCTGCCGTATGCCAAGCCGTTGGAGCTCGCCGCTCTCCCCGACGCTACGGCGTTGGTGAAAGTCATCCACGAAACCCTCGACGCCACTCGCTTCCGCGGCTAGGAGTCAGCTGTGCCCGAAGTCTTCATGCCTCGGCTCTCCGACACCATGCAGGAGGGCACGATCACTCAATGGACCAAGCAGGTCGGTGACCGCGTCGAGAAGGGCGACATCCTCGCCGAGATCGAGACCGACAAGGCGGTGATGGAACTCGAGGCCTACGACAGCGGCGTCCTCGAAAAAATCCT
>JAIMAI010000067.1 GCA_023512015.1 Acidothermus sp. | reverse complement strand
CAACACTGCGGCGATCATTGCCCACCTCCGTCGTCGTCGCCGGGCCGATGTAGGGCGTGGTCGACCTTCGCCTGCCACTGGTCGGGAAGCGGGCCGCAGCGCTCATGATCGGGCCACACCTTCGGGAACGGCGGCGGGGCAGGATCCAGCTCGTCGATCAAGTAGGCGATCTCGTCCCAGTCGTCGCCCTGTCGCGGCTTCGACGCGTAGATCGCGACCGACAGTTTGGCGGGCAAGACCATCGTCTCGGTGATCTTCCATCGGCGCTGAGGTTCGCCGTACGCGGTCATCGGTGATCACCGCCTCGGCATGATCGGCAGAGGGGGTTGGCGCCGGGGCCGTACCGCCGGGTTGGCGACCCGCAGCGGACGCACGGTCCGACCTGGTGCGGCGGCACATCGTCGAGCCCACCCTCAGCGAACGGATCATCAATGTCGATCACGTCGGCGAGGGCGGATAGCGCCCGCCGCTCCGCCGCCTCGTCGAACGACTCCGGGTCGGCGCAGGTCGGGTGCACCCGCTCGCCCATCCCGGCGAGGACGGGATCAAGCTTCCCGCCGCAGCGGGTGCAGCGGTCGACCGGTTGAGGTTGGGTGTCCCCTATAACTGTGTCCGAAGTGTCCGAACCGTATTGTCTGTCCGGACTGTCCGAAGTGTCCGAACGGCGCGTGTCGGCGCCGGAATCGGACAACCGGACACTTCGGACACCCTCCTTAGCCGTGTCAGTGCCAGACGTTTCGGACATTCGGACACTTCGGACACTCGCGTATGTGCCGCGTCCGGTTCGGTGCAGGTCGCCTCGCTCCGCCATCCGCCGCAGGTAGCGTCCAGCGGTGTCGGTGTCGATGCCGAGGACGGTGGCGATGTCGGCGGGCCGCACACCCTGCGGTTGGTCGGCGGCGATCCGCAGAATCTCCGTCGAGCGGTCGCCGAGCCGCTGCTCGGCTACTAGCTGCTGCGCCGCCTTCTCGGCTTCGTCGAGGTCGCCGCCGAGCAGCCGCCACCGTCCCTGCCCGCAGACGACCGCAAGCTCGCGCTCTTCGACGTCGCGGCCCGTGATTCGCAGCAGCCCGCGGTCCTCGCCGCGGGGCCGGCTGAGGACGGTGATCGCGTCGGCGGCGCCGGTCAACCCAGCCGTCCCCGACACGTGGTCGACGAAATCTTCACCGCCGATCTTGCGGGTGTGGTGCACGACGATCATCGCGGTGCCGGGCCGCTCGTCGACGACCCGCTTCAGCGCCGCCGCCGCCTGGTAGTCGCGCTCGTAGGTGCCTTGACCGAACCCGGCGGGCGGCAGGACGCGGCCCAGCGTATCCAAAACAACCAGCGGCGGCACGTCGTCGTCGGTGGACGCCAGCCACCGCCGGATCACGTCGACCGCCGTCGGCGGCGGGACGTCGGTCAGGTAGTCGAGCCGCGGCGGCAGCGGGCCGCCCTCCATGAGGTGACGTGCCCGCTGCTGCAGGCGTCGGTCGCCGTCCTCTAGCGCCAGCAGCAGCACCCGCCGAGCTGGGCCGACGTCGACGGCACCGAGCGCCCGCCCACCGGCAGCCGCCGCCAACGCGACCTGCAACGCCAGCCACGACTTCCCGGCTTTCGGCCGCCCAGCTAAGATCGTCAGCCCTTCGGGGATCAGCCCGGGCACCACCCACCGGAGCGGCGGGAATTCCTGCTGATCGAGCCAGCCGAAATTCCGCAGCCGCGCCAGCGGGTCGTCAACTTCACCGTCCGAACTCGACGGCTTGGAGTTGCCCGAATCCCGTCGAGAATTCCCGCGCGGCTTGCCGTCGACTTCCGTCGGCGGCACGTCCGGCGGGAATTCCTCGACCTCCGGCGGCCCATCGTCGTAATCCGGCGGCGGCTCTTCCGGCCAGAAGTGCGGCTCGTCGTCGGCGTGCGCGCCGTAGGCGAATTTCGCGAAGAAATCACTCATCGCGATCACCTACCAGTCCGCACTCGTCGACGAGGGTTGCGAACGCTTCGTCGAGGGCGTCGGCGATCACAGTGACGAGGTCGACGTCCTCTCCCTCGACCTGCAGCCGTGTCCGCCCGAGCAGTTGCCACGCGGCGCGCACCCCGTCGGGGCCGAGCTCGGTTGGCTTCACGTCGGGGTCGACTTGCCTCGCCGCGGTCAGCAGCAGCTCGCGGGTGAACCAGTACGGCCCATTACCGGAGCCACCGAACGTCGGCGGAAGCCACCAGTTGGCATGCTGGATATCGCCTAGATCGATGATGAGGTCGCAGGGAAGTTTCAACCCGACCGGCGGGTCGATCCGCTCCAAATAGGCGACCTGCTCCGACCAAACGTCGATGATCTCGGCGGTGATGGTGGCCTTGAAAACACGGCGGATTGTCGGTATAGTCGGCTGTGCAAGCAGCCGACCTTCTGGGCCGCCCACCACCTCCAGTGGGCGGCCTTCTTGCATTCGCGCGGTGCTCATTTCGCACCTCGCTTTGCTTCAGCGGCGACAGCGAGCTCGTCGACGAAACGCTGCAGCTCGTCATACCGGAACAGGGTTCGCGCGCCGATTTTCAACGGCAGCAAGCGGCCTTTGCGAATAAGCGCGTAGAGTGTTTGCCGCGAAACGCACAGCATTTCGCACGCACCATCGACCGTGACCAGTAGCGGTCGGACTTCCGAATTTTCCACTTTTGCCTCCGGAATTTCTGCGGAGGCACGACGACCCGGGCCGCCCAGCGGCCAGCGGAAAAGGGAATTACGCCTGCGACTATTGCCCGAAGATCGTCGCGCCTAGCGGACGCTGGCCAGGCGCGGGAGAGCAGGGGCGCGTGGAGCGGAAGGCTGAACAGAAAGCGGCTCGGGGTGGGGCGGCTCGACCTCGTCGAGGGCGCCCCGCAACGTGACCGTGGCGGCGTCGCCGACTGCGAGCTCGACGGCGTCGTCGACGGCGAGGCTGGGCCGCTCGGTGAGTACGGCAGCGACCGCGTCCAGCCCACCCCCAAGCAGGTCGGCGTCGTGGTGCGGACGCCCGGCGGCGGCTGCTGCCCGCTGGCGTCCCCAAGCGGCCCGTCGGGCGGCGTACGCGCCGAGCGGCGTCTCGGCGTCGACCCAGTCTCGGCCCCACGGCGAGATCAAGCGGGCGACGAAGATCGACCGACCGGCGTGCTTGAGCCACCGGCGACCGCGCCGATCAAGGTCGAGCCGACCAAATAACACGGCTGTAGTTTACACGCTCGGCGCCGTGCGTGCAAGGGTTGACGCTCAATGCTCAATCCCACTCGGTGATCGTCTACGTGGGGGTCTATTGCGGACTTATTGCGGACTGGCCGCGAATCTTGGGGATTGGTCTAGTCCTCGACGGGCCTCTGACCTGCGGTTTTGTGGTGGGCACGACAGGGTTCGAACCTGTGACCTCCCGGTTGTAAGCCGGGCGCTCTTCCACTGAGCTACGCGCCC
>JAIMAI010000066.1 GCA_023512015.1 Acidothermus sp. | reverse complement strand
CTGGTGGACGCCGTCGGCGGGCTCACCGTCGACGTCGATCGCGATGTCACGCGCGCAGCTCCCGACGGGACCACGCTGATCGTCGTGCCGGCCGGGACCCGACATCTGGACGGCACCCAGGCCGCGGCGTACGCGTCGTTCCTCGGCGAAGGCGAAACCGAACAGCAGCGGCTGGCCCGCTTCGACGGGGTGTTCAACGCGCTGCTCGGCGCGCTGCCGAAGGACCCGGGTCGGCTGGCGCGGCTGCTCGCCGCGCTCGGAGCGGGGTCGCGGGCCACGGTTTCCGCGGACCGGCTGGCCGCGGTGCTGGTGGGCCTGGCGGCGGACTCCGCGGCGCATCAGACGTCCGACCAGGTGCTGCCGGTCAAGCCGCTGGACACCGGCGGCGGGGATCAGGCGTTCACCCTGGACACCGCGGCGACGGCGGAGTTGGTGCGCGACGAATTCGCTTCCTCCGTCCCGGCCAATCAGAAGATCAACGGGAATCGGGTGCTGGTGGAGAACCAGGTCGGCACCCCCGGGCTCGGCGAGACCACCCGCGCGAAGCTGGAGCGCGCCGGCTTCGTCTACGTGCAGGGGCCGAACGCCCCGACGATGCCCAACCCGACTGCCCCCTCCGCCGTCCTGATCTTCGACACGTCGTCGGCGGCGATCGCAAAGGGGTATGCCGTGGCGCGTGCCCTCGGGCTGCCGACGTCCGATGTGAAGGTGTCGTCGCCGGTGTCGGTGGCGGACGTCGTGGTGATGGTCGGCGCGGACTACAAGCCGTAGCGGCAGCGCGTCGGGGCTGGGGCTGCGTGGATCGGTGCACCGCAACCCCCGGGGCGGATTTTCCGCGGCCGTTACGCAGATTTCTTCCGGTCGGCGGTCGCGCGGATTTCTCGCAGTCGGCTGTGACGTGAGAGCATGGAGGGGCGGGCCCGCTTCGGGCCGAGGGAAAGGAGATTCGTCGAAGGTATGAGTCGATGACGGCGTCCCCGTGGGCCGTGGAATTGGCGGTGTGTGCGGCGGAAGCGGCGGCGGAGAAGCTCGCGTCGGACATCGTGGCCTTCGACGTCAGCGATCGTCTTGCGATCACCGATGCTTTCGTGCTGGCCTCGGCGAAAAGTGATCGTCAGGTGCATGCGGTGGTCGACGCCATCGAGGAGCGGCTGCGTAAGGTCCACGGCGTCAAGCCGGTGCGCCGCGAAGGCGAGCAGGAGGGCCGGTGGGTCCTGCTCGACTACCTGGAGATCGTCGTCCACGTGCAGCACGTGGAGGAGCGGCTGTACTACGGGCTGGAGCGGCTGTGGAAGGACTGCCCCGCCCTGCCGCTGCCGGCGTCGGTAGCCGAGGCTACTGCGGCGGACGGCGGAAGCACCGACGACGTGGCCGAGAGGCGGGTTGCCTCGGCGCGTTGATCGGCGGCTCTCCGCTAGACTCTCCCGCGTCACCTGGGGCTATAGCTCAGCTGGTAGAGCGCTTGTCTGGCAGACAAGAGGTCAGGGGTTCGAGTCCCCTTAGCTCCACCGAACGGCAGGTAACGAGGCGGGCCGAAAGAGCGTGCTCACTCCCGTGCTCCAAGCTGTGGCAGGTGAGGAGCTCATTCGGCTTCGAATCCGTGGGTGCGGAAGCGTAGCGCGGTCGCGTTCTCCGACACGATCTGCACCACCTTCGAGTCGAAGCCGTGGGCCGTGGTCGCCGAGATCTCGAGGGTGACCTCGACGGCGGCGCCGGCGTCCGCGAGATGACTGAGAACTTCTTGCTGTACCTCGCCGAATTCCCGCGCCAACCGGTCGGAATGCAGGGTCACCGACCCGTAGAAGCGCCGCGGTTTCGCCGGCGGAGATGCCGTCCCGCCGGTATTCGGGCCGCTAGCGGCCACTTCTGCTGTCACGTCGGCCGTTGACGGCTGGGTGAAAGTGGCGGAGACTGCCACCGCGTCGGCATCCCGTTGAGCGGTGGCACGCGACGGGTTGACGAGGAGCGTGTCGGGGGTGATGGGTTTGACCGCCGATTGGGGGCCGCAGGCCAATCCGAGGTAGCGCCCGGCGGCCTCGTCGTAGCCATCCGCGAGGGCAAAGCCTTCCTGCTCCCACGCGGTTCCCTCGGGTCCTTTTTGCACGCAGCCGACAAGCACCTCGCGACTCGCCAATCTCGGCAGGTAGATGTAGGAGGCGAACGCATCCCACAGGGTGCGGAACGAGATGTGGCCGGCCTCCCATTCCGGCTGCAGAGGGCCCTCGAGAACGATGCGTCGCAGCAGAGCCGGCGCGTACGAAGCGGACGCGTAACCCCGATTGACCAGCCGTCTCCACACGGCCTCGCCGGAGGCGTCCGCGCCATCGAGAGTCAATGTCGTGAACTGGATCGGCCCGGTTGCCTCCTGGGTGGGGACGAGCACGAACCGGTAGGTCTGCGCGAGTTGCTGCTCACACGCGCGTCGCGCCTGGTCCAGCCTCTCGCTGGCCTGACGGACCTCCTGGGCGGTGAGGTTGAGCTTTTCTCGCTCGTCGTTGATGCTCTGCCAGGCGAGCAGATCCGCGAACCGTTGCCTAAGGTCATCGAGACGCCCGTGGTCGGGTGCGAGAAAGACAAGCATGTTGCGGTAACGCCGCGGCCCACCGGATCGGATTTCGAGAATCCGGTGTGCTGCGTCGATCGCCTCGGAGCTTTCGGCTTTAGCGGTATGCGGGTGGGACGGGGGAAGGACGACGAGACGTAGCCGATCGTCATCGGGGATGTCTTCAGGATCGGCCGTGACGTGAATCCCGGTGAACTCCCCACGGTTGCGTTTGGCGCGGAGGTGTTCGCAAATCTGGCCGTCGATGTGGTCCATCCGGGATTGCAGGTATTGGGCGGCACGGTCCTGCGCGAGCCGACCAACGCTTGGACTCAGCCCGAACCAGTAGCGGTCCTCCTCGGCGTACAAATAATTGGCCTGACGGGCCAAACGGCCCAAGGCGTCGTTGTAGACGGCAGGTCTTTCCCCGGGAAGGGCGCACCCCACGCGGATCCGTTGCTGCGTGAGACCGCGGTGGGGCGCCCGGACCATAGGAGCCGAACCAAGGAAGATCGTGCGTGCTACTTTCTCGGCCGCGAAATACTTTCCGAGATTCGGGGCCTCCCGGTCGATCCGCGCGGCGATCGAATCGGCACCATCGATGTCGGTGCTGATGATCGAATCCCACGCGTCCTCGAGGTATCCGAGGAGTTCGGAGCGAACAGCCGGGTCATCCAGGGGGACGGAGCTGGGGAGGATGAGCGGAGAGCGATCACCGACTTGCCACAGCGTAGCCACGACCAACGCCATGAGGCGCAACACGCCACGGGTGCGTTGGAATCGTTCCACCGTCGACCAGAATTCGTACAGAAGGTCGAACAGCTCCGGGTGGAACGGGTAGGCGGCTTTGATCCGATCCTCGTAACTCCGTTCGCCGTAGGCCGTGCCGAATTCGGCTTTTTCCGACTGGTAATAGGTGAC
>JAIMAI010000065.1 GCA_023512015.1 Acidothermus sp. | reverse complement strand
CAACACTGCGGCGATCATTGCCCACCTCCGTCGTCGTCGCCGGGCCGATGTAGGGCGTGGTCGACCTTCGCCTGCCAGTGGTCGGGAAGCGGGCCGCTGCGTTCGTGATCCGGCCACGTTCGCGGGAACGGCGGCTTGGCTGACTCCAGCTCGTCGATCAAGTAGATGATCTCGTCCCAGTCGTCGCCATGTCGTGGCCGCGACTCGTAGAGCGCGATCGACAGTTTGGCGGGCAGCACCAGCGTCTCGGTGATCTTCCAGCGGCGACCGACCGGTGGGTCATACGCCGTCATCGACGATCACCGCCTCGACAGGATCGGCAGAGAGGGTTGGCGCCGGGGCCGTACCGCCGGGTTGGCGACCCGCAGCGGACGCACGGGCCAACCGCTGACGGTGGCACGCCGTCGAGGTCGGCGTCGTCGACGAGCGGGGCATCGATGTTGATCACGTCAGCGAGGGCGCTCAATGCCCGCCGCTCCGCCGCCTCGTCGAACGACTCCGGGTCGCCGCAGGTCGGGTGCACCGACCAGCCAAGATCGGCGAGGGTGGGATCAAGCCGGGTGCCGCAGCGGGCGCAGACCGTCGGCGTCGGTTGGGGGTTGGCGTTGTCCGCCGACACGCCTCTCCCCCCGTGTTCCGCAGCATCCGGAACATCCGGAACATCCGGAACATCGCAGGTCAGAGCGGGTGTCGGGCCGCTGGCTTCCGGAGCGGTATCCGGAACAACCGGAACACGATCTTGCGGGAGGTAGCGTTTCCACGCGTCGTGGAGGTCTTCGCGCCGATAGCCGCGCGCCGTCGCCGCCCCGACGCGAATCTTCGTCGGGTGGACGTCGTACCCGGCGAGCATTCGCGCCAACCGGCGGGCGTCGAGCGGCTTACCGCGCAGGTCCCGCCACGGCGACTCGGGGAGGTTGTGCAGCGTCTCCAGCACAAGCTCGGTCGACATCTGCTCGTGCCCGTCGAAGATCGCCCGCAGGTCGGCGAGTAGTTGGACGCCGAGTGTCGGTTCTTGCGCGGTGGACCGGGCGGCGACGAACACCTCCGCCGCAGCCCGGGCGCGGCTCGGCCACCGCCCGCCAGCGAGGTCAGCGACAGCGACCAGCGGCTCCCAGACGTCGGCGTCACGGTCGACGACGCTGGGCGGCAGTTCTGGCCACTCGACGATTCTCCAAGTGCGGGACCATGCCGCGAGTCGGCGCGCCAGCGGCCCAAAGACGGCGTTGGCTTGCCGTTGACGCAGCGGCTCGACGTGCTCATCGGGTGCCCGCCGCCGCATCCGTATGATCACCGACCGGGATGCGATCGTGTCGGGTAGGCCGCGCAACCCCGCGAGCGCCACCGCGCCGTACGCTGGCAGCTCCTCCGTCGCGACGGTTTTGCCCCGCACGACGCAACGCCCGACGACCGCGCCCCGCCGATGCCCGGCGTTGATAACGGCCCGCAAGTCTTCGTGGGCCTCCGCGGCCCGCTGCGTCCCGAAAATCGCGTCGTATTCGTCGACAAGAAGCGTCGGCGGCCCGCCCGGGTCGGCCATGCGCCGCACGATATAGGCGGCGCTCGCGTCGAGCGTCAATAGAGCGCGGGGAACGAGATAGGTCAAAATCTCCAACGCCCGCGATTTTCCGCTCGACGGCTCCGGCGACGAAAACGCCAGACGTGGCGTCGTGTCCCACAGGTCGATTCGCCACGTGTGCGCCGCCCAAAGCGTCACCGCCACATAGGCGTGCTCGTCGGGCAGGATGACGAACCGGCGAATCGTCGATTCGACATCGTCGAGTATAGCCGCGCCGTCGACATCACCCTCGCCCGAATCCGGCGTGGAGTCGACGCCGTCGGAATTCTGCTTCCGCTTGCCGCCGACGACAGAATTCCGCGGGAATTCCTCGACTTCGGCCCGCCGCGAATCCTCGACTACTGCCCGCCGCGAATTCCGCGGGAATTCCTCGACCGGCTCGTCGTAGTCCGGCGGCGGCTCCAGGAATTCGTCGTCACGAAATCCCGAGAATTCGTCGTCGCCGTGATCACCGTAGCGCATCGCGGCCCACACCGAGACCACCGCCGATCACCCGCCGATCCCGTGCTCGTCGGCGAGATCAGCCAGCGCGGCTTCGAATGCGGACGCGACGGCTTCGACTGCCCGCGGACACTCACCCTCAAACTGGATCACCGACCGTTGGATCAGCGACCATGCGGTCCGCAATTGTTCGACGTCCAGGTCGTCGGGGTCGACATCCTGCGGCCTGCAGCCGAGGACCGACGCTGCGGCGTGGCGCAGCAGTTCGCGGGCGACGAATTCGACCGACTCCCACTGGAATACATCCGACGTGCCGCCGATATCGATGATCACGGCGGTTGGCAGCCGCAGCGACGTCGGCAGTTCGACAGCCATCACCTCGATCCGACCGTCCCACGCCTCGGCCAGCAGCGCCTCGACGACGATGACTCGGCGGATTTGTGGTATGATCGACGGCGCGAGCAGCCGATCATTTGGGCCACCCAACACTGGGTGGCCTTTCACTTTCTGGGCGGCGTTCATCGCGTCGTCACCTCCCCGGATTCTTCGAGGGTGGCGACGAAATTCGACAGCGCCTCGGCGGTGACGAACGCCCTACTGCCGATCTTCAGTGGTGAGAGTCGCCCAGCGCGGACGAGCCGGTAGAAGGACGTCCTTGAGATCATCAACGCTTCGCATACGGCGTCGATTGAGTACAGCAACGGTTGAACTTCCGAATTTTCCACTCATGCCTCCGTGAATTTGGAGGCACGACGACCCGAGCCGCTCAGCGGCCAGCGGAAAAGGGAATTACGCCTGCGACTATTGCCCGAAGATCGTCGCGCCTAGCGGACGCTGGCTAGGCGCAGACGGGCAGGGGCGCGCGGCGGCGAAACGACAGAAACGATCTCGACTGTTGGTGGCGGCCCGACCTCGGCGAGGGCGTCCCGCAGTCGAGGGGTCGTGGCGGCGGGGGCTACGAGCTCAGGCTCGACTTCAGCGGTGGCGTGGTCGACGGTCGCCCGCTCGGCGAGTACGGCGTCGGCCACGTCCCGCAGCCCGGCCTCAAGCAGGTCGGCGTCGTGGTGCGGACGCCCGGCGGCAGCGGCGGCCCGCTGGCGCCCCCAGCGAGCCCGTCGGGCAGCGAGTCGGCCCAACCACGTCTCGGGATCGACCCACCGCCGCCCCCACGGCGAGATCAAGCGGGAGATGAAGGCTCGACGACCGGCGTGCTTGAGCCACCGGCGACTACGTCGATCAAGGTCGAGCCCGAATAACACGGCTGTGATTCTAGCGCGGGGTGCGCCCGGGCGCAAGCGGGCACGCCCACCACTCGATGATCGTCTGCCTGGGGGGTAACTGTGTGCTAACTGTGTGCTGGCCGCGAATCTTGGGGATTGGTCTAGTCCTCCACTTGGCCTCTGACCTGCGGTTTTGCTGCTCCCGCGGTAGGACTCGAACCTACAACCTGCCGGTTAACAGCCGGACGCTCTGCCAATTGAGCTACGCGGGATCG
>JAIMAI010000064.1 GCA_023512015.1 Acidothermus sp. | reverse complement strand
GGCGCCCACTTGGCGTTGCGTATTCGACGGCACGGCGGCGGTGTCGAGATATCCGCTACCGCCTCGAGAATCGCTCCGGGTGACGGCGGGCTGCGGTCGAACAGCGTAGAAAGAAGGGTCGGCGACACGCTGGAGGTGGCTCGCCTTTTCACCGAATGGAACCGCGGGCGGCTCGCGGGGGATGCCGAGTTGGTTCGTGACCTGCTCGTCGGATGATACGACGGTCGACTGGGTCACGGTTGGGCCCTTTGCGGGGTTTCTCTCCGCGGAATGGGCGAATTCCGGAACGGAATCGCGCCCCGCGGAATCTCCGGTAGCGGCTTGATGTGCGACCCGCGGTACACCACCTGCTTGAGATGGACCGACAGGGGAAGCCGCTGCGACCGCCGTGAAGCCTTCGAAGGAAGCCGCAGGAGCCGCCGGGTGGGCTGCCTGCGGATCGGGCGCGGTGGCGGTGGTTTGGCGAGCCGACGGATCGTCCTTCGTGGACGCGGCGAGATTCAGCGGAGCGGCCGGAGGCGCGGAAATCGGTGTTCTGTCCGAGGTGGATGTTCCCGAGCTTCGACCGACGACATCGATCGGCGGTAGTGCAGCTCCCGGTAAACGAGGAGCAGACACCGATCTCGCCGCTCCTTGGGCCCCGGCAACCGTCTCAGCCGACACATCGGCATCGAGGAGCGTATTGGCTTCGTCGCCCTGCGATGCCTCGCCGGCCGGAAGAAAGAGCGAGGCAAGGAGCAATGCGCCGAAGGCTTCTGCGGAGGCGGTGTCGGCGTCTGCGACGCGAGGTTCTGCAGTCGCGATCGGGGAGGATGGTCCCGTCGGGGTCGTCTTCATAGTCCCTCATTCATCGTCGTGAGTACCTTGCGTACGTAGTTCTGCGTCTCTGGGTACGGTGGGATTCCGCCGTATCGGTCGATGGCCGGTCCACCCGCGTTGTAGGCCGCCAGAGCGAGCGGGAGCGAACCGTACTTCTGCAATTCGCCCGCCAGCAGGCGCGCAGCGCCTTCGATCGCTTGAATCGGGTCGCGAGGATCGACGCCGAGGGCGGCTGCGGTGTCGGGCATGAGCTGCATGAGTCCTATCGCGCCGGCGGAACTGACCGCGTCGGGTCGGAAATTCGACTCAACTTTCGCGACGGCTGCGAGCAGCCCGGGCGGTAGGCCGTAGCGTTGCTCGGCGTCGGCGAACTCCGCGGCGTACGGGCCCGCGGGCCCGCCGGCGGCGAGAGCTGCGGGGCGGTCGAGGGCCGCCGTGCCGGATACGACTGATGCGGAGAACAAGGATGCGTTGCCGGCTGGGAGGATGCGGCGAATCGTGCTCGGAACGGTGGTGATGTCTTGAATTTGCACCACAGCGCCGGTGTGCGGCGCGACGATCATCTTACCGTCACCGATGTAGATCCCTATGTGAGTCGCCGGTTCGCCGAAACACACGAGGTCACCGGGGAGTGCGTGGGCCAGATCGGGAACGGCAACACCCACGGTCGCTTGTTCCTGACTGGTACGGGGAAGGTCGATGCCGAGATCCGCGTAGACCCGCTGCACCAGCGCCGAACAGTCCAGGCCGACCTGCGGATCCGTGCCGCCATACAAGTACGGCACGCCCAGATAGCGACGGGCGTCCGTTACGACGTCCTCACCGGTGACAGACGCTGCCGCGACGGGCTGAAATTGCGGCTCATCACCGAGAGCCGCCGAGAGGGCCGAACTGAAGGACGCCGATCCATCGACCGGGGTGGTCGGGGTGATGGCCGTGAGCAGCTGGGAAATGGCCGCAATGCGGGTCTGGATGTCGCTGACGACGGTCATCGGTGGTCTCCCGGCGAGCGAGTGCGCCCTGAGCGTCGACTGTTGAGGTCGTCGAGCTCTGATTGCGCTTCCGCGTCGATTTGCCGCTGATGTTCGGCTCGTGCCCGCTCGGCAAGGTGTTCGAGACCTGCGCGCCGCTGTTTGGCGCTCACCCATCGCTCTCGGGCGGTTTGCTCCTCCCCGTGGGCACGCTGCGTCTCCTCTTCGCTGTCGACGACGGCGCGGGCGGCGCGGGTAGCGGCCTCATGCCAGGCCAGCAGGTTGAAGACGCTGCCGCGCAGAGCCGCTGAACTGGCGAGCTGAGCGTCGTAGTGGTTGGTCTCCTCGGCCTGCCGCGCCTCGGCTTCGCGGGTTCGCAAAACCGCTCGGCTCAATTCATCGCGGGCGGCGGCTTCCTGGACCGCGCGTAATCGAAGCAGGCGGGCCAGCGGAAAGACGTAGCGTTTCATCCGCTCACCACCTCGTGGAGCCAACGCCACGCCTGGTCGGCAGGTGTGACCGCGCGGACATCCTGACGCAGGAAATCGTCGATGCTGCGCTTGAGGCGAAGGGCGGTGTCGACGTCGGGATTGGATCCCGGTGCATACGCACCTATCTCGATGAGTTCCCGGGCGTCCCGCAAGGCGGCGAGGATGCGCCGCAGATACGTGGCGTCCTCCCGCTGCTGGGGGGTGGTGATGGACTGCACGACACGTGAGACCGATTCGAGTACGTCGACGGCGGGGTAATGCCCCGAGGTTGCCAACCGTCGGCTCAATGTGACGTGTCCGTCGAGGATGGACCGCGCGGTATCGGCGATCGGCTCGTTCATGTCATCGCCTTCGACCAGGACGGTGTACAGACCGGTGATACTCCCGCGTTCGGCGGCTCCCGCGCGCTCCAGCAATTTCGGGAGCAGGGCGAACACGGACGGCGGATATCCCCGTGTCGCGGCGGGTTCCCCAACGGACAGCCCGATCTCACGTTGTGCCATGGCGAATCTGGTCAGGCTGTCCATCATGAGCACGACGTGATGTCCCTGGTCACGGAACCATTCGGCGATTCGGGTGGCGACGAACGCCGCGCGCAGGCGGATCAGCGGCGGTTCATCCGACGTCGCGACGACGACGACGGATCGGGCGAGGCCTTCCTCGCCGAGGTCGTTCTCGAGGAATTCGCCGACTTCCCGTCCACGTTCTCCTACGAGCGCGATGACGGAAACCTCTGCCTCGGTCCCGCGGGCAATCATCGAGAGGAGTGAGGATTTCCCGACCCCGGAGCCGGCGAAGATACCGAGACGTTGCCCTCGCCCGCACGGTGTCATCGTGTCGAGAACCCGCACCCCCAGCGAGAGTTGGGTATCGATACGGGATCGGCGCAGCGGGTGCGGAGGTTCGCCGTCCAACGGGATTCGCGGTCCGCGGATCGGCCCGCGTCCGTCGATCGGCTCACCGAGGCCGTTGAGGACCCGCCCCAGCAAATGGTGTCCGCCTGGGATGGTGAGCGGCCCGCCTGTGGGGGTGACCAGCGCACCGACCCTCACGCCGGTGATGTCGCCGAGCGGCATACAAGCCAAGGTGTCGTCGTGCAGGGCGACCACTTCGGCGAAGAGCGGGGTCTTGGCGTCGACTACCACCAGGTCTCCGATGGCGGCACGCACGCCCGCAGCGGTAATACTGAGGCCGACGATTCCGGTGACTTTTCCGTGAACACTCGGCCGAGCGGCGTCGAGGGCGCGCTGCCAGCGCATTTCGAA
>JAIMAI010000063.1 GCA_023512015.1 Acidothermus sp. | reverse complement strand
CCGGGGGTGCGTCTGCTGGGTTTCCTCCCCCCGCACGATCTGCACGCCGCGTACGCGGGGGCGCGCGCTTTTTGCTATCCGTCGCTGCGCGAGGGATTCGGGTTGCCGGTGCTGGAAGCGATGGCTCACGGCGTTCCGGTGGTGACCTCCGCGGATTCCGCGATGGCCGAATTCGCCGGCGACGCCGCGCTGCTGGCAGATCCCCGCGACGTGGACGGACTCGCCGCGGCCTTGGCAGCGGCGATCGGGGAGCGTCACGACGACCTCGCCGCAGCGGGACGGGCCCGGGCCGCGGCCCACACCTGGACGGCCGCGGCGCAAAAAACGGTCGCCGCGTATCGGGAAGTGGCCGACCGATGACCGGGACGACGAAAAGACTACGGGTGGCGGCGAACCTGCTGTGGTGCGTCCCCGGAGTGGTCGGCGGGTCGGAGGGGTACGCCGTCGGACTGCTCGAGGGCCTGGCGCGACGTGCGGATATCCTCTTCGCCGTCTTCGCCACCCGGGAATTCGCCGACGCGCACCCCGAACTTGCGCCTTTCTGTGTGGTCGCTCCGCTGCCGCAGGGCCGACGGGTGCTCCGCCGGATGGCCTTGGAACGCAGTTGGCTGGCGTGGCGAATCCGCGCGGGAGGTTTCCACGTCGTCCACCATCTGGGGGGACTCCTGCCGTGTGCGCCGGTTCCAGCGGTGCTCACGGTTCACGACCTGCAGTACTTGGTTTTCCCGGAATATTTCTCCGCGTTGAAACGCACCTATTTGCGCCTCAGCCAAGGACCGGCGGTGCGCAAAGCGGCGGCGCTCTGCACGGTCAGCGATTTCACCCGCCGCCATCTGAGTACGGCCTTCGGCGTCGACGCCGCCCGCATTTCTGTGATTCCGCCGGCCGCGGAGCCCCTCCCGGAACCCACCGACACCGACCGCGCGGCCGCCCGTCGGCTCCTCGCCGGAATTCCGCGATTCGTGCTGTACCCAGCGGCCTGCTATCCGCACAAGAATCACGAGATGTTGGTGCGGGCGTTCGCCGAAGTAGCGCGCTACCACGACGTCCACCTGGTGTTCACCGGTGCACGCGGGGCCGGTGCGTGGGGATCGGCGCCGGATACCGAACCGCGGCTGCGGGCCGTCGCCGCGCAGTGCGGCGTCGGCGACCGTGTTCATTTCTTGGGCTACCTTCCCCGCCCGCATTTCGCCGCAATACTTGCGGAAGCAGCGGTCGTGGCATTTCCGTCGCGGTTCGAGGGTTTCGGCCTGCCGGTGGCCGAGGCGATGGCGGCCGGGCGACCGGTGGTCGCATCGGCGGCAGCGGCGCTTCCGGAAGTGGTCGGTGACGGCGGCATCCTCCTCGACCCGAACGACCCGGCGGCGTGGGCGACGACCCTCACGCGGCTGCTCGACGACGACGCCGAGCGGCTTCGGCTCGCCGAGGCCGGGAGGCAGCGCGCCCGGCAACTGGCGTCGGTCGATATCGTGGCGGCGCAGGTTGCGGTGTATCGGAGGGCGGCGCGGTGGGACGAACACTACGGATCGTCGCGGTAGTCCCGCATTTCGCTCCCGATGTCGCCCCCACGGGAATCATCGCCAGCCGGATCGTCGAGGAATTAGGGGCGCTCGGCCACGAGATCGACGTCGTGACGTCGCTGCCGTGGTATGCCGAACACGCCGTCGCGCCGGAGTGGCGGGGCCGGTTCGTGGATCGGCAGTGGCGGCCGTGGGGTTCGGTCACCCGCGTCTACCCGTTTCCCACCGCGGACAAGCGCAACATCCCGAAGCGGGCCGCGGGTTTCGCCGCCTTCTGTGCGCTCTGCGCGGCGATCGCCGGTGTGGGTCGGCACGCCGACGTCGTCTTTGCGATGACCCCTCCACTTCCGATGGCGGCCACCGGCTGGTTCGCTGCGCTGGCCCGGCGTGCTCCGCTGGTGCTCAACGTGCAGGACGTCTTCCCCGACGTCGCGGTCGAACTCGGCATCCTGCGCGATCCGCTGGTGATCCGGGCTGCGTCCGCGCTGGAACGCTGGTCTTACGCGAGATGCGCCGCCGTTACGGTGCTTTCCGAGGACATGCGCGCGAACCTCGCCGCGAAGATGAAGGATCCGGCCAGGCTGCATGTCATCCCGAATTTCGTGGACGCCGCAGGAATCGTGCCCGGCGAACCGGAGAATTCTTACCGCGCGGAATTCGGCCTGTCGGGGAAGACGGTCGTGATGTACGCCGGGAACGTCGGGATGTCGCAATCCCTGGACCTCCTGCTGGATGCGGCTTTCGCCCTCCGCGACCGTGACGACGTCGTCTTCGTCATCAACGGTGGAGGCTCGACCTTGGGCGAATGGCAGCAACGTGCCGAGGGGTTGGAGAACGTTCGGTTCGTGCCGTTTCAGCCACCGGAACGGCTCGGCGAGGTTTTGGCCGCTGCGGATGTGCACGTCGTCCCGCTGAAGCGGGGATTGGCTCGGGCGAGTGTGCCGTCGAAGACGTATTCGATCCTTGCGGCCGCCCGTCCGCTGGTCGCCAGCGTCGACGAAGGCAGCGAAATCGCGCGCATCGCTGCGGAATCCGGCGCGGGAATCGCCGTCCCACCCGAGGATCCGGCGGCTTTCATCGACGCGATCCGCAGCCTGCTCGACGACCCGGAGCGGCGCGCGGTGATGGGGCAGGCCGGCCGCGCTTTCATCGAGAAGGCAGCGACTCCCGCGCAGGTGGCTGAGGCTTACGCGGACCTCTTCCGCACCTTGCAGAAGCACTCCGGGCGCATCTGAGGCCGCCTCACCTTTCGGGAAAGTCGTTTCGGCGACACGGGTGAGCTCAATTCCAGGGGAACCAGCTGTTGCCGCTGGGGAAGAGGTAGCGGTCCGCAATGACGGTGAGAATCCGGCGGGCGTTGACGAACTGATCGGCGATGGTTTCGATCACCCGCGTCTCCGAAGTGGCGACCGGGACGTGGGCGACCGCCTGCCGATACCACCGCGGGCCGAGCCACTGCAGCAGGTCCACAGCTCCCCGGTCGGCGTTGTCGGGTGATTCTCCGACGAGTCGCAGCAGCCGGACGACGTCGAGCGGACGGAATGCCCGCAGCGCCGTGTGATCCGGGAACACGCCGGTGAGGAAAAGCGCAAGGTCGCCGAGTCTGCGGTAAATCCCAGCCTGCTGGACGGGCGGGACGACGTCGAGGAGCGACGCCAATTGCACCGGGTCGAGTTCGCTGTAGCGACGACGCCGCCAGCCGTGCGCCGTCCGACTCAGGTAACTGCCGCTGGCCACTCGGGCGTAGGAGGCCAGCAACTCGGTGAGGAAGAGACGGTGCCACGGTTCGGCAAGGAAGGTCGTGAGTTCGGGTCCGGCGAAGACCGGTACCCGCTGACGGGGCGCCACCCATTCCGGGACGTACAGCAACGCGGACTGCTCGTCGGCCGCCCGGTGCACGGCGACCGCGAAAGCGAACGCCGGCGAGACCATCGTGAGGGCGTCGGACGGCCGTGGGGGCCGGGGGAACAGTGCGGTTCCCAGCTCCTCGCTGCCCAGCAGATCGAGGACGGCGGACGGCGACCGGGATATCGCGTCGGGCGCGCCCGGTCGAATCTGCGCGAGGAATCGGCGGTCGGCTTCGGTGAAATGCGCCAGATACCGCCGTCCGACCGTGTCGAAATCACGTTCCGTCGCTTCGGACATCGCGGATCTGCGGCGGACGCCGCCGGT
>JAIMAI010000062.1 GCA_023512015.1 Acidothermus sp. | reverse complement strand
GTCGTCGGGTCCCGGTAAGGGGTGAAGCCGAGGGTGCTGAGTTGCGCCCACGTCGGGGACCCGCCGTTCAAGGTGGCAGGGCCGCTCGCCGGTTGGTACAGGCCGTGGGTGCCGCCGTCCGGAACACCGACCCAACCGTGGCCGTAGAACGGGACGCCGACCAGCAACTTGCGGCGGTCCGCTCCCGCGGCGAGAAACGCCTCGATCGATCCGTCGACACTGAATTGGTTGGCAGCGCCGACGGCCGCGGCTTCCGCGGCGGAGGGATACAGCTCGGACTGGAAATCGGTCGGTCCGTGCGCTTCCCACGGGCCGTGGAAGTCGTAGTCCATGACATCGAGTTGGTCGAGGATACGGGAAATGGTGCGCACCTGGAGCAGTGCTATCTTGCTCGGGTTTGCCGACAATGCCGCGGTGAGCAGATAGCGCCGGTGGTGGTTGGCGCGGGCCGCGTCGTCGAGTTGTCGGCGGAATTCGGCGAGCAACAAGGTGAAGGTCTTGGTGTCTTCCGGTCGGGCCGTGGGATTGCCGTTGCCGTTGATGGTGGAGGCTCCCGCCGCCCCCGGGAACTCCCAGTCGACGTCGATGCCGTCGAATACCCCTTTGGCCGCACCGGCGGGCAATCCCGGGAGGTTTCCGTTGATGAGCATGTCCACACACGAGGCGACGAGGTGCTCGCGGCCGGCGGCGGTGAGGGCGGCATCGGAGAAATAGCCGGACCAAGAATACCCACCCAGTGAGGCAAGAATTCGTATTCCGGGGAATTGCTTTTTCAGTTCGAGGAGTTGTTTGAAATTCCCTTGAAGGCCGGACCAATCGTCGGCGCTGCCGTCGACGCTGGGACGTCCGGTGCTGCCGCCGAACGGCATCTGGTAATCGGCCCACGGGTCTCCGCTCACGCATTCGATGGGAGCACCGGGGACGGCGGAATTCGGCGCTACGTTGATGAAGGCGTAATTGATTTGGTTGAGGTGGCTCGCGTCGCCGTTCGCCACGACTTTGCTCACCGTGAATCCGCCGTAGACCGACCATTGGGTGTAATAGGCGGCTTTGACGAACGCGTCGGAGGCGGCGCCGTGCGCTGCCGCGCTGGAGGGGAGCAGGCCGACGCCGAGGGCGGCGGCGGCGAGTCCTGCGGCTCCGGCGCGCCAGCGACGGGGGAGGGAGGCTGCCATAACGATCTCCTCGGAAGGTGTTCGGAGGTTGAGGATCCCGCGTGCGGCGGCGGGCCACACAGGGAGACGCTAATTGGCCTAGACCAATAGGTCAAGACCAGTCGACGAGCGGCGTCGGTGGGCGCGGGGCAGGCGGGACTGTTTGACTGGACGGGCGACGGTCGGCCGGATTCAGGAAGGGGCGTCGATGTCGGAGGTCGAGCAGATCACCGAGCCCATCGCCTACCACGGCGAGGGGCCGGTCTGGTCGCCGTACGGGCTGCGGTGGGTCGACATGCTCGCCGGAGACGTCCTCGGCATGGACGGTGAGCGCGTCGGGCGGCGTCACGTCGGATCGGTCGCGGCTGCCTTACGCCCCCGCGCCCGAGGCGGGATGGTCATCGCCGTCGAGCGCGGTTTCGTGTTGTGCGACGGCGATCCGCTCGACCCGGGTGTACCCCTCCGTCTGCTGCCGGAGCTCTGGACGGACCCGACCGTCCGGATGAACGACGGAGGCTGCGACCCGCACGGGCGGTTCTACTGCGGCTCGATGGCCTACGACCAAGCAGTCGGCCGGGGAACGCTGTACCGGCTCGATCCCGACGGTTCCTGCCACGTCGTCCTCACCGGTGTGACGGTGTCTAACGGCATTGACTGGAGCCCAGACGGCACGCGGGTCTACTACAACGACTCCCCGACTCACCGGGTCTGGGTCTTCGACGACGACCCCGACGCCGGGCTCACCCGCCGACGGGTCCTGGTCGAGATTCCGGACGACGACGGTGTGCCGGACGGGTTGACCGTCGACGCCGAAGGGGGGATCTGGGTTGCGTTGTACGGCGGGGGAGCCGTGCACCGATACCGGCCGGACGGCGTCCTCGATCACGTGATTCGACTCCCGGTGAGCCGGGTGACCGCCTGCACCTTCGGGGGAGCAGATCTTCGCGACCTGTACATCACGACGTCGCGAGAAGGCCTGCCGGACGGGGCCGAACCGGGGGCAGGGGCACTGTTTCGTGCCCGGCCTGGGGTGCTGGGGCGGCTCCCGAGGACGTTCGCGGGCTAGGGGATGTCGAAGCGTGTCGGCTCGCCGTGTAACTTAGGCTAGGCTAACCAAACCGAGCGGATCGTGAGGTAACTGTGACCGCTGGACGCATCGCGTTGCTCGGCGCCATCGCCGGAGTGACGATTTTCCTCGGCCTGCCGATCGGCCGGACCAGGCGGGCTCTTCCGGGAACCAAGGTCGCCCTCGGGGGCATCGCGACCGGCATTCTCGTCTTTCTCCTCTGGGACGTCCTTGCCCATGCGTGGGAGCCGATCGACGGCGCTCTCGAGGATCACCGCTACGCCTCGGCGCTGGGCAACGGGGCGGTCATGACCGCGGGATTCTGCGTCGGCATGCTCGGGCTCATCGGCTACGAGGTGTGGATGAGCCGGCGGGCCAAGTCACGGGCGCCCAGCCTCGGCCCCGGTGCCGCAGCGGTCGCGGAGCTCCATCCGATGCTCGCCACCCCGGGACGGCGGCTCGCTTTCTTCATCGCGCTCGGTATCGGGCTGCACAATTTCGCCGAAGGACTGGCGATCGGCCAGTCCGCGGCGAACGGCGAGCTGAGTCTCGCCACCCTGTTGGTGATCGGTTTTGCCACGCACAACGCCACCGAGGGCTTCGGCATCGTGGCGCCCATGGCCGCCGAAGAACGACGACCGAGTTGGGCGATGCTCGGCGTCCTCGGCTTGATCGGAGGTGGGCCGACGTTCGTCGGCACGCTGGTGGGCCAATCGGTAGTCAACGACACCCTTTCGATCGCCTTCTTGGCGCTCGCGGCCGGCTCGATTCTGTATGTGGTCGTCGAATTATTGGCCTCGGGACGCAAATCAGGGCGGAAATTACTGTTCAGCTCGGCGGTGGTCGTCGGCGTCGTCCTCGGTTTCCTGACCGATGCGATCGTGACCGCGGCGGGAGCCTGACAGCGCGTCGGCGAGACGGTGCAGCACCGGCAGCACGGCGTGGATCCTGCGGAGTTCCGCTACGGACAGCTCTGCAAGGTGGGTGGCGAGAAGTGCGGTGCGCCGGTCGGTGGCGGCGCGGATGGCGCGGCGTCCCTCGTTGGTGAGTTCGACGAAGGCCGAGCGAGCATCTGCGGGGTCCGGACGACGAAACGCGAGGCCGGCGGCGACTAGTCCGTCGACGGTTCGCGACATCGTCGGCGCGGAAACTCCTTCGCGGGCCGCGAGCTCACCGAGACGCAGCGGCCCGATCTCGTCGAGGGTGGTCAGGCAGGCGAGCTGCGATGGGGTGAGGCCACCGGAAGCGGCGGCGCGGACCCGGCGGAGCAGCCGACTCGTCGTGACCCGGAGCTCGGTGGCGAGCCCTCGCAATTCCTCCGGCGACAGACGACGCCCGGAGGCGACCGGGCGCGGGTTCGCCGCGGGAGAGCGAACGGTGGTCGTCATCACGCCCCCCGATCGGCTGGCTGGAGACGGACCGGTGACGGATCGCCCCCCACGGCGTCGTCGTGGATGTAGCGTTCGCCCCGCAGCAGGGACGCGATCGCTCCGATGACCGACAT
>JAIMAI010000061.1 GCA_023512015.1 Acidothermus sp. | reverse complement strand
ACGTCGACCGCAATCACCTCGGCGGCACCGGCCTGCAGCAGCACCTCGGTGAACCCGCCGGTCGACGCACCGGCGTCCAGACACCGCCGTCCGGACACGACGAGACCGCTTCCCCGGAAGCGGTCGAGCACGGGCGCGAGCTTCTCACCGCCGCGTGAGACGTAACGCCTCAGCGGACGGCGCAGAGCGAGGGCATCGTCCGGGCCGACCGCGGTCGCCGGTTTCTCGGCTACCCGTCCGTTGACCAGGACGCCTCCCCCGGAAACCAGCTCGGCCGCCTCACCCCGAGAGCGGGCCAACCCGCGGCGCACCAACTCGGCGTCGAGTCGGCGTCTGATCACCGCTCGTCCTCGACCTCGTCCAGGGCACCGCGCAACTCGGCGTGGAAGCGTTCGTAACGCCCCGGATGATCGGTTATGGGCACCCTATCGATGTCGGCGAGCACGCGCAACGCTTCGTCCACCGACGCGACACCGGTCTGAGGCAGGTGGTCGGCGGCCGTCGGCCGGTCGGGCGCGCCGGAGGGATCGGCTCCACCGAAGGGGACTGCAGGGTCGGTCACGTTGGTCCACGCTACCGGGCCGCACCGACGTCCGGCATCACCTTGGGGACGGCGCGGACCCGGGGGTCGCACCCCGGCGGGCGGGGATGGGCAGGACGCCGCGCGGTCAAACCCCTGGCGCGCCGGGACGGGTCGGCTGCCGGCATTACCCTCGGCTACGAACTCGAACCTCCTGGGCACCAACGCGGGTCGGCAAAGCCTCGGACCATCCGTAACGCTTCCGACCGCGAGGGCCGGAAAGGTCGCGTAAAGGAAGGGACGTGCGTGGCAAGCGCTGAGGAATGTCGTGCGGCGGTCGAGCGCATCGCGGCGCACATCTCGCGGGATCGGCGGGCCGCGGGCTTCGAACGGGACGTGAGTATCACCGTGACCGATCTCGGCCTGACTTTCCGTGGGCGACTCCACGACGGAGTGCTCGACGGCATCACCACGACTGAAGCGGGCCGGGCCGCCGCGGTGCGCATGGAGGCCTGCAGCGATGACCTGCTGCGACTGGCGAACGGCGAGTTGCCGTTCGCCCAAGCCTGGCTCACTGGGCGGCTACGTATCCACGCTTCGCTTGGGGATTTGCTGAAGTTACGCGGATTCCTCTGAGGACTCGACCGACTCCTTCGCATCGTCGTCCCGCTGCACGGATTCGCCGACCACCGCCAAGGCTTCATCGGATTGCAGGGCAAGGCCACGGTCCGAGGCTTGCCAGGCGCAGGCGGCCAGCGCGCGGAGCGCGTCCAACCGATCCCCGGCCCCCCGCAACGTCAAACGATTGTGATCGATGTGGGCGTACCAGTCGCGGCAGCGGGCGGCGCCGACCTCCAGGCGGACCGGCGGATGCTCGTCGAAGAGCCCGAGCAGGTCCTGCGCCAGGTACGTCGGTCGTTGCTGTTCGGGAGCCTCGAGCAGCTCGGCCGGGGTGGTCACCCCGGAGAGCACCAACAGCGAGGTGAGTCCCGCCGCACGGGCTCCCGCTACATCCGTCTCCGGACGATCGCCGACGACGATCGGGTTCCGGAGCCCGGCGCGTCGGAGCGCCTCCTCGAAGAGGAAACGCGACGGCTTGCCGGCCACGAGCGGTCGTCGTCCGGTGGCCGTCGCCACCGCCGCCACCAGAGCGCCGTTACCGGGAAGCATTCCACGGGTGTCCGGCAGCGTGCTGTCCTCGTTCGTCGCCACCCAGAACGCGCCGGAGCGAACCGCAAGTGCGGCTTCTGCGAGATCCGGGTAGCCGAGCGCGGGATCGAAGCCTTGGACGACCGCCGCGGGTTGCTCGTCGGCTCCTTGGACGGCGCACAGACCGGCGGCGTCGATCTCGTCCCTGAGGGCTCTGCTCCCGGTCACCAGGACGCGCGACCCCGGCCCGCAACGGTCGCGCACCAATCGGGCCGCGGCCTGCGCCGACGTGACGACGTCGCGCGGGTCGGCGGGAACCCCGAATCCGCGGAGCCGCTCCGCCACGAGCTCGGGGGATCGCGAGGCGTTGTTGGTGATGAACACGACCCGCAGCCCAGCCTGCCGAACCTTCGCCAGTCCGGCGACCGCGTTGCCGATCGCCTGCTCTCCGATGTAGACGACGCCGTCGAGATCGACGAGAACGCCGTCGTGGGACGCGATCGGGGGATCAGCGGCGAGCAGCCAAGAACGTGACGTCATCGGCGCGCTGCTGCCAACCTTTCCCGGGCCCGGCGCAGCTCCCGGTGGTAGTGCGCGAGATCGGGACGCATCGCAGCCGCGAGGGCCAAGTGCTCGACGGCCGTCTCGAGATCCCCGGTACGGGCGGCGGCAAGGCCCATGCCGAATTGCGCGTAATCGTCGACCGGATTGGCCTCGACGATGCGCTTGAAACTCTCACAGGCGGCGTGATACCGGCGCGCCTGGAACTGCGCGCGGCCGAGGGCTTCGAGGATGCTGCGTGATTCGGGAGCTGCCTGAGCGGCCCGGTTCAACACCTGCTCGGCCGCGGCAGCGCTCCCCGCCTGTAACAGGGCGAGCCCTCTGGTGTACCAGTCGTAGACCTCGGTCTCGGGCCTCTCACCGCGGCACTCGTCGTCCATCAAGCTCGCCTCCTCGCCCGCCGTGCCCCGATGCCGCCCTATCGACCCGGCGGTCACTAGCATGAGCCTGCCGAACGCTGGAGGATGCCATGGCCGCACCTGACCACCGCTTGGAGCTCCGCCCCTTCCGTGGCATCCGCTACAACCCCGCGGTGGTCGGCGAGTTGGGGCGGGTCCTTGCTCCACCTTACGACGTCATCGACGACCGGCAGCGCGACGAGCTGGAACGCGCCCATCTGCACAACGTCGTCCGTCTCATCCTCCCGGTCGCCGATGGCGCTGCGGACCCCTACGTCGCCGCAGCGCGCCTCTTCGAAAGCTGGCTGAACGATGGCGTACTGCTGATCGACGACGAACCGGCGCTCTACGTATACCAGCAGCGCCTCGGAGAAACGGTGCTTCAGCGGGGATTACTCGGGGCAGTTCGCATCGTTCCTTTGGACGCAGGGGCGATCCTTCCTCACGAGCGGGTGCGCCCGGGACCGGTCGCCGACCGGTTGGCGTTGATGCGCGCGATGCGCGGGAATCCCGAACCCGTGCTCTTGCTCTACGACGGCGGGGGCCCGGCCACCGCAGCGATGGCAGAGGCGGTGGGCGAACCCCCGACCCTGACGGCGCACACCCCGGACGGCGTCGTGCACGAAGTCTGGACGATCCGCGACGCCGACAGCCTGGCTGCCATCGACGCGGATTTGGCGACGCGCCGTGCGTTGATCGCAGATGGTCACCATCGTTATACGACGTACGGGTATTTGCGGGACGAAATCCGAGGTGCCGGGATCGGGGAAGGCCCATGGGATTTCGGGTTGGCGCTCCTCGTCGACGACAGTGTCGCCGCTCCTCGCGTCGACGCCATTCATCGGGTGATTCCCGCACTCCCCTTCGACGAGGCGCTCAGCCGGGCGGCAAAGGCGTTCTCGGTCGAATTCCTTCCGCACACGGAGGTTTCTCGTGCGCTCGAGGTCCTGGCAAGTGCGCCGGCGCACTCCTTCCTCGTCAGTGACGGGGAGCGTTTCGCCTTGCTCACCGACCCCGATGCGGACGACGTCGCCAGCGCTCGGCCCGACGACCACACCGAAGCGTGGTGGCGGCTCGATGCGAGTATCGCCGCGGTTTATCTGATGGACCGGCTCTGGTCCGTCACCGACGGCACGGACGACGTGGTGGCCGAGCACGACCCTGTGACGGTTTTGCGGTCGGCGCGACAGAGTGGAGGAACCGCGCTTTTCCTGAAGCCGGCCCCCCTCGGCGATATCTGGGCCGTCGCGGAATCGGGCGATGTGATGCCGCGCAAATCCACCCTGTTCCTGCCGAAACCTCGCTCGGGGGTCGTGATGCGAAGCTTTGCCGCCGACTCGTCGACTCGAACCTGACAAGCGCCAGCGGATTTCGCCGTCCCGAATTCGCTTTTCCCACCCGCGTTCAGTCGGCGTTTCTGTGATTAGCTTTCGTTCGGTCGGCCTTAGCGATGCTAGCGCCCCCGGACTCCCTTTCTCCGCGTCGGCCGGTTCTGGACGCCGAT
>JAIMAI010000060.1 GCA_023512015.1 Acidothermus sp. | reverse complement strand
CCGATGGGGTATGGGGTAATTGGCAGCCCGGCGGATTCTGGCTCCGCTAGTCTAGGTTCGAGTCCTGGTACCCCAGCCAATCGAAACGATCCATGAGGAGCGGCGTCGGATTCCGGATGCTGCACGAAATGGCCCCGTAGTCTAGCGGCCTAGGACGCCGCCCTCTCAAGGCGGTAGCGCCGGTTCGAATCCGGTCGGGGCTACTGAAGAAAGCGTCGGCATACAGAAAGGCCGGTTGCAGCGGACTTTGGCCGCTGCTGTCATCATCGGGCCACGACGACGAGGTCGGCACGCTCACGGGTACCCCGCACCAGAGCCGCGTTCTCCTCGTCGTTGCACCGCACCCACGCTTCCGCCGCTCGTCGGTCTCGTCCGAATCGCATGTGCCGTTCGATGAGGCGGCTCACGCGGATCGCGTCGTCCAATTCGACGTACCAGACCTCGTCGAGCAGGTGTCGGATGTCCCTCCACGGCTCGTCGTCGAGCAGTAAGTAATTGCCTTCGGTGACGACGAGTGGGATGTCGCGGGGCACCGGGATCGCCCCGGCTATCGGCTCCTCCAGGTCGCGTCGGAATTCCGGCGCGTAGACGACCGGCTCCGTCGCCGCGCGGAGCCGGTGGAGGAGGGCTCGATATCCGTAGCCGTCGAAAGTCTGGGGAGCACCTTTCCGGCGGTCGATTCCCAGCCGGCGCAGTTCGCGTTCCGCGAGGTGGAACCCGTCCATCGGCACCAGCGCCGCGCTCGAACCGAAGAGCGTACACAGTTGTTCGGCAAGGGTCGATTTCCCGGCGCCGGGAGGGCCGGTGATACCGAGGATCGTGCGGCTGCGTCCCGACGCCAAAGCGCGGGCCCGTGCGGCGAGCTGGTCGACGTCCGCCGCTACGACCGGCGGATTCTTCGCGGCGGGCGACATCTCACGCGGCGGCGGCGCCGGTCATGATGGCGACCACTTCGGACATCGAATGGGATTGCGGGGTGACGACCGCGATGCGGCGTCCCAGCCGTTGGATGTGAATGCGGTCTGCCAATCGGAAGACGCTCGGCATGTTGTGACTGATGAGGACGACGGCCAGTCCCCGGTCGCGCAGCGTGCGAATCAAATCCTCGACGTGGCTGGCTTCGCGCACCCCAAGTGCCGCGGTGGGTTCGTCGAGGATGATGACTTTGCTTCCGAAAGCCGCCGCCCGCGCGATGGCGACCGCTTGGCGCTGCCCCCCAGAAAGCACCTCCACCCTTTGGGTGATGTCCTGAAGGGTCTCGATGCCGAGATTGCGGACGTATTGCTCGGCGAGGCGGCGCATGGTGCGAATATCGAGCATTCGGAAGACCCGCCCGACGACGTCACGACGGCGTAATTCGCGACCGAGGTAGATGTTGCTCGCGATATCGAGCGCCGGGCTCACCGCGAGGCTTTGGTACAGCGTTTCGATGCCGGCGTGCCGCGCCTGCAACGGATCCTTGAACCGCACCTCGACGCCGTCGAAGAAGATATGCCCTTCGTCCGGGGCGATCGCCCCGGAAAGGCACTGGATGAGGGTCGATTTCCCGGCCCCGTTGTCGCCGATGACGGCGAGCACCTCGCCGGGGAACAACTCGAAATCCGCACCCCGAAGGGCCTCGACGTGGCCGAACGTCTTCACCAGTCCCGTGGCGGCCAGTATCGGGGTGCGGGTCGCCGTCTGCGTCATTGACGTGTCTCCCTTCGGATCCACCGGTCCACGCTGACCGCCGCGATGACGAGCAGGCCTTCGGCCAGCTGCTGGTACAACTCCTGCACCCCGGCGAGGGCCAACCCGTTCTGGAAGACCTGCACGATCAGGGCACCGAGGAGAGTTCCGAGAACGGCGCCGCGGCCGCCGAAAAGGCTGACCCCGCCGATGACGACGGCCGTGATGCTGTCCAGGTTGAGGGTCGGGGAGATGTTGGTGCTCGCGCTGCTGACTCTCCCGATCTGCACCCAGCCGGCCACCCCGTAGATGAGACCGGCGATGACGTACACGCTGAGCAGGACGCGCGCGGAGTGGATACCGGAGAGCCGGGCGGCCTCGATATCGTCACCGACCGCGTAGACGTGCCGACCCCACGCCGTCCTGCCCAACACGTAGGCGAAAACCAAGTAGAACGCGAGCATCGTCAAGACGCCGGTGGTGATGCGGAACGTCCCGGTGCCGAGGAGTTTTCCCGACCACAGCAGGACGCTGGATTGCGGCGGGTTCACCGTCTGCCCGTTGGCGTATTTGAGGCCCGCGGCGGTGAAGACCCCGAGAGTGCCGAGGGTGGCGATGAACGGGGGAACGTGCAGCCGGGTCACGAGGAACCCGTTGGCGAGACCGGTGAGGAGGGCCACCAGCATTCCTATGATCAGCGCGAGGCCCGCGGGTACCCCGCTGTTGACCTCCGTTCCAGCCATCACCATTTGCGCGAGGATCATCGCCGCCCCCACGGAGAGATCGATCCCGGCGGTCAGGATGATGATGGTCTGCCCGAGGGCCAACAACCCGATGACGGCGACCTCCTGCAGCATGATGGAGAGGTTCGCCGGGCTGAAAAACCGGGTGTTGATGAGTCCGAAGACGACCACCGAGACGACCAGGACGACGAGCGGTCCGAGCGTCGGGTGGGCGCGGAGCATTTCGCGCGCTGAGGCCGAGCGACGGCGCCCGACCGGGGTCGTCCGCTCGGGCGCCGTCACCGTGCTGCGTTCAGCCACCGTCGCTCATCCCCAGCAGGTGGATTTCGCCTGGTCGGGGGTGACGCTATCGACACCGGGTTGCGGCTGCGCCGTGATCAGTTGTACGCCGGTGTTGATGAAATCCTTACCGGCCGGCATCGTCGGCTTCGTGCCGGTTTTCGCGAATTGCGCGATGGCATCGACTCCGAGCTGTGCCATCTTGCCGGGGAATTGCTCGGAATCCGCTCCGATCTGACCGCTGGCCAGGAGCGAGAGGTAATTGCAACTGCCGTCGATGGTCACGATGGTGGCCGTTTTTCCGGCATTCTTGAGGGCCTGGGCTGCACCTTTCGCCGCCGGTTCGTTGATGGTGTAGACGACGTTGATGTTCGGGTCTTTCGAGAGGCAGGTCTCCATCGCCGATAGACCCCCTGTCGCCGAACCGTTCGTGGGGAGCTGACATGCGATCTTATAGTTGCCGCCCTTCCCCCCGGTGTAGTGACCCGACTTGGGTTCCTGCCCGTTCATGTTGGGGTTTCCCACGGGGATCCCCATGCCCTGGAGGAAACCGTGGTCCCGATCGACGTCCACGGTGATCACCTGGTTGGCGAGGTCGTCGAGCATCGCGATGTCCGCGTCCGCGCCGTTGAGCTTCTGGGCCATCCACTTGCCGATGAACAGCCCGGCCTGCAGGTTGTCGGTGGCGTAGGTGACATCCGCGATGCTCGCCGGGATCGGCGGCGTGTCGACCACCACGACGAGCAGGCCCGCGGCTTTCGCCCGCTGAAGGGCCGTGTTCACGGCGTCACTGTTGATCGCAATGATGATTCCCTTGTAGCCCGCGGAGATGGCCGCATCGATCTGCTGAATCTGGGAGGTTGCGTCGTCGTCGGCCTTCCCCGCCGACACATGGAGATCGACGCCGAGCTTGGCCGCTTCCGCCTTGGCGGCGTTCTCCATCGAGATCCAGTACGGGTTGGTGAATTCCTTGAGGATGAGAGCGGCCTGAATCTTCCCACCGGCGTTGCCGCCGGCGTTGGTACCGCTCGATGCGCTCGCATTGGCCGACGACCCCGAGGTCGGGGAGGAGCTCTTGGAGCTGCTACACGCACTCACGACCAGACTGGCGGCGGCGGCGATCGCGGCGGCCGCGACGAGCCGGGGTTTGCCTTTCATGACACCTCCGGTGTGGGTCTTGTTGTGGATATGACCGAACTCTAGGAGATCGACTGCGGAATGACAAGGGATCGTGTTGAAATCGTTGCAAATCGCGGATCGAATGGCAGCGTGCCGTACCTCTCCGTTGACAATCCCACACGTCCAGACGCACACTCGTGGCATCCGTGTGGATTCCTGATCGGACCGCGTTATGCTGGCGGCACGCGGGGAGGCCCGCGGCCGAGGAGGCTCGATGTACGCCGAGGAGCGCCAGCTCTACATCGCCGAGTTGGCCCGCAAGGAAGGGCGGGTAGACGCTGGCGCCCTTGCCGAACGGCTCAAGGTCAGCACCGAGACGATCCGCCGGGACCTGACGATCCTCGAACGCCGGGGTCTGGTCCGCCGTAC
>JAIMAI010000059.1 GCA_023512015.1 Acidothermus sp. | reverse complement strand
GTCCAGACGTAAATGACCGGAAGTTTCATCATGGCCGCGAGCCGCACCGCGGGACGCATGTAGTCGCTGAACACCAGGAAAGTGCCGCCGAAAGGTCGGGTCGGTCCGTGCAAGACGATGCCGTTGAGGATCGCGCCCATGGCGTGCTCACGGATGCCGAAATGCAACACCCGACCGTAGGGATCCCCGCCGTGCACCGTGGGGAGGAAGTCGGGAGCTCCTTCGATCGTGGTGTTGTTCGACTCTGCAAGGTCCGCCGAACCTCCCCACAATTCGGGGAGTTTCTCGGCGAGGGCGTTGATGACGATCCCGGAAGCTTTCCGAGTGGAAATCGGCTTGTCGGCGGGGAATTCCGGAAGGTCGGCGTCCCACCCGTCGGGTAGACGGCGGGCGAGCATACGGTCGAGTTCCGCGGCCCGGTCGGGGTGGGCGGAACGCCACGCTTCGAAGCGTTCCTGCCATTCCTTGTGAGCGAGTCGGCCACGGTCGACCACCTGGCGTGCGTGGGCGAGGACGTCGTCGGGGACGAAGAAGCTGCGCGTGGGATCCAACCCGAGTATTTCTTTGGTCGCGGCGACCTCGGCCGCCCCCAGGGCCGCGCCGTGAGCTTTCCCGGTGTTCTGGGCGTTCGGTGCCGGCCACGCGATGATCGAACGAACGATGACGAGGCTCGGCCGATCCGTCGTGTCCCGGGCGGTGACCAGGGCGCGATACAGCGCCTGGACGTCGTTCACATCCTCGACGTGCTGGACGTGCCAGCCGTAGGCTTCGTAACGTTTTCCGACGTCCTCGGAGAGCGCCACGCGGGTATCGCCCTCGATCGAAATGTGGTTGTCGTCGTAGAGGACGACGAGATTGCCGAGCCGTTGATGACCGGCAATACTCGCGGCTTCGGCCTGCACCCCTTCTTGGATGTCCCCATCGGAGGCGAAAACCCAGATGGTGTGGTCGAAAACACTTTCTCCCGGCGGAGTGTCCGGGTCGAACAATCCGCGCTCTCGGCGGGCGGCCATCGCCATCCCGACCGCATTCCCGAATCCTTGGCCGAGAGGGCCGGTGGTGGTCTCCACTCCGGGAGTGTGTCCGTACTCGGGGTGGCCGGGAGTGAGGCTGCCCCATTGGCGGTAGCGACGCAGGTCATCGAGGGTGAGGCCGTAGCCGGACAGGTAGAGCTGGATGTAGAGGGTGAGACTGGAATGCCCGCACGACAGCACGAAACGGTCGCGTCCCAACCAGGTCGGATCGGTGGGGTCGTGACGAAGCAACCGTTGGAAGAGGAGGTAAGCCGCTGGCGCGAGGCTCATCGCGGTTCCCGGATGTCCGGACCCTGCTGCTTCGACGGCGTCCATCGCCAATGCTCGAATGATGTCGACCGCTCGCGCGTCGAGGTCCGTCCATTCCAAGGTGTCGTGCGCGCTCACGAAAGCCTCCGCATGAGGTGATGACCGAACAGGTGCGGGGCGGGCGATCCCTCTCCCACCCTACCCAGCCACTCCGACCGTCATAGGGGACGAGGCCGGATCCGTACAAGGCCCGGGCACCCTGAGGTTGGGTCGGCGGGCGGGTCCCGATCGGGACGTGCCGACGTGATGGAATGACACCGTGACCACGCTTGCGCCTTCTCACCCCGCGTCTCCGAACGGACGTCGGACCGTGACCGAGGTGGCGAAAGGGCTGTTCGCTCTCACCAAGCCGCGGATCATCGAATTGCTGCTGGTCACGACGGTGCCCACGATGATGCTCGCGGCACGGGGATGGCCGCCGTCGCGTTTGGTGGTCGCGACCGTGGCCGCAGGGGCTCTGGCCGCCGGGAGTGCGAATACCTTGAATTGCTTCATCGACCGGGACATCGACCAGGTGATGCGTCGGACGTCGCGTCGTCCGCTGGTACGCTCGGTCATCCGGCCGGCGGAAGCGCTGACTTTCGGGGTGCTGCTCGGGATCGCAGCGACCCTCCTCATGGGATTCGCGGTGAATTGGCTCTCGGCACTGCTCGCCGATGCGGCGATAGTTTTCTACGTCTTCGTCTACACGCTGGGCCTCAAACGCCGGACTCCGTCGAACATCGTCATCGGGGGTGCCGCGGGGTGTTTCCCGGTGCTCATCGGCTGGTCGGCGGTGACCGGACGGGTGGAATGGCCGGCGGTCGTCCTGTTCGCGGTCATCTTCGCGTGGACGCCCCCGCATTTCTGGGCACTTGCGATGCGTTTCCGCGAGGATTACGCAGCGGCCCACGTCCCGATGCTGCCGGTGGTCGCCGAACCTTTGGCGGTGGCGCGACAAATCCTCTGGTATTCGTACGGAATGGTCGCCGCGTCCTTGCTGCTCTGGCCGGTGGCCCACGTGGGGTGGACGTATCCGGTGGTCGCGGCCTTGCTCGGAGGCTGGTTCCTACGGGAGGCCCACCGGATCGTGCGGCGCGTGAAGACCGGTGGCGATCCCCGACCGATGCGGCTCTTCCATATGTCGATCAGTTATTTGACTCTGCTTTTCGTCGCGGTCGCGTTGACCCCCTACTTCCCGTGAGGGCCTGCGCGTCGACTAGCCTCTGATCAACGTAGGGGCGTGCACGTGCGAGGTGTTCACTGAATTTCGTCGGATCGTCCAGCAGTGTTTCGAAGGCGAGTTCGGCCGCCCCGTACAGGCTTGAGTCCTCGCCCAGTTGCGGCGGGACGATCCGCACGTGGTGCCGGTGCGGCAACGTCGAAGCGGCCAGCTCGCCGCGAATCACATCCTCGGCGAGGGGGAGGAGGGCGGAGAGCGGTCCACCGACGATGACCACTTCGGGGTCGAAGACGTTGACGACGTTTCCGAGTCCGCGCCCCAACCAGACGGCGACGTGATGGAGTCCGCTCAGCACCCGCCTATCCCCGTGCAGCGCAGCATGGAAGAGCTCCCGCATCGCCGCGCGTCCTCCGTGCGGATCGCGTCCGCACGCCCTGAGAATGGCCTCCTCGCCGACCTCGGTCTCCAGGCATCCTCGGCTGCCGCACCGGCACGGGCGTCCCTGTGGGTTGACCACGATGTGCCCGATCTCGCCGGCGAATCCGTGGCGGCCGAGCACCATTCGGCCGTCGATGATGATGCCCCCACCGATACCGACCTCACCGGCGATGTAGACGAGGTGCCCGACCCCTCTGCCGGCTCCCCGAATGTGTTCGGCGAGTGCCCCGAGGTCACCGTCGTTGGCGATGCGGACCGGCACCTCGACGTCGAGGGCTTCCGCGAGGGGCGCGGCGAACGGCACACCGTGCCACATGAGGTTGGGGGCGAATTCCACCCGACCGTCTTCGGCTCGGACCATGCCCGGTATGGCCACCCCGATGCCGACCAGGCGTCGTCCCGCCTCCTTCTCCACGATCGAACGGATCGTGGAGAATTCCGCCGCGAGCGTGGCGATGACCTGCTCGGGACTCGCGCCCGGCCCACCGAGGGTGTATTCGCGACGGAACACCACACATCCGCCGAGGCCGAAAGCCGCCACGGTCACCGTGTCGACCCCGACGTTCGCGGCCAGTACGTATGCGGTGTCCGGCCGGACGGCGACCACGTGCGAAGGGCGACCCGCACGTTGCGCCGTGCCCGGGATCGTCTCAGTGACGAGCCGCAGCCCTGCCAGCTCTTCGACGAGGGCTTTGATCGTGCTGCGATTGAGCCCTGTGGCCGCCGTCAGGTCGGCACGTGACCGAGCCCCCTCCACGTGCAGGAGGTGGAGCAGTACCGAGAGGTTGCGCTGTCGGATGACGTCTTGGGTGGTGACGTTCGACACCGACGGCGCTCCCCGGGGTGCGGTCGCCGCTCAGGCGGGTTGGCGACGCCGCGAAATCGCGTCCACCGCCGCAGCGAGCAGCAGGAATAGCGCGGTGATCACGAATTCGTAGGCGGAGCTCAGATTCCGGTGGAGCACCAACCCGTTGGGGATCAGAGCGATGACCAGCCCACCGAGGACGGCGTCCCGGACCCGCCCCCGGCCGCCGAAGAGCGAGGTTCCCCCGATGACCGCTGCGCCGACCGCGTACAGCAGGGTGTTCCCGCCGCCGGCGTCCGAGGGCACTCCGCCGATTTTCGACGCGAAAGCGATGCCGGCGACCGCGGCGAGCGTCGAGCAGATGGTGAACGCCGACAGCCGCATCCGCGCGACGTCGATACCGCCGCGACGGGCGGCTTCCGCGTTTCCTCCCACCGCGTAGAGGTGCCGCCCGTAGGCGGTCTTGGTGAGCAGCAGGGTGAGCAGGACGAGGAGCACGAGAATGATGAGGAC
>JAIMAI010000006.1 GCA_023512015.1 Acidothermus sp. | reverse complement strand
CCCGGGATTGCCCAGCCCGATGACGAGCCAACGCTCGTCCGGCATCCGAACCCGCTACGACTCGCCGGCTTCGGCCGAAGCCGCGGCACCCTCGACACTCTCCGCGAGCTGCGCGGCCGTCGGCGCCGGCAACAAATGAACGACGACCTCATCGGGGTCGGCCGCAGCGCTCACTCCCTGGGGCAGTGCGATGTCGCGAACGTAGATCGAACCGCCCACCGCGAGTCCGTCCAGCGACACCTCGATCTCCGCGGGGATACGGGTCGCCTCCGCCTTGACGGGCAGGGCCACCAGGTGCTCCTCCAGAATCCCGCCGGGCTCGTGGGTACCGACGAACTTCAGCGGCACGTCGACCTCGACCTGCTCACCCCGGCGCACGACGAGCAGGTCCACGTGCTCGAGAAAACCGGTCAACACGTCACGCTGCACGGCTTTCGGGAGCGCGAGCTCGCCGTCGTCCGGACCATCGGGGAGCCCCTCGATGCGGAGCAGCACGTTCGGGGTCTTGAGCGCCAGCATCAGCTCGTGCCCCGGCAGACTGATGTGGCGAGGCGGAGTCCCGTGACCGTACAGCACCGCCGGAACCTTGTTCGCGCGGCGCACCCGGCGGGCGGCACCTTTGCCGAACTCCGTCCGTGGCTCGGCCTTGATGCGTACCTCGGACACGGCGCAACACTCCTCGCCTCTCGTCGACTCTCAACACGGGCCCACCAGGCGCGGGCTGCGCTGCCGTGAAAGGGGCAGCGGTCGGCAAGTCTAGCCGGAGCCCGTGCGACGCGGCATACGGGCCCGGTTCGCTCCCCGTCAGCTTGCCCCGTTGAAGAGGCTGGTGACCGAACCGTCCTCGAAGACCTCCCGGATGGCCCGCGCCAGCATCGGGGCGATCGTGAGCACGGTCAGCTTGTCGATCCGACGCTCTTCGGGGACCGGCAGGGTGTTGGTCACCACCACCTCGCTGATCGGGGAATTCTTCAGCCGGTCGATGGCAGGACCGGAGAGCACCGCATGGGTCGCGGTGGCCACGACGTCGGCGGCACCGTTCTCCATGAGCGCGTCGGCAGCTTTGGTGATCGTACCTGCGGTGTCGATCATGTCGTCGACGATGACGCAGGTGCGACCCTCGACCTCGCCGACGACCTCGTGGATTTTCACCTCGTTGGCCACCAGCGGGTCGCGGCGCTTGTGAATGATCGCGAGCGGGCAATTGAGCCGGTCGGTCCACCGCTCGGCCACCCGCACCCGCCCGGCGTCCGGCGCGACCACCGTGATCCGCGAGGTGTCGAGCTTGCTCTCCACGTAATCCGCCAGGATCGGCAACGCGAAAAGGTGATCGACCGGGCCGTCGAAGAAGCCCTGAATTTGAGACGTGTGCAGGTCGACCGCCATCAAACGGTCCGCCCCGGCCGTCTTGAACAGATCCGCCATGAGACGAGCGGAAATCGGCTCACGGCCGCGATGTTTCTTGTCCTGGCGGGCGTAGCCGTAGAACGGCACGACCACAGTGATCCTCTTTGCCGACGCGCGTTTCAACGCATCCACCATGATGAGCTGCTCCATGATCCACTTGTTGATCGGAGCAGTGTGACTTTGGATCACGAACGCATCGGAGCCCCGGACCGATTCGTCGAACCTCACGAAGATTTCCCCGTTGGCGAATTCGAAGGCCGACGTGGGAGTCGGCTCGATACCGAGGCATGCGGCCACCTCAGCGGCGAGCTCCGGATGGGCGCGCCCGGAAAAAAGCATCAAAGTCTTCTCACCGTGTCGCTTGATGCCCGTCACGCCGCCTCGCCTGCCATTCACGTCGAAGAACCGGGACTCTCATTGTCACCCGGAGGACCGATCGTCTGCATCGCCGGGCGCCGGTGCATCGCCGGGCGCCGGTGCATCGCCGGGCGTCGGCTCGGTCGCCCCCGCACGCCGCGCCGCTTCCGCGGCAGCGCTTCCCGGACGGCGACGCAGCACCCACCCCTCGACGTTGCGTTGTCTTGCCCGCGCGACCGCCAACGCTCCGGGCGGGACGTCGTCCACGATCACCGACCCGGCGGCGGTATACGCACCATCACCGATGCTCACCGGAGCCACGATCATTGTGTCGCTTCCGATCCGGACGTCGTCCCCAACCACCGAGTGGTGCTTGGCAAGCCCGTCGTAGTTCACGAACACCGTCGCCGCACCGATATTGGTCCGCTCCCCGATCGTGGCGTCACCGACGTACGACAGATGCGGCACCTTCGACTCCGCACCGACCGTCGCATTCTTCATCTCGACGTAGGCACCGGCCTTCGCCGCACGCCCCAGCCTGGTACCCGGCCGCAGATACGTGTACGGACCGACCTCGGCGTCCGGTCCGATCCAGGCCCCCTCGCAGGTAGCGTCTCGGATTCGCGCGCCGCTTCCCACGTCGGTGTCGGCCAGATAACAATTCGGCCCGACCCGGGCGCCACCCGCCACCCGCGTCGCGCCGACGAGGATCGTGTTCGGCCAGATCTCGGCATCCGGTTCGACCTGGACGCCGACGTCGACCCAGGTCGTCGCCGGGTCGATGATCGTCACGCCGGCCCGCATCAGCTCGGTGTTCCGGCGGTCCCGCAGACAGGCTCGGGCCAGGGCCAATTGAGCCCGGTCGTTCACCCCGAGCGCCTCCCGCCAGTCACTTGCGACGACGGCGGAGACCCTTTCGCCGTCCGCAACCAGGATGCCGACGACATCGGTGAGGTACTCCTCGCCTTGGGCGTTGTCGGTGGTCAACCGTCCCAAGACCCGGGCGAGGGCCCGCGCCTCGAAGGCATAAACGCCGGTGTTCACCTCGCGGATCGCACGTTGCGCAGCATCGGCGTCCTTGTCTTCGACGATCGCCGCGAGTGCGCCGTCGTCGCCGCGGATCACTCGCCCGTAACCGGCCGGATCGGGGGGGATCGCGGTGAGCACCACACAGGCCGCACCCGTGCTCTCCCGGTGCTCGAGCACCGCCTGCAGCGAGGACGGCGTGAGCAGCGGGGTATCTGCCGGAACGACAAGGACGCTGCCGGTCAAATCGGACGTCGCCGGCAACTGCCGCAGGGCTGCGAGAGCTTCGAGGGCGACCCGCACGGCGTGACCGGTGCCCCGCTGTTCGGGCTGGAAGACCGGGCGCGCCTCGGCGTCGATCTCCTCCAGATGGGCCTCGACTTCACCCCGGCGGTGGCCGGTCACCACGACGACGTCACCGCTCAGGGCACGCACCGCCGCCAGTACGTGGCCGAGCATGCTGCGCCCGAGAAGCTCGAACAAGACCTTCGGTCGGGACGCTCTCATGCGCGTCCCTTCCCCGGCCGCCAGCACGATCGCCGCGGTCGGCGACTGCCGTTCGGTCATCGCGGCTCCTCGCTCGTCGCCGCTCCCGGGGGAGGATTCGAACCCCCATTAATGGGACCAAAACCCACTGTCCTGCCCTTAGACGACCCGGGATCATCGATCACGGTCGTAACCGCAGGTAAGAACCTACCCGGTCGAGCCGCCGGTGTCGAAAACGCCGGTGGTCAAGAAGCAGTCGGCGGCTCTCTCTTCGCCGTGTCGGCAGCCTTCATCTCTCGGGCGCTCGCTTCCCCGCGCACCCCTCCATGGGGGACGGCGTACTCCGCCGGCACGCTGCCGAGGACTCCTTTCTGGTAATCCTCGAAAGCTTGGAGGATCTCCGCCTTCGTGTTCATCACGAACGGCCCGTACATCGCGACCGGCTCGCGGATCGGCTCACCCCCCAGCACCAGGACATCGAAATTGGGACTGCGACTCTCCTGGTTCCGCGCCGCCTCCACCGTCACGACGTCACCACGTCCCAACACGGCAAGTTGGCCGTATCGCAACGGACGACGATCCGTTCCTACGCTGCCGAAACCACCGAGGGCGTACACGAGAGCGTTGAAATGCGGCTGCCACGGGAGACGCAGTAAGGCACCGGGGGCCAAAGTGACGTGGAGCAGCGTGATCGGGGTATGGGTGATACCCGGCCCACGGTGTCCGTCGACCTCCCCGGCGATCACCCTGATCAGCGCCCCGCCGTCCGGCGAAGTGAGCAAGGAGACCGCACCGGCGCGAATGTCCTGGTAGCGCGGGGGAGCGAATTTCAGCCGCCGTGGGAGATTCACCCACAGCTGGAAACCGTGAAAGAGTCCCCCGCTCACCACGAGATGTTCCGGCGGGCGTTCGATATGCAAAATTCCCCGACCGGCGGTCATCCATTGGGTGTCGCCGTTCGTGATGACACCACCGCCCCCGTTCGAGTCGTGGTGCTCGAAAATACCGTCGATCATGTAGGTGACGGTCTCAAAACCTCGGTGTGGATGCCACGGCGTCCCCTTCGGTTCCCCCGGCGCGTATTCGACCTCACCCATTTGATCCATGTGCACGAACGGATCCAGCGCGGCCAGACTGACTCCGGCGAATGCTCGACGAACCGGGAAACCCTCTCCCTCCAACGCCGACGGTGCAGTGGTCACCGACAACACCGGCCGGTCCCGGGCTGCCTGCGGATCGATCACGCGGATGCGGGGAAGGGTGAGCGGGTTCTCGACGGTGACAGCGGGCATGGCGGCCTCCTTTGCAGCAGGCAACAACGTCGAGGCGAGCCGCGGTATTCCGCGTCGCGCGCGGACGAGAACGTGGCCGTCGTCCCGGGACGCTGCGACGGGTCGGGACGTGGCCGTCGTCCCGGGACGCTGCGACGGGTCGGGACGTGGCCGTCGTCCACATGGGGAGGGAAGGATTTTCACAAGAGCTCGCCGAAGACGCGGCCGGGAAACCGTTGGGGGATAGCTTCCCGATCGTGTCCGCCCTCACACACAGCCTGCCCGAGGTCGAACCTGCGCCGAGCTCGGAGACGCTCATTCGTGCGCTTGCCGAGATGCCCCCCGGCCCGCGCGCCATCACTCTCCTGGAATCACTGGACGCAGCGACATTGAATGAGTCGCAGCGTGTGGCCGTGGTCGCAGCATGGGAGCGTCAACTCTCGTGGGTGGCTGCGCGTCGCGAGCGCGCCCTTGCCGCGGTAGCAGTGGCTTCCGCCGAGCCGTTGCCTTCCGGACTCGACCCCAAGGAGTGGCAGGCAGATCTCGTCGCGGCTACCCTGCGGTGGTCACCGGTGACCGCAAGTCTGCGATTGGAAGACGCGCGGTTGCTCACCTCGGATCTGGTACCGGCGCTCGAAATGTTGGAAGCCGGAGAGCTCACTTCAGGGCACATCCGCGCTCTCCTGGAAGAAACCCGGACGATCGGAAGCACGGAACGTTGCCAGGTAGCGCAGCGCGTCCTACCCGACGCCGCGCAGCAGACGGTTTCCGAATTTCGTCGCGCAGTTCGACGGGCCGTCGCCGCTGCCGTCCAGCCGACCGGCAGTGAGCAACGCCGCACGCGAACGCCTGCGGAAATCGGGGTCTGGGTCATCCCCAGAACCGACGGCCTTGCCACTCTGATCGCCACACTGGCCGCCGAAGATGCCGCGGTCGTGTCGACGACTCTCGATACCCTCGTCGAACGAGAAAGACGTGACGTACGTGGCGAAGACGCTTCCTTTTCCCGAACCCTCACCTTCCAGCAGATGCGGGCCGAAATGCTGGTCTCCGTGATCCGCGGCGCATCCGGTCGCCCCATGACGCGCGCGGCGAAACGCGAGGTGGAACTCCAGCTCGTGGTGGACCTCCCGACGCTTCTCGGCTTAGCGGACAATCCCGCTGAGGTCATCGGCTACGGCCCGCTTCCGGCGTCCCTCGCTCGCGAGCTCGCCGTCGACGCGAAGTGGAGACGGCTCGTGACGGAGCCGGTCACCGGTTATGCCCTCGATTACGGCACCACCGTCTACCGCCCCCCGAAAGCGCTGGTCGAATATCTTCTCGTTCGCGATCGCCGATGTAGATTCCCGGGTTGCAACAAGCCCGGGTCCCTCTGCGATGTCGATCACGTGACACCGGCCGCACGTGGCGGTCCGACGGCAGCGTCGAACATGATCCTGCTCTGCCGCCGTCATCACCGCGCGAAGACATTTGGCGGCTGGTCCGTCGCGGTCTCGCCCAGTGGTGTCGCATCCTGGCATGCCCCGGACGGCCGCCAGTACACGACTCGCCCGGAACGGTACGACTACCCGTCGTCCACCACCAACAGCAGCGGCGACCCCTCGGCGCAGTAGCCGATCCGTTCAGTCGACCCCGAGCAAAGCCGGGAGGTGCCGGGGCGGCGGACTGCCGTGGGCGAGAAGCGCGTCGTGAACCTCTCGGATCGACCATGTGGGACGCTGCGCACGGATTCGTGCCGCACACCCCGCTACCTCCGTCGCCCCAACGTGGTAGGTCGATAGCTGCGTACTGGTGAGGAGGGCTCGGCGCCATTTTCCTACAGCTTCCCCTTCCTCCTGGTATCCCTTGTGGCGCATGAGCCTCATCGCCTCTGCTTCGCTCAAGTCGTCGCAATGCACCCGGACGTCGAGGACGGCATTCAACGCGCTACGTAATCGCATCTTGAGCTGCTGCATCGCGACTGCCGGTCCGCCGAAACCGTGTCGCACCATGAACTCTTCGGCGAACACGGCCCAACCCTCGACGAACGGGCCGCTCCAGAAAGCCCGCCGCACGATCGTCGGAGTTGGCGCTCGGCGTGCGTGGGCGAGCTGGAGCATGTGACCGGGCATCGCCTCGTGGACGACTAGGTTACGCAGCGCGTGCCGGTTGTATTCGCGATAGAACGACGCGACCCGCTCCGGCGACCAGCTCGAGGGAGTGGGAGCAATCGCGAAGAACGTGGGCGTATTCGGTGGATCGAGCGGTCCGGGCGGGTCACAATACGCGACCGCCACACCCCGGTGAATCTCCGGCATCACGATGATTTCGAGAGGATCGGCATGAACAGTTACGAGATCATGCGTGGTCACGTATTCAGTCGCTTCTGCGAGAGCGGCACGGGCTTCGTCCACGATCGTTTCGTCGTTCGGCGCCTCGGCGGCGAGTTGGTCGAACACGTCGCGAGGTGACCCACCCAGCTGCGAAGCGACCACCTGGAGCCGCTCCTCGATCTCCTCGACTTCCTGAAGGGCCGAAGTCAAGACTTGTTCCGGTGAGCGCTGGACATCCAAGACAAGTGCGAGCTTGGCGGCGAACAGCTCCCGGCCGAGGCGCGGATTACGATCCGCGTATTCATATTGCTCAGACAGCCATTTCAGGTGGTCTCGAAGTGCTTCAGCGGCGGCCGGTAGAGCATCCCGAACACCCTTCGCTGCGAGACTGTCGGACATCCGCGCGGGAATCTCCTCGGTAACGAGATGAAGAGTGCCGGTGAACTGGTCGATAGCCGTCTCGACATGTATTTGCGGCATGGTCCCTAGGGCGCGGCGTGCGTCGGCGAGTCGTTCCGGGACGGCCTGCAACCGGCGCGCAAGCGAGCGCAAGCGTTCGTCGCGAGGGGCGAAATCGCGGGCGAGCAGGAGGTAAAGCGACGTACCGGGATTGGACGCCAGCGGATTCCACGTATGCTCGCGAAGCACTTCGAGCTCGAAGAGTCGCTCGGTCACTTTGTTGCGCAGAATCTCGGCATCGACACGATAGTCGGCGGGGAGCTCCGAAAGCTCCAGCGCGGCCAAGTCCCGCAGGTGCCTGCGCAGAATACCCACCTCTTCGGCCACCGCCTCGGGGCGCAGATCTTCGAGCCGATCGTCAAAGCGGTGGTCGCCCAACGCAGTCGCCAAGGAGGGCTGCCGCTCGAGCATGTCATCGATCACAGCTCGGGCGAGACGCTCGAACGCCGCACAGCGGTCACGAATCTGGTCCCCTGTCATGGGCATAACCTATGCGATCCACTGCCGAAGATGATCGGTTCTCGCTACCGGAGATCGATGTCCTCGTCGACGGCGTCGCGGGGGGTAGACACTAACGTCGGATTCGACGAGGGCAGGAAGGAGTGCGGCGGGTGGCAGAAAGATCCGCGAATCGCTGGCAGCTCGACGTCCCCGTCATCGTGGCCTCCCACCGCGCCCCCGTCCAGTTCCGACGCGAGGGCGGACGTCGTCTTGCCCGGCGGGGTGCGGGTGGCCTCGTGACGGCACTGCTCGGGCTGGTTCGGGAGATCCCCGACGCAGTGTGGGTCTGCGCCGCAAGCACCGAGGAGGACGCGGCAGTCGTCGCCGAGCATCGCGGCAAAGCCATTCCGATCACCCTAGGTCCACTGCCACGCATCGCGGACGGCGACACCGGCGACGACCCCGTAGCGATGATCCGCATGGTGGAGATCGACCCGGCTGCGCGGGAGGATTTCTACTCGGTGATCTCGAATCCGATGTTGTGGTTCGTGCAGCACGGCCTGTACGATCTCACCAGGGCACCGAATATCGACGAGGTCGAGCACGAGGCCTTCGAGCACGGCTACGTCGCGGTGAACCAAGCGTTCGCGGACACGATCGCCGAAGAAGTCGAGTCACGAGGGGGACGAGCCCTCGTGATGCTCCACGATTACCATTTCTACTTGGTCGCGGCCCTGGTACGGCAGCGTTGCCCCGACGTCGTCCTTTCCCACTTCGTCCACATCCCGTGGCCGGGGCCCGACGCGTGGCGGGTCCTCCCCCCTCATATGCGCGACCAGCTCCTGACCGGCCTCCTGGGAAATGACATCGTGGCCTTCCACACCGAGCGCTTCGCCCGTAATTTCCTCCTGTGCGCCCAAGAATTACTCGGCCTTCCGATCGATCTCGAAAAAATGGTCGTGCAGTACGGCCCGCGCACGATCGCAGCGAAGACCTACCCGATCTCGATCGACGTCGACAGTTTGTTGGAAACAGCCCAGAGCAAGGCCGTGCGTACGCGTCTGGACGACCTCGAGGCGTGGCTCGCGGCCGAGGGAGGCAAGCTCATCGTCAGGGTCGACCGAACCGATCCGTCAAAGAACATCGTGCGGGGATTCCTCGCCTTCGAGCGTCTCCTCGACGACCATCCGGAACTCGTCGGCAAAGTACGCTTTCTGGCGTTCCTGCAGCCGAGCAGGCTCGACGTTCCGGAATATGTTGAGTACATCGGCCGCATTGGTTCGGTGGTTGCGCGTATCAATGCGAAATATACGCGCGGCGGTGAAGCACCGATCGACCTTCGGCTGCACGAGGATTTTCTCACCGCCGTGGCTGCGTACAGCATTTGCGACGTTGTGATGGTCAACTCCATTGCGGACGGGATGAACTTGGTCGCAAAGGAAGCGGTTTGCGTTTCTCGCCGGAACGCAGTCCTCGCGCTGTCGGAGAACACGGGCGCCCACGAAGAGCTCGGCGCCTTCGCTGTTACCCTGTACCCCTTCGACATCCAGCAGCAAGCAGACGCGCTCTATATCGCGCTGATGATGCCGGAAGAGGAACGCCGCGAACGCCTGGAAGCAGCCGCTCAGATCGTCCGGGCGAACAACGTCACCAAGTGGCTCGATTTCCAACTCTCAGATCTCGCCGAGTTCACCGGACTGTGGTCCTGGCACCCAAGCGAGCCGTCGTGAGTACGAGGTCATGATGGACGCCGACGCTCTCGTCGTCGGAGCGGGACCGAACGGTCTCGTCGCGGCCAATGTGTTGGCGGACGCCGGTTGGTCGGTCATCGTCTTGGAGGCGGCGTCCAACCCGGGTGGTGGCGCGACCTCCGGACGTTACGTCGATCCTGCCTTCATCTCCGATCTGTGCAGTGCTTTCTACCCATTGGCCGTAGTGTCCCCGGCGATCCGAGCGTTGGACCTCGAGAAGCACGGGTTGGCGTGGAGACACGCACCGTACGTACTCGCGCATCCGCTCCTCGACGGCCGTGCCCTTGCGATTTCACGAGATGTGTCGACGACTACGCAGATCCTCGACACGTTGGCATCCGGCGATGGAGCGGCGTGGCAGGAGCTGGTAACCCTTTGGGAGCGAATTTCCGACGCTCTGCTCGATTCGTTGGCGACGCCGTTCCCTCCAGTGCGTGCCGGCGTACGTTTGCTGCGCGCTTTGTACCCGTTAGGAATCGGCCGTTTCGCGAGAATGGCAACCTTGCCGGTACGAAGGTTGAGCGAGGAGTATTTCCGGGGACCGACAGGACTCCTTCTCGCCGGCAACGCGTTGCATGCAGACTTCGCCCCCGAGTCGGCCCTCAGCGGGTTCTACGGCTGGTTCCTCGCGATGCTCGCGCAGAGCGTTGGTTTTCCCGTCGCCGAGGGTGGCGCCCAATCCCTCACCGATGCTCTCGTCCGACGTTTGATGGCACGAGGCGGGAAAATCCGCTGCGGGCAGTCGGTCCGTCACATCGTGGTGAGGACCGGACGAGCCGTCGCGGTCAGACTGGAGGACGGCGAAGAGCTCGGCGCGCGTCGAGCCGTACTGGCAGCCGTGCCAGCCCCAACCCTGTACGGGGAGCTCGTCGATCGGGAGGCACTTCCCGCGACTTTGCGACGCGACATGACGAGGTTCCACTGGGATTTCGGAACCGTCAAGGTGGATTGGGCGCTCGACCGTCCGGTGCCCTGGCGCAGCGAGATCGCACGACAGGCCGGCACGGTCCACGTGTCGGCTTCAATGGATGAACTCACCGATTACTCGGCGCAATTGGCGAAAGGACTCGTCCCGGATCGGCCGTTCGTGATCGTCGGCCAACTCAGCACGGCCGATCCCAGCCGTTCACCTGCCGGCACCGAGTCGTTGTGGGGCTACACACACATACCCCAGCAAGTGCGAGGCGATGCCGGCCCCGATGGCCTGGAGGGAAGGTGGGATAGCCACGAAATCGACCTCTTCGCCGACCGCATCGAAGCGCAGATCGAACGTTTCGCGCCCGGTTTTCGCGACTGTATTCGGGCACGGGTGGTGCACGGACCTCGCGAACTGGACGCCGCTCATCTCGGGTTGCGCAACGGCGCCTTCGGTCTCGGCACCGCGGCACTCCACCAGCAGGCGGTTTTCCGGCCCACACCCGGGACCGGGCGGCCGGAGACCCCGGTCCAGAACCTGTACCTCGCATCGTCCTCCGCCCACCCCGGGGCCGGGGTGCACGGGCTGTGCGGCTGGAACGCCGCTCAGGCGGCGCTGCACGCTGACGACCTCACGACGCGTCTGATCGGAACTCCGCTTCGCCTGCTCGCCGAACGCCTCGCCCGCGGACGTGATGATCGACCACCGAAGCCGACCGAGACGCCACAACCCAACTGATCACATCGCGCCCTCTCGTGCGGCTTCGGTGCTTGCTCGAAATTCCGGGATTAGCCTGCCGATAGGCCTTCGTACGACGTCCCACCGGGACGCGGCATACCGGGAGGGGCGGGAGAAAGCCGAGAGAGTGGGTAAGCAGCAGACGTGATTTATCTCGTGGGCGTCGCCGCGGCGGTCTTCCTCGGTCTGGGCTTCGTGCTCCAGCAGCATGCCGCCGCAACCGCTCCTCCGGGCGATTTCCTCCGCCTTCGCCTGCTTCTCGATCTCCTGCGCAAGCCACTGTGGCTCGCAGGGGTGGCATCCATGATTGTGGGCCAGATCCTGTCGACGATGGCACTCGCCAGTGCAGACGTCTCGCTCGTCGAGCCGCTGCTGACGGCCAACCTGCTCTTCGCGTTAGTGCTCGCGCGCCTGCTCTACCGCCAGGGTCTCGGACGCCGCGAATGGGTCGGCTCGCTGCTCCTCAGTGCAGGCGTCGGAATCTTCCTGTGGGCAGGCGACCCCACCGGAGGGGACCCTGATGGGGACTCGCTGCTTCGTTGGACGCTGGCGATCGGGATCCTGCTAGTCGCCCAGCTCTGCGTCGTCGAAGCCAAACGGCGGGGTGGCGAGGCCCGGCCGATGCTGCTCGCTGGCGCGGCCGGGTTGCTCTTCGGCGTGCAGGACGGCCTGACGCGCCGTGCCACCAGCGATTGGCAAGCCGGGATCGTCCGAATCTTCTTGCACTGGACGCCGTACGCCCTCATCGCCATCGGAGTGGTAAGCATGGTGCTCGCGCAGAGCGCCTTCGAAAGCGGCCGACTGCGCACCACGCTGCCGATGATCACAGCGACGGAACCCTTGGCCGGGATCGCGATCGGGGTTGTCGTGTTCGGCGAACACCTGCGATTGGGCAGCCTGTCCCTGGTCGGCGAAGCCTGCGGTTTGGCGGCAATCGTCATCGGGGTCATCATGGTCGGCACGTCGCGCAACTTCGTCGAGCTGGAGCAGGCGCTCCTGCGACACAAATTGCGGCTGCCTAGGCACCGCCCTATCGACCTGCGTTTGGCCCACGACCGTCGGTTGGACTAACCGGCTGGACCAACCGGGGGTAGGCCTAGCGTCGAGCGTCACCCGACCCAGACTGTCTTGATATTGCAGAATTCACGAATTCCGTGGAAGGAGAGCTCCCGACCATAGCCGGAATTCTTGATGCCGCCGAACGGTAACTCGGGATACGAGGTGGTCATCCCGTTGACGAACACCTGACCGGCGGCTAGCCCACGGATGAATCGCTCTTGCTCCGCCGGATCCTGCGTCCAGACGTTGGAGCCAAGACCGAAGGAGGTGGCATTCGCCAACGCCAAAGCCTGATCGGCGGAAGCGACTCGGTACAGCGCCGCAACCGGACCGAACACCTCCTCCGAGAACAGCCGCATTTCCGGGGTGATATCGGTGACGACGGTCGGTGGATACCACCAACCGGCTCCATCCGGACGACGACCACCGCACAAGACGCGAGCACCTCTCGCAAGCGCGTCGGCGACCTGCTCTTCGATATCCGCGCGGCCTTGTTCGGTAGCGAGCGGGCCGATGTCGGTGGATTCGTCGAGTGGGTCACCCATCCGCAGCGACGACATCCGGGCCACGAAGGCGTCGGCAAAGGCATCGTAGACGTCCGCGTGGACGATGAATCGTTTCGCCGCAATACACGATTGTCCGTTGTTCTGACAGCGGGCGATCGTCGCAACCTCGGCGGCCTTTTCAATGTCGGCCGACGGCAGCACGACGAACGGATCGCTCCCGCCGAGCTCCAGCACGGTCTTCTTGAGTTCCCTGCCGGCGACGGCGGCGACCTGACGCCCGGCGTTCTCGCTGCCGGTCAAGGTGACGGCGCGGATCCGTGGGTCTGCGATGACGTCGGCAACGGCTTGGGAGCCGATGAGCAAGGTGACGAAGGCACCCTCAGGAAAGCCTGCACGTCGGAACAAATCTTCCAAGTAGAGAGCGGTCTGCGGCACGTTGCTCGCGTGCTTGAGGACGCCGGAGTTGCCCGCCATGAGTGCCGGGGCCGCGAACCGTACAACCTGCCAGAGCGGGAAATTCCACGGCATGACGGCCAGGACGGGTCCCAGCGGCTCGTAGCGCACGAAGGCACGCGATGCCCCGACGGCAGCAGCCTCTGCAAGCTCGTCCGCCAGGAAATCTGCGGCATGGTCGGCGTAATACCGTAAACCACGGGCGCATTTCGCGACTTCAGCCCGCGCGGCAGAGATGGTTTTACCCATTTCGATCGACAGGATGCGCGCAACATCGTCGCGCTCGTCGTCCAAGATCTGCGCGGCCGAGCGGGCCGCCTCCGCGCGCCGGTCGAATGTCCACCCGGCCAACTCATGAAATCCACGGGTCGCCGCGTCGAGTTTCGCGTCGACCTCGGAAGGTGCCATCGCTTCGAATGTCTTGACCACTTCCCCGTTCGCGGGATTCACCGTGGCGATCGCCATCTGTCCCTCCTCACACGGCCGCCTGTGTCGAACCTACGTCGGCATGGTTTGCCGCCGATGCCCGGGTCGGTGCCGACGGGTCGCGCGGGAATCGGCAGGGTCAGCGGCTGTGGAGGGGAGCTTCTTGCGGCACCTCCTGTCGCGCACGCCGCAGCTCCCGTGCGACGACGAAACGCCGAAGGACGAGCGGCGCCAAAGGCATGAGCAGCTGTCCAGCCGCCCAAGCGGCAGATACGCCGATCGTGAGCGCTGTCGATGCTCCCACCAGCTTGAGCGCCGAGGCAAGCAGAACAACGGTGATGATCGGGCGAACCCATTGGTTGGACCGCCGAGCCGACAGGCGGGCACCAAGGTACACAGCAGGTAGGGCACCGATGAGCAGCGACGCGGTGATCGAGAGTTTCACGTCACCGAAGAGTGCGTGGCCGAGCGCCGCTGCTCCCACCAACGGAATCGCCTGGAAAAGATCGGTCCCCACCAGTTGACCAGCGCGCAGCTGTGGGTAGGCGAGCAAGAGCAAGGCGATGACGAGGGTGCCCGATCCCACGGAGGTCATGCCGACCGCGAGACCGCCGACGATCCCGATGAGTGAGGTCGCTACCGGCCGCACCCGCAACTCCCCGGGGCCCTGTAGTCCGCTGGCCTGCGGCCGGCCGGCGAATTCAGCACGTCGCGTCAACCAGGCGCGAACGATCATCGAAGCCACCGTCAACAGCAGTACTACTCCGAGCAGCATCTTGATGAGCCGCTGTTTCTCACCGTCCAGGCCGAGTGCCCGGACGACGAGGACGCCACCGAAGGCCGCCGGCGCCGAAGAGGCGATAAGCCACGCGGCCAACTTGCGGTGGACGGTACCTCTTCGCCAGTGCACCGCGGCTCCGACCGGTTTCATGACGAGTGATGCGACGAGATCACTAGAGACGGCGGCCAGCGGCGCCACCCCGAAAAACATGATCAGGATCGGGGTCATGAGGGCCCCACCGCCCATCCCGGTCAGGCCGATGAGAAACCCGACGAGGGCTCCCGCGATGGAGAGGTCCGGCGAGAGATGCATAGCGTAAAGCCTTTCTCAGTAGGCTCCGGTCGAATCCTCCGGCAAAGCGTTGTTTGGAGATCGAGTGGCGGCAAGAGATTGCCGACGAAAGGAAGAGATTTTCGAAGCGCCCCTTCGTGCACCCTCGGGAGTCGAGGATGCAGTGGCCCAATCAACAGATGGCGCTGCAGACCTTGAGGTGATCAACGTGCCGACGACGGACGAGCGGAAGGCTCGGGCGAATCGTCGTGGTCATGGGAGTAGTCTGCCACAACCACTCCCAGTTGCGCTACTTCCCCTACCGGTTTTATCGAGTTACTGCGGGCCGAGCGCTCGGGTGAGCTTTTCAATGGCTTCGATCGCGGCGACCAGGGAGTCTCGGGTCGCGTCGTCCCACCCTTCGAGAGCCGACGCGAGCACGTCGGCTCGTCGTGCACGCCATTCCTGGAGTCGTCGTGCTGCCGCAGACGAGGCGAAGAGCCGGACTGCTCTCCCGTCCTTGGGATCGGGGCGTCGCTCCAGCAGCTGCGCCCGGACCATGGCCCGAACCATCGTGCTCACGCTGTTCGGGGCGATCGCAAGCTTCTCTGCCGCTTCGCCGACTGAGAGGCCCGGGTTCTCTACCAACAGTCGCAAGAGATCGAGCTGACCGGTTGGGAGATCGTCGTACGGCCACGCTGCGCGCATCCGGGCCCGTAAGACACGCCGCAGCGTTCCACTCGCGTCGACCAGGGCCGCCACCCGGCGGACGACATCCGCATGGTGGAGGCCAGCACGGTCGACAGCGGCCCTCTCCGTGCGCTCCGGCTCGTCCCTGTTGTGATCCTCTGGGGTCACGGCCTCACGCTAGCGCAGCACCGCAGGCGCCCCGATTAGCTCGGTTACCGAGCTAACTCCGCTACGGTGGGGGTGTGGACGGCGAAGCAACGCTGCGGCGAAGAACCCTCCGGGGAGTCCTCCGCGGTTTGTTGACCGAGCCTCGTCGGCCTGTCGGCGTCCGCACTCATCCTCGGGCACCGTGGCTCGTCGTCGCCACGGTCTGCGTCGGGGCTTTCATGGGACAGCTCGATGCCAGCATCGTGACGCTTGCCTTCCCTACCCTCGAGCGCGAATTCTCGGTCGACATCGCCACGGTCGAATGGGTAGCCCTTGCCTATCTCGTCGTGCTGGTCGCTACCTTGACCCCAACCGGCACGATCGCCGACATGGTGGGACGCAAGCTTTTGTACAGCTACGGATTCTTCGTCTTCGCCGCCGCGTCCGTAGCGTGTGGACTCGCCCCGAACCTGGGTGTCCTCATCGGATTCCGAGCCATCCAGGCCGTCGGGGCAGCGATGCTCCAAGCGAATTCGGTGGCTCTCATCGCGACGGCGCTTCCCAAGGAGCGGGTCGGACAAGGGCTGGGAATCCAGGGAGCGGCGCAGGCCCTCGGCCTCGCCTTGGGACCCACCATCGGCGGAGTGCTCGTCGACACGCTGGGGTGGAGATGGATTTTCTTCGTCAACGGCCCGGTCGGGGTCCTCGGACTCGTCTCCGCGTGGTTCCTGCTCCCCCGTTCTCGCGATCTAGCTCTCCGTTCCCGCTTCGATTGGGTCGGCTGGATCCTTTTTGCCCCCGCTCTCGCCCTGGGCTTGGTTGCCCTAAGTCGCGGCCAGCACGGCGGCTATACGAGCGTGCCCGTCATCGCCGGCTTCACCGCGTGCGTCGTTCTCCTTGGCCTCTTCATCGTCCGCGAACGACTCACCCCGTACCCGATGCTCGATCTCCGGTTGTTCGCGAACAAGACGTTCAGCGTCGGGATCCTCGCCGGACTCCTCGGCTTTCTCGTCCTCTTCGGCACGCTGTTCGTCGTCCCGTTCTACGCGGAGAACGCCCGGCATACGAGTCCGGCGTTGACCGGTCTCGTCCTCACCGCCGTCCCGGCTGCGATCGGCATCGCGGCTCCGTGGGCAGGACGCCGGGCGGGCGGCCCGCGGGCTTCGGCGCTCGGGGCGGGTGGCCTTGCTCTGACCGCCGTAGCTTTGCTGGCGAGCGGGTTATGGAAACCGCCGATCGATTTGCTCGTCGTGTGTCTCGCCGGCATCGGGGCGGGGCTCGGGCTCTTCACCGCCCCGAACAACACCGCGGTGATGAACGCCGCTCCACGACACCGGTCCAGTCAGGCAGCCGGCGTGCTCAACACGACCCGAGCTCTGGGTTCGGCCCTCGGGATCGCCGTCGGTGCCGGGGTTTTCGACGCCGTCGCGTCCGCCCCGAGGACCGCGTCCGCCGCCGAATCAGGCTTCGCCGTCACCGCCCTGGTCCTCGCCGGCATCGCAGGGGCGGCGGCTGCGCTGGCATCGAGCAGAGTGTCGTCCAATCGGCATCCCCGAGGCGATGAGCCCACCCCGAGCTGACCGCCGTGCCTCAGACCCGATCTCAGCTTGCGGCCTGCGCCTTTTCCTTGCAGGCAATCGTGCAGTCGGCGCTGGGGAAGAAGACCGCCTCCGTTCCGTCCTGCCAGCGGACGACGTACGGCGGGGCGCCGTTCGGACCGCGCACCTCGGTGATCACCCCAAGCCGCTGGGGCTCCCCGACGTGACGGCTGTGGACGGCGATTTCGTCACCGACATGAGCCTGCATGGCACACCTCCCGTGCACGAACTCACCGTCGTCGCAGTGGGGTTCTCGTCGTTTCGTATTCTCGCAGGGTTGCCGAGGTCTGCAAGGCTTGCTCGATCGCGAGCACCTCTCGCAGCCGATACCAGGGTCGACCTTCGTGGAGCAGCGTGGATCCCACCGTCATCGCCATCGTGTTCGTGGTCATCGCCCTCGCGGAACTTCCCGACAAGAGCATGTTTGCCTCCCTCGCGCTCGGGACTCGCTTTCGAGCAGCGTGGGTGTTCGCCGGCGTGGCCGCAGCCTTCCTGATCCACGTCTGCATAGCCGTGGCGGCAGGGAGTGCGCTCGGTCTCCTCCCTCGGCGCGTCGTCGAATCCCTGGTCGCCGCACTGTTCCTGGCCGGCGGCATCTACATGGCTACGAGGCGCGAGGAGGAATCAGCCGATCCGCCGGCGTCGGACACATTGACGGCCGAAACAGTGCCGAAAACCGGTCCGTCGTTTCGGCGCGTCGCCTTCACGTCGTTCGGTGTGGTGTTCGCCGGTGAATGGGGGGATATCACTCAGATCGCCATCGCCAATTACGCGGCACGATACGACGATCCGATTTCGGTGGGCATCGGCGGCACCCTCGGACTGTGGGCGGCGGCCGCGCTCGCCGTCACCGCAGGATCGAAGCTGCTCACCCGTCTTCCGGTGCTCTGGGTGAACCGCGTCACCGGTGCCATCCTGCTCGGTTTCGGTGTGGTATCGGCCGTGCGTGCCGTCACCGGATGAGCGGGTGTCGCTTACGCCCGAAAAACAGCCTCCGCGAAAAGGAAAAGGCCGAGACCAACGAGGACGACGGCGGCGATTTTCTCCGCTTCTTCCCGCATGCGATGGGAAATTCGCGCCCCGAGTAACAAACCGAGCTGACTGGCGAGGAACGCTTGGACGGCGATGGCGATGACCGCAGGCAGAACCGGCAGACGCGCCAATCCCAAGGTGAACCCGATCGCAAGTTCGTCGACGCTGATACTGACGCCGAGCACCACTGCGCCCCATCCCGTGGTCCGACGCAGTGCGGCTATCCGCGACTCTTCGGCATCTTCGTGGACGAAGGAGAAGATGCCGTAGCCGACGAGGGCGGCGGCTGCCAGATAGTCGGCGAAGATGCCGAGCACGTGACCTATGCCTGCGCCGGTCAACAAGCCGATGAGCGGCATTCCGCCTTCGAACAGGGCAAAGAGTCCGCCGATCCTCCACCGGTCTCGCGGCGATGTGCCGGCGATTCCCAGCGCAGCGGCAACCGCGAAGCTATCGAAAGCGAGCGGGACGACGAAAGCGACGAGCTCGCCGAGCATCACCCACTCCGCTCAGCACGTGGGGAAGCGAAAGCGCAGCTAGGTGCGCATCGTCGGCTCTCAGCCGACATGGGCGAGAGCCTCCAGGGCAGCGCCCGAGCGCACGCCCCACATCCGGGTATGGCGGCCCACGCCGAGGCGGGCTGCATACCGGAGATCCGCGATCGTGTCGACGTCCGCCTGGGCTCGTTCGAGGCCCTCGCTGCGCAAAAGTCGAGCGCCCCGGGCGACGTGTCGCGCCACCGAATACGGTCCGTATGCCGGGTGGAGGTCTTCACCGGCGTGTGCAGTGAGCAGGGTCGTGCCGACGACGTGCCGATCGGCCAGGCAGGCCGAGGGGAAAGCGTCCGCGCGCCGGAGTGCGGCGTCCAGGTCTGCCGGTCGCAGACACGGGAGGTCTGCTGGGACGACGACGAGCGGCGAGCGGGGCGCGAACCGCCGCGCGAAACGACGCAACAAGACGTTGAGCCGCCCGTTCGCGCTTCCCGCCGAGGGGCCGAGACCAAGGGCCAAGGTGGACTCGTCGCAGACCTCAGCCCCCGATCGTGCGGCAAGAGCGCGGATCTCCGGATCCTCGGTGAGGATCACCGTCCGGATCACCGACGTCGCCGCGAGGCAGGCTTCCACGGTGTCGGCGGCAAACGCATACGCGAGGCTTGCGCGCAGCGCCCCAAGTTGCCCGGCGAGTCGGCTCTTCGCCCGGGCCAAGGGCTTCACCGGTATCACGACGACCCATCCGGACACTGTCACCGCCACAGCAGGAAATCGTCGGGGTCGCGAGGGGGGCGATCCCGGGGGCTCTCCGCGGGTTTCCCGACGGCCACCGCACCCATCGGTTCGAGCTCCTCGGGCAGGTCCAGGACGGCGCGGACCACCTCCCGGCAGAACATCGTGCTGGAAATCCAAGCGCTTGCGAGCCCTTCGGCGGCAAGCGCGATGAGGAAATTCTCGATTCCCGCGCCCGTGGCCACTAGGAACATCTCCCGTTCAGCCGTCGCACGTCGCAGGTCGGGGTAGGCATGCGCGGCACCGGCCATCGTCATCGCCGGGATTACCAGGAGCGGTGCACGGTACAGCACCTCTCCGCGCCGCAACCTCCGGGTGATTTGCTCGGCAGTGAACCCGTCCCGCCGCAGATCCTCTTTCCACGCCTCGGCCATGGCGTCCAACAATTCCTTCTTGCGGTCGGCGACGATGAGAAAACGCCACGGCGTCGAGTGGTGGGGGGCGGGAGCCGTGACCGCGGCGGCGACGGCCCGTCGGACCGCGTCCATGTCGACCGGCTCCTCGGCGAACATGCGGATCGTCCGCCGATCGAAAACCGCCTGCCTCTTGGCCTCCTGCGTCCCGAGCCGGAACAAATCGGCTTCCGGACTCCGGACCAGCGGGCGGGCGCCCGCGTCGTCGTGCTCGAATTCCAGACCGCGCACCACGGCCACCGGTACGCCCGACAATTTGCCTTTGACCAGATCCGCGGCCGCGGCGATTTCGTCCGCGATCGCCGTGACGGTCATCTCCAGTTCGCGACCGTAGGGATCCTTTCGCCCGCGCAGGTCCTGCAGAACCCGAATTCCGGCCGCCCCGATGACCTGATCGACGAGACCTTCCCGCCACGCCCGTCCCATCGTGTCGGTGACGAGAACCGCGACGTCGATCCCCAGCAGCCGGCGCAGACCGTCCCGGATTCGCCGCGCAGACTCGTCGGCATCCTCCGGGAGCAGCGCGGTCCATCCCGGCGGGACGTTGCTCTCGTCCACCCCGGCGGACGCCATCACCCACCCGTGTCGGGTTTCCACGATGCGAGTGCGACCCCGCTGCGCGACCAGCCGCACCGACTCGGAGCGCATCGCAGCCTCACGGTCGATCGTCACGAGCCGACCTTCGGCCTTGCTGACAATCTTGCTGGTGACGACGACCACGTCACCGTCTCGCAGACCGGGATCATGGTGAGCGAGCAGGGCGGCGAGATCGTCTCCCGGATGCACCTCCGGGAGATCAGGTACGCCGAAAATCTCGATCCGGCTCGGCACGGATCCGCCTCCTCGCGACTGATCGCCTCGACACGGTGGGCGGCGCGTGCGCGGCGTCCCCTAGCTTACGGGCCGGACCTCCGGGACCCGCCTCTGGTGCGCACCGCCGCGCGGCGGTGGTTGGCCGTCGGCGTTCACCAACCTGGTTGGCCGAAGCCCACCGGGGAGCAAGATCAGCTCACGGCGCGCTGGATCAACTCGCCGAGCCGCTTCTCTTCGCCGGGCCCGAGAGCGGTGAGCGCGTAGGACGTCGGCCAGAGCGCACCGTCGTCGAGGGCGGCTTTGTCGGAGAATCCGACCGTGGCATAGCGAGCTTTGAATTTGGACGCCGGCTGGAAGAAGCAAACGATCGAGCCGTTCTTCGCGTAGGCCGGCATGCCGTACCAGGTGCGCGGTGCCAGTTCGGGAGCAACCTTCTTGACGAGAGCGTGGAACCGCTCTGCCAGCAGCCGATCCTCCTTCGGCATCTCGGAAATTTTCGCAAGAACTTCCTGCTCCCCATCGGTGCCTTTCGCGGTGCGCAGTTCCCGCACGCGTTCGCGCATCGCCGCCCGCTCTTCGGCGGTCAAGCCCTGGGACGTCGCCCGCTTGCTGCCCGCCGTCTTGGTCTGCCGTTCGGCCACGCCAGCCTCCCTACCCAAAGTCCGCAGGATATGGGGCATGATACGCGGCCCGAAGGACAAATCCGGCAGAAGAAGAAGGACTCGGCGGAAAGAAGAGCGAAAAGAAGAAACGACGAAGCCCGCGGAGACGACCAGAGCCGCCTCGGGGATTCGAACCCCGGACCTACGCATTACGAGTGCGTTGCTCTGCCGACTGAGCTAAGGCGGCGACGACGTGCCAGTGTACCGAGGGCGGCTCACGCACTGCGCCGAGCACGGCTGATCAACTTGAGCACACGCGCGTAGTCGGCGGCAAGTTCGGCGATCAACGCGCGATCGTCACGTCGGACGGCGTCCTCGATCCGGCTGAGGTAGTGCCGCCTCACCTCGGGTTCGCGCAGCCGCCGCGCCGCCGCCTCGGCCAGGTATCGCACGTCGCCCATCTACGGCTCCTTTCGGACCATCGCGGCCCCCATCATGAGCAACAGGCCGAGCCGGTACCCGATGCCGACGGAAGCTGTGAGATCCCTCACGATCGACGAAATTCGTCGTCGGCGTCGCGACGGAAACGCCGACGATATCGACCCTCGTACGCCTGGCGTGAGGCACAGACGCTCGCCTTGGGGCACACGCACCTTTCCCCCGACTCGTTCAGTTTGACGACGACGGTGCCGCTCGGAACGTTGTATCCGACGAGGGTGCCTTCGCCGTCCGGACAAACGACGGGGCTGCCAAGCGCGGGAAGATCGGATTTGAAATCAGCGTAAAGCGGGTGCTCGTATTTCAGGCAACACATGAGCCTCCCGCACGCCCCCGAGATGCGCAACGGATTTGCCGGCAAGTCTTGGTCACGGGCCATCCGCACCGAGACCGGCTCGAAATCCTTCAGAAATGTCGAGCAGCAGGTATCCCGGCCGCAGGGACCGATGCCGGTCTGCAGGCGCGCCGCGTCGCGAGCCTGCACCTGTCGTAATTCGACTCGGGCGTCGAGCGTGGCCGACAACGCTCGCACCAAGGCCCGGAAATCGACTCTGTGCGGAGCGGTGAAATATATGATGAACGTCTGGTCGGCGTCCAGGAAATCGACACCGACTACTTTCATCGGTAACTGGTGCTCGCGAATGAGTCGGCGGGCGACGACGCGCGCCTCAGCACGGCAGGCACGATTGCGTTCGTCGCGCTGGAGATCCGCTTCCTCAGCAAAACCCGCACAGACCGGCACCCCCTCGAAATCCTCCGAGACGTACGTGGGAGGCCAGACGCATTCGGCGACCTCGTTTCCTGCGGGCGTGGGGTACAGCACCTTGTCCCCGACCTTCGGGGTGTACGGGCCCGGGTCGAGGTAGTACAACCGGCCGTAACGGTTGAAGACGACTGCCATGAGCATGCCCACCCTTCGACCCTAGGCGACGCCGCCCCCGGAGCCCCGACCGTTGGGTGATTAGGGTGGCCGTGATGAGCGATGTGCGAGCAGTGAGCCGAGCTGGGGCAACCCAACCTGCTCACTTGGCTTTTCTCGCCGCCCGCACGATGGGGCACCTGGTCACCTTGCGAGCCGACGGCCGCCCGCACGTTTCCAACGTCCTCTACCACCTCGATGCCGCCGCTGCGATCGCCCGAATCTCGGTGACGACGGACCGCCTCAAGGTCCGCAACGTCCGGCGCGACCCGCGGGTCGTGCTGCACGTGGACGGGGACGGCGGATGGACCTGGCTCGCGGCCGATGCGATCGCCGAGCTCAGCCCGGTGACCACGCGGCCCGACGACCCCACTGCGGAGGAACTCGTCGCTCTGTACCGCGCCATCAGAGGCGAGGAGCATCCGAACTGGACGGAGTTCCGCGAGGCGATGGTGGCCGAGCAACGCCTCGTGATGCGCCTTCAGCTCACCCGGACGTACGGCCTCCCGAGTCGCTGAGCGCAATCGCCATCGCCTCGAACGCGATCAGTGGGTTGGCGTTCGCTTCGATCGCCGCGCGGCACTCCATGATCGCCTCGAGTCTTCGCAGGGTGTCGGTCCTGGTGGAACGCCCGGCCGACGCCCGGATCGCCGACAACACATCGACGTTGGCCACGGCATCCTCCGTTCCGGACAACTGGAGAACGAGGACGTCACGGAAGAACGCGGCGAGATCGCCGAGGATGCGGTCGAGGGCATCGCGCTGAGTGCGGGTGGCCCGCGATTTCTGACGCGCCTCGAGATCCCGGAAAGCGCCCGCCGAACCTCGCGGACGCCGACCACCCGATCCGGCCTCCACGCCCAATGCCTCGCGAAGCGCGGCCGCTTCCGCTGCGTCGCGCGTCTCGGTCTCCTCGCCAGCCTCCGCCGTCGCGGCATCGACCAATTCGGCGGCGATTCGCAGGCTTTCGGCGAGGGTCGGCGCACCGGCGAGCTGCGCAGCGGCGTCCAGCACGGCCCGGCGGCGGGCCCTGGCCTGAGCGTCCGTGGCCAGCCGCCGCGCCCGCCCGATATGCCCGGACGCCGCCCGGGCCGCCGCGGTCGCAAGCTCCGGCTCGATACCGTCCCGCTCGATCAGCACCTGGGCGATCGCGTGCGGGTTCGGCGTCCGCAGGGTGACCAGCCGGCACCGCGAGCGAATCGTCGGGACGAGATCGTGGGGAGAGGGCACGCAGAGCAGCCAGATCGTCCGGGGAGCGGGTTCTTCGATGGCCTTGAGGAGCACGTTCGCCGCGCCCTCGGTCAACCGGTCGGCGTCCTCGACGATCACTACTTGCCACCGCGAGACGGTTGGGGCCAGGGCGGCTCGAGCGACCAGCTCGCGAGCTTCGGCCACTCCGAGCGACAAACCCGCGGGACGGACGACGACCACGTCCGGATGGCTGCCGGCGAGGACGGTTCGGCACTCATGGCACCGTCCGCAGCCGACCCCATCGGGGGACCGACAGTGCAGGGCTGCGGCGAAGGCCCGAGCAGCGATACTCCGTCCGCATCCCGGCGGGCCCGCGAAGAGCCAGGCGTGGGTCAGGCCGTCTCCGTTCTCTCGCGCGCGGCGCGCCACGGACGCGAGCAGCTCCGTGACGGCGTCCTGGCCGACCACTTCGGCGAAGACGCTCACCGCCGCCGCCCTCCGCCGTTGGGGCGAGGAGTCCCGGGATCGGGAAGGAGCGGCGCAAGGCGTGCCAGAACGTGCCGATGGATTTCGGCTGCCGGCAGGCGGGCGTCGAGGAGGAGATACCGCTCGGGGTCGGTCTCCGCACGCTGCCGGAACACCTCCCTGACCCGTTCGTGGAAGGCCACCTGTTCAGCCTGCAACCGGTCGGGCTCCCGATCCCGACGGGCTGTCCGCGCCAATCCCTCCGCAGGGGGCAGGTCGAGGACGACGGTCAGGTCCGGCCGCAGCCCCGACGTCGCGAAACGGGAGAGCTGCTCGATGTCCCGCGGGGACAGGTCGCGGCCGCCGCCTTGGTAGGCGAGCGAGGAATCGACGTACCGATCGGTAATCACGATCGCGCCTCGGGCAAGTGCCGGGCGGATCACCGTGGCCACGTGTTCGGCGCGGTCGGCGGCGTAGAGCAGCGCTTCGGCGCGCGGGGACGGCGACGGGCCGGTCGGGTCGAGGAGCAGTTCCCGGAGCCGACAGCCGAGGGGCGTGGCGCCGGGTTCCCGGCTCACGACGACGTCGTAACCCTTCTGCCTCAAATGGCTGGCCAGCATTTCCACCTGGGTGGTCTTGCCAACCCCTTCCCCGCCTTCGAACGCCACGAACAGGCCGGTGGACACTCCGCGCCCGGTGAGCGGATGCCAGCCGAGGATCGCATCGACGATGTCCCGCCACAAGGGCACGTCGCGGTCGTCCATCTGCCGATAGGCGATGATGCCGACCGCCAGCGCCCCGAGACCCGCGCCGAACAACGTGATCGCGGACCCATTGAGCGGGAAAACCACTTCGCCGACCCGCAGCACGTGGGTGCCGATGCCCCCGGAGATGAACGGCCCGGCGGCCACCATGAGCAGAATGTCGATCTGCATGAGGGATTGCAGGGTAGCCCAGGTTCGACCGCGTGTCGCGTCCTCGACCTCGATACCGAGAAGCGTGTAACCGGTGACCCAGGCGATGCCGCCGCAGCAGCCGACGAGCAATGCCCCGAAGACGACGATGACCAGGTTGTGGACGAGCGAGGTTCCGGCGAGGATGCCGCCGGCGAGGGAAATGGTGAGCCCGAAGAGTCGACGCCGCGACAGGCCGCGCAAAATGCGCGGGCCGGCGAACATGCCGAGCGCCAATCCGAGGAAGACCGAGCCGAAAAGCACCCCGTAGCCGGCCCCGCCTCCACCGAGGTCGCGTACGTAAATTGTCGCGACTCCGATGACAACTCCTGCCGCTCCGAAGGCCCCGAGGATCCCCAAGGCGAGCCCCCGGACCACCGGGGTCTGCCCGATGAATTGCCATCCCTGCACGATCGAGCGGAAAACCGACGGATGGGACGGCGGAGCGCCGTCCACCTGTCGACGCCCACCGTGGGTGGAGATTTCCCGCAGGCTGAAAATCGTCGCCGCAGAGACCAGGAAAGTGGCAGCGTCGAAATACAACGCCAGGTCGACCCGATTCGTGGTGAAAAGCGGCACCCATCGCGACAACACACCGGTGAGCAAGCTGAGCAAAGCGAACACGGCTGCCGCGAACGGTGCCGAACCGTAGGCACCGAGTAAATTCAAGGACCCGGCGTCGCCCATTCGCTCCTTAGGGACCAGATTCGGGACGGTTGCTTCCTTCGCCGGAATCCAGAACAGACTCAACGTCTCGATGAGGAAAGTCGCGACGAACAGCCACCAGAGCGAATGCGCAAGCGGAATGGAGACGTAGAGGGCGAAGCGCCCGATATCGGCGATCACCATTGTCAAACGCCGGTCGAGTCGGTCGGCAAACGCGCCTGCGAGGGGGGCGAGCGTGACCGCGGGCAGCAGCCGGACGAAGACGACCGTGCCAACCGAGAAATTCTGCGCCAGGTAGGTGTGGCCGCTCGCCAGGCTGGCGGCCAGGGCGGTCTGCGCGAGGAATCCGAGCCAATCACCGAAGCTGGACAGGCAGAGCGCGATCCACAGCCGACGGAACGCCGGAATGCGGAGCACCCCCCGAAGGTCGGAGGTGGTGACCGCGCTGACCGCGCTGCCGAGCCGCGCCGGGTCTTCCGCGCGGAGCGCCGCCGACCCAGAGACGATCTCGGCGCGAGGGCCGACGTCCGAGGAAGCGATGGCCTACTCCGTGCGGGCTGCGGCGCGGCGGGTCCGCCGCGTCCGAGGGGTCGCGGGTCCGCGGCTGCGCCGGTCGGCAAGCAGCTCGACGGCTCGTTCCAGAGTCACGTTCTCCAGCGTGTCACCGTGGCGCAAAGTGGCGTTGGTCTCGCCGTCCGTGACGTAAGGGCCGAACCGCCCACTGCGGGCCACCACGGGCCGACCGGTGACCGGATCGGTACCGAGCTCGCGGACCTGCGCCGGGACGGCGGTTCGGCGTCCGCGCTGCTTGGGTTGCGCCAGGAGTGCCAGCGCCTCCTCCAAGGTGATGGAGAAGACCAGGTCATCGGAGGGGAGCGAGCGGGTCTCCACGCCCTTCTTCACGTACGGCCCGTACCGACCGTTACTGACGATCACCTGCTCGCCGTCGACCTCACCAAGGACCCTCGGCAACGCCAGCAGGCGGAGCGCGTCGTCCAACGTGACGGAGTCCACTGCCATCGAGGAGAGGAGGGACGCCGTCCGCGGCTTACCCTTGGCCCCCTCCGGAAGCACTTCGGTGACGTACGGCCCATACCGACCGTTCCGGACGACGATCACGTTTCCGGTCTCCGGGTCGACGCCCAGTTCGCGCTCCCCGTTCGGCTGCTCCAGCAGCTTCGTCGCGTACTCAACGGTCACCTCGTCGGGCGCCACGCCAGCCGGCAGGGTGGCCCGCCGACCGTCGCGTTCGACGTACGTGCCGTAGCGGCCGACCCGGACGACGATCCCCGACTCGCCGAGCGGGAAGGTCGCGATGTCGCGCGCATCGATCTCGGCGAGCTGCTGGGTGACCAGCGTCTTGAGCCCGGCCGCGCTGCGACCGTCGGTGGGGGAGCCGAAGTAGAAGCGGGTGAGCCATTCGAGCCGGTGCGCCTCGCCGTTGGCGATCCGGTCGAGGTTCTCCTCCATCTCGGCGGTGAAGTCGTAGTCGACGAGGTTGCCGAAGTACCGCTCCAGGAGCCGGACGACGGCGAAGGCGAGGAAAGTCGGGACGAGCGCTTGGCCGCGTTTGAAGACGTAGTCCCGCTCGATGATCGTGCCGACGATGCTGGCGAACGTCGAGGGCCGACCGATGCCCCGTTCTTCCAACGCGCGGATCAGGCTGGCCTCGGTGTACCGCGCGGGCGGGGTGGTGGTGTGGCCGGACGGCGTCACCGCAGCGACCGGCACGACCTGACCCTCCGCCAGATCCGGGAGCACCCGCGCCCCGGCGTTCTCCTCCTCGTCGTCGGAGCCCTCGACGTAGACCCGGAGGAAACCCGGCTCAGTGATCACGGTTCCGCTCGCCGCGAAGATCGCCTCCTGGCCGGAGTCGGTGATGGCGGCGATGCGGAGGCTCACGGTGTGTCCGGTCGCGTCGATCATCTGAGAGGCCAGGGTCCGCTGCCAGATCAACTCATAGAGCCGCAGCTCGTCGCGGGAGAGTTCGCCGGCCAGCTCTGCCGGCGTCCGGAATCGCTCGCCCGCCGGGCGGATTGCCTCGTGCGCCTCCTGCGCGTTCTTGACCTTTTTCTCGTACCTGCGGACGTCGGCCGGGAGCAGCGCGTCCCCGTACAGCTCGGCGATCTGGGCACGGGCGGCCCGCAGCGCGGTCTCCGAAAGCGTCGTGGAGTCGGTGCGCATGTAGGTGATGTAGCCGCCTTCGTACAGCCGCTGCGCCAACCGCATGGTCGCCTGCGATCCGAGCTGGAGTTTGCGGCTGGCTTCTTGCTGCAGCGTGCTGGTGATGAACGGCGCGGCCGGTGAGCGCCGGTACGGCTTGCGTTCGACGCTGCGGACGACGAATTCCGCGCCGCGGAGGTCGGCTGCGAGCCGCGCTGCGTCGTCCTCGCTCAGGTGGACGACGTCGGTGGACTTGAGTCGACCCTGGGAGTCGAAATCACGACCGACCGCGACCCGCTTGCCGTCGAGGGCGACGAGCGTGGCGGTGAACGACGGATCGGTTGCGACCTCGGCGGCCAGATCCCAGTAGGAGGCGGGACGGAACGCCATGCGCTCGCGTTCACGCTCGACCACCATGCGGGTCGCCACCGACTGCACCCGGCCCGCGGAAAGGGCAGGCATGACCTTCTTCCACAGCACGGGGCTGATCTCGTAGCCGTAGAGGCGGTCCAGGATGCGCCGGGTCTCCTGCGCGTCGACGAGCGCCTGGTTGATCTCCCGAGGGTTACGGGTGGCTTCCTCGATCGCCTGCCGTGTGATCTCGTGGAAGACCATGCGCCGGACCGGGACCCGCGGCTTGAGCACTTCGACGAGGTGCCACGCGATCGCCTCACCTTCCCGGTCTTCATCGGTGGCGAGGTACAACTCGTCCGCGTTGGCCAGCGCCTGCTTGAGTTTCGCGACCTGCTTGCGCTTCTCGGCGGTCACGACGTAGAGCGGCTCGAAATCCTTGTCGACGTTGACGCCGAGCCGCGCCCATGGCTCCTTCTTGTACTTCTCCGGAATCTCCGCCGCGGACGCCGGAAGGTCCCGCACGTGTCCCACGCTGGATTCGACCACGTACCCCGGGCCGAGGAAGCCCGCGATGGTCCGGGCTTTCGCTGGGGACTCGACGATCACGAGCCGGGTGCCGCCGTCGGTGGAACGGCGACGTGTCGCGGTCGCGGAACTGCGCGGTGCCACGGTGATGCCTTCTCCTGTTCCAGGGCCGGCAGGCCTGAGCCGGGGTTACGCCCGACACGGTAACCGGTGAGCACCTCACCGAGCCGTGACCGGTTCCCCCTCTTGAGGTGCCGCCGCGGAGACCGCCACCGGACGCCGCTTCGAGAAGATCACAGCAGCGACGACGATGGCGAACGCGACGAGCGCTATCGCGATGCGCACCCCCAGGTTGGCGTTGGTCCCCACACTGAAGCGCACGATAGCCGGCGCTACCAGCAGGGAGACGAGGTTCATGACCTTGATCAGCGGGTTGATCGCGGGGCCTGCGGTGTCCTTGAACGGGTCGCCGACGGTGTCACCGATGACCGTAGCGGCGTGGGCTTCCGACCCCTTTCCGCCGAAATTGCCGTCCTCGACGAGCTTCTTGGCGTTGTCCCACGCCCCACCGGAGTTGGCAAGGAAAATCGCCATGAGCGTTCCCGCGGCGATCGCCCCGGCGAGATAACCTGCCAACGCGCCGATGCCGAGCGCAAATCCGGTCGCGATGGGAGCGAGGACGGCGAGCAGGCCCGGCGTTGCGAGTTCGCGGAGCGCGTCCCGGGTCACCAGGTCGACGACCCGTCCGTACTCCGGCCGCGCGGTCCCCTCCATGATTCCTTTGATCTCACGGAACTGCCGCCGCACTTCGAAGACGACCGCACCGGCCGCCCGTCCGACCGCGCTGATCGCGAGGCCGGCGAAGAGGAAGACCACCGACGCCCCGATCACCACACCAATGATCGTGTTGGGTTGGGTGATGTCGGAGGCCAGATTGAGGCCGGTCAGACCGCCGAGGGTGGTCGTCACCCCAGCCTTGACCTTCTCGGTCGCGACAGAGTCGGTGAAGGAGCCGAACAGTGCGGTCGCCGCGAGTACGGCGGTGGCGATCGCGATCCCCTTAGTGATCGCTTTCGTGGTGTTACCGACCGCGTCGAGCTTGGTGAGCACCACCGCGCCTTCGCCGTGAACTTCTTGGGACATCTCCGCGATGCCCTGGGCGTTGTCGGAGACCGGTCCGAAAGTGTCCATGGACACGATGACGCCCACGGTGGTGAGCAAACCCGTTCCGGCGAGCGCCACCGCGAAGAGCGACAGGACGACCGACCCGCCGCCGAGCAAGAACACGCCGTACACCACAGCCGCGATCACGAGGGCCGAGTAGACCGCGGATTCGAAGCCCACCGAGACACCAGCCAGGATCACGGTTGCCGGTCCGGTGAGCGAGGTCCGCCCGATGTCGCGTACCGGACGGCGAATGGTCTCGGTGAAATAGCCGGTGAGCTGCTGGATCGCGGCGGCGAGGACGATGCCGAGGAGCACGGAGACGAAAGCGAAGACGCGCGGATCTCCGGAATGCCGTGCGATTTCTCCGGTCGGGTCGAGCCCCCGCAGGTCGGAGAATTTCGCGGGCAACACGGTGAAGGCTGCAATGGCTACCAGCACCAACGAGAAGACCGCCGACAAGAAGAAACCGCGATTGATGGCGGTCATGCCGCTGCGGTCGCGTGCGCGGGGGGAGACGACGTAAATTCCCACGATGGCCGTGAGGACCCCGATGGCCGGGACGATGAGCGGAAAGACCAAACCCAAGTCGCCGAACGCCGCTTTCCCGAGGATGAGGGATGCCACCAAAGTGACCGCATAACTCTCGAACAGGTCGGCCGCCATTCCCGCGCAATCACCGACGTTGTCGCCGACGTTGTCTGCGATGGTGGCGGCATTCCGCGGGTCGTCTTCCGGGATGTGTTGTTCGATCTTTCCCACGAGATCCGCGCCGATGTCCGCGGCTTTCGTGAAGATGCCGCCGCCGACCCGCATGAACATCGCAAGCAGCGCCGCTCCGAAACCGAACCCTTCCAATACCTTCGGGGCGTTCTCGCGAAATATCAGGACGACGACCGCCGCCCCCAGCAGACCGAGCCCGACGGTGAACATTCCCGCCACGCCGCCGGTCCGGAAGGCGATCCGCATCGCGCCCCTGGCTTGCGCGGCGCGGGCGGCCGCAGCCACCCGCAGATTGGCGCGGACCGCAAGCCACATGCCCGTGTAACCGGTCACCCCAGAAAACGCGGCACCGACCAGGAAGAAAATCGACCGTCCGACCCGTTCACCGGTGGAATCGGCCGGAAGGATGAACAGCAGGAAGAAGACGACGACGGCAAAAATGGCCAAAGTGCGGAATTGGCGACGCAGATACGCGGCCGCTCCTTCCTGGACGGCGGCAGCGATCCGTTGCATGGTCGCCGTCCCTTGGTCCGCGGAAAGGACTTGGCGCGCCAAGGTGTACGCGACCACCAGCGCGAGCAACGCCACGACCGCGATGATCAAAATCCAGGTGTAGTTCCCGCCGGTCACCTGGACGGCGTCCGCCCACCGCCAACCGTTGGTCGGGTCACCACCGGCGAGAGCCCCTCGAGTGCCTACCTCGTACAAGGACATCGACCCTCCTTGACCCGGTGCCGTTTCGGCACACTGTGGATGCCGGAGTTTACGACACGCCTGCGGTACGGCGATACACCGCGGGGCAGACCGTGACCGGCATCACGTCCCGATCGGCCACCGCAGAATGATCATCGAACCGTGAGGACCGTGCTCGACTTGTAGATCGTCTACAAGGCCGGCGATGACGGCTAACGCAAGTTGCTCCCTGGAGGTCAGATCCTCCGACGCCGCAAGGCTTTCGACGTCCACCGAGGGTTGGACGACGGAAGGAGCGGCTCCCGCTTCGTCGCCGAGCGGGGCCTCTTCTCCTTCGCTGGACCGTTCGTCCAGCAGGCGGCGCGCCTCTTGGCGCTGCTTCGGACCGTGCGCGGTCTGCTCGGCGGCGTTGTGCACCTCGATGCGGAAGGTGTCGACGTCCTCCAGAAAACGCAGGCATACGGGTTCCTGCGGCGCGTGCGTTTGGTGGGCGCGGACCGCTAGGGAGCAGGCTTCCGACACTGCGAGCCGCACCTCGTCGAGTCGGGATTCCGGGATACCGGCGCGGCGGGCGACCGCTGCCGCCACGAACCTCGCGGTCCGCACGTGCGCGGGGAGAGGGGTGAAGCGAAGCGTGACGATTCGCGAGCCGTCGGGATCGACCGTCGCGATCCCCGTTCCTTCGTCCGTCGTCACGTCCTCACCTGCCCCTCGTGTCCGCCATCCGCCTGGGGTCTCGCCGTCCCGCGGGACGACGTCAGCACGGTGGCCGGCTTCAGTCGGAGGCGGCCAACGCTTCCTCGACGGAGTTGTAGATCGGGAAAACCTTCGTGAGTCCCGTGATTCTGAATATCTTGAGAATTCGTTCCTGGGTGCACACCAGGCGCAGCGTTCCGTCATAGGCGCGCACCCTCTTCAATCCTCCAACGAGGACTCCCAAGCCGGCGGAGTCGAGGAATTCGACGTTCTCCATGTCCACGATGATGTGGTACACCCCATTGGAGACGAGATCAACGAGTTGTTCGCGCAGCTTCGGTGCGGTGTAGATATCGATCTCGCCTCCCACCGTAACGACGGTGCGATCTCCTTCGGTCCGCGTCGACAGCGATAGATCCACCGAGTGCCTCCCGCCCGTTGAGTCGTGTGCCGTGCCTGGGACTACCCCATTTCCTGGCATTCAATCATGCTTGGAGAGCCTGCGGCAGCCCGTCGTGGGGCAGACCGATGCTCGGCGTACATGCCTCACCCCGCACCGACTTCGGATCGGACCGGGGGAGGACCGGCCCGCGCCTCGGCGGAGACCCGACCGACCAGACGCGCCAACGGCGATGATCGCGGCTCGACGGTTACCCGGACGTCGACCACCGCGCCCCGCACCGAACAGGAGACCATCGCAGCGGCGTTACGACGCGCGACCTCGGCCGCGACCGCACAGGCGCGGGCTTCTCGCTGGCCTCGGCGAGTCAGGCTGCTCGATTCGGACCCGGTCCGTTGCATCGACGTCTCGGCCGCCTGGTCGCGGAAATCCTCGGCCGTCACCAACTGGGCGGCACCGGCGAGCGCAGCGAGGTCCGCCGCGCCGGCGGCGCGGTGCCGCGCCTCGATGGCTCCGGCGAAGAGGACTCCACCCCATCCGATCATCATGACGACTGCCATGAGGCCGACGCCGAGAATGGTGGCGCTCCCCGTGTCGTCGCTCCGGCCGACGCTTCTTCTCAGCGGAGTATGCGTTTTTCTCGTCATAGGGCTTTACGGCTCCAACCGGGCCACAGCCGTCGACGCGACCTCAGGTGTCGGAAATGGAAGACGCCCGACACTCCCGACACGGGCGCGTACCACTACTTGGACCATTTCGCCGACCGGCGTGGAGAATCGGTGAATCTGAATTGCCGCACCTTGCGGGGCAGCGGCCCGTGCCGCGGCAAGGACTTCGGTTTGCGCCTCTCCTCTGGCCAGGGCTCGGGCTGCGGTGCGGGCGGCATCGACGGTGCGAATCTGGCCCAGGCCCGCCATCAGGATCCAAAGCGCCAGGATGCCGACGAACACGACCATCGGGAAGACGATGGCGGCCTCAGCCGTCACGTAGCCGTTGTCCCGATTCACCCGCCAGTGGTGAGCGGATCGACGACCCCGACCGATACCCCAGAGCATGAGCTCGCTCACCACGACCGGTCCCTCGAACCGCGCTGCTGGGCCGGCGGATGCTCAGAAGGTCGCGTGCAATGCACGAGTCACCAAGCCGGTGAGGAGACTCAATATCTGGCTACTGGTCACCACCTTGTAGAGCAAGGCGGCGAACGCGCAGGCCGCCAAGGTCCCGATGGCGTATTCGGCGGTGGACATCCCGGCGTCGGTTGACCTCCCCGCATTGCGAACCATCGCGCGGCGGCGTTCTTGCCAGCCCGCCAACCGCCGACGTATTTTCCCCGGCAGCGCCGAGGAGGTTCCTGTCAGGTGATTCCAGAACCGTGACGACATAGGAATTCCTTTCCGTTTCCGTCGTTGGACCGTTGGACACCGTCAGCCTTCACCTCGTGGTCCCTGCCGTGCAGCTCTCGAAGCGTTGCGGTGGACGGCGATTTGAGCCCTTGTGGACGCATCCACCTCACCCCGACCACAACCCTCCGGCCAGCCCTAAGGCCACCGGCACGATTCCGAGCAAGACGAACGCCGGAAGAAAGCACAAGCCCAACGGCAGAACGGCCTGCACGCCGGCTCGTGCGGCTGCGTGGTGCGCGTAGTCTCGTGCAGCGAGCCGCTCCTGATCGGCGATGACGCGGAGCTCGACGGCGCACGCAGCTCCCGAGATCTCGCTGCGGGTGAGGACGTCCGCCACGATGGCCCAACGCCCGTCCAAATGCCGGCTGCGCAGCGCTTGCGAGGGGGGAGCGCCGAGGGCAAGCTCCCGCACCGCTCCGGGAAGAGGAGTGGAAGACGCCATTTCTCCCAAGGATTCGCAGACCAGTTCGAGGGCACGTGCCGGGGGAGCTCCGGCATCGAGACACACCGCCAACTGGTCGCAGGCCAAGGTGAAAGCCCGCAGCGCCGCGATTCCTTGCGAACGTGACGATCGAGGACCGCGACGTGCGGATGCGCGGCTTTCCCCACGCCGTCGCGGTAACCGAGGGCGGTCTGAGGCGACCACCATCACCGCGAAGAGCAACGCCCCGAGCCCCGCGAGGAGTTGGTCAACCCCTATCACGGTCGATTCCGGGCCGGGCCCGTCCCGCAATTCGTCGCGACCACACCACCCCGATTCCTTCCAAGAAAACGGCGATTCCGAGGCACGCACCTCCCAACGAGCTATGCAGCAGGAATTCCGTCGGATGCGCGCCGATGACCGTGCCGAGCAGGAGACCGGCTGCGGGCAATGCCGCGAGCAAACGCATCGTCATCTGCGGCCCGGCGAGGGCCGTCGACAGGGCCCGGGACATCTCCAGTTCGGCCCGCAGCGTCTCCGCCGTCCGCTCGATAAGGTCGGCCAACCGTCCACCGGCGGTCATCCCCACCTGCCAACAGGTTGCGTACTGCCGGAGCCCGAACCGGGTGTCCTCGTCTCCAAGGGCCACCGCCGTCAGCAAAGGTCCCACGTTCTCTACATCTCCGCGGGATGCGGCGGCGACGACGTCGCACAGCTCCGCCCGAAACCGCTCCTCCCGGACGGCCCGGCTCGCCGCAGCCAGCGCGGCGGCTGCCGGGCGACCGGCGCGCAGCTCTGCGGCCCATGCCCGCCCGAGCCGGACGACGTCCATGCGCGATCGGGCGGCACGGTCCCGTCCCCGCCGGTGGCTCCAGAGCCGGACGACGGCACCCCCGACGGCACCGACGACCAGGGCCGCAGGAAGTCCGACGGACCAGACGAGCAGGAGACCGAGCCCTAGGGCAAGCACGAAGCGACCGCGGCCGAGCCCCGCACGGCCGGGACTTGTCTCGCCCCGTACGACGCGGATGCGCCGCTCGATCGTGCGATCCACGCTGACGGCGATGAGGAGGCCGGCTCCCACCACCACGAGCCCGCTCACGGACACGCTCCGAGCGACGGCTCCGCCGGCCCCCCGAGCATGCGCCCGAACTCCTCGAATCCGACATCCGGCCGGAGCTCCCCATCGTCGTCGGCAACCAGAGCGGGAACCACCTCGACCAAGCCGGTCCGCAACCGGTGCACGGCACCGACCTCGGCGAGCTTCCGCCGTCCCTCGCGGTCCCGTTTCAGGTGGACGACGGCATGCAGGCCGGCGGCAATCTGGCTGTGCACCGCGGCCCTGTTCAACCCCGCAGCGGTCGCCAGTGCTTCGAGACGGGCCGGAACCGCGCTCGCCGCATTGGCGTGGAGGGTTCCCGCGCACCCGTCGTGGCCCACGTTGAGCGCAGCCAGCAAGTCGACGCATTCTGGGCCGCGCACTTCCCCGACGATCAGGCGGTCGGGCCGCATTCGGAGCGCTTCGCGGACCAGTCGCGAAAGGTCCACACCACCGGCGCCTTCGGTGTTCGGCGGACGGGCTTGCAGGCGCAGGACGTGCGGGTGCGTGACCTGAAGCTCCGGGACGTCCTCAATGATCACAATCCTTTCCCGCTGCGCGACCGAACCGAGCAAGGAGCCGAGCAGGGTCGTCTTTCCCGAACCGGTCTCGCCGGTGACGAGGAACGACAGGCGCATGCCGATGATGCGCTTCAGGAGCTCTGCTCCGAACGCGGTGATCATTCCGCGGTTCTGCAGGTCGTCGAGACTGAAAGCTCGCCGACTCGGGATGCGCAGCGAGAGGTAGGGGGTCGCGGCGATCGGCGGGAGCACGGCATGGATTCGGACGCCGCCGGGCAGCCACGCGTCCACGAACGGTGTCGCGGCGTCCAGGCGGCGACCGGCGCCGACGGCAAGTCGGACGGCGAGCCGCCGCACCTCGGCTTCATCACGGAACGTGAGGCCGACGCGTTCGAGGCCCGTGCCGCGATCGACCCAAATCTCATCGGGCCCGTTGACGAGGACGTCGGTCACCCCCGGCTCGCGCAGCACCTGCTCGAGTACTCCCGCCCCGGCGAGTTCGGCATGGACGGCGTCCGCCGCGCGCAGCACCCCGTGCGCACCGAGCACCGCACCGCCCTGTGCGGCAACGGCCGACGCGACCCGCGCACGACTGAGCCGCTGCGGCTCGCGGGCGAGGTGGTGACGAACGTCCTCGACGAGGTCGCCGTAGACGATCACATTGCCCTCCGCACCGGGTCGCCGGCAGCGGGGCCGGGAGGCGGATCCGCCGACGGAAAGCGGGAAATCGCATCCCCAAGGGGGGTGACCTCGCCGACGATGCGGTCGACCAGCCTTTCGCACAGCCGCGCCAGCGGCCCGACGCCGCGGCCGGCCGGCGCTTCCCCTCGTTCGGCGGCCCGCGCGAGCCCCGGCTCGCTGCGCAGCTCACCGACCCAGGGCAATTCGAGATCGTCCAGCGTCGTCGCGGTTCCCGCCCCGGGAGAGCGGCGGCGCAGATACCAGGTGCGGCGTAGGGGTGCGGAGGCGGAAAGCATCCGGGCAAGCGCGGCACCGCGCACATCCGTGGAGACCAGTACCACACCGAGATCGACGACGGCTCGTAGCGGGATGTCCTGGTGCTCCAAGAACGTGGTGCGAGGCACGTCCACCACCACCAGGTCGTTGCAGCGACGGAGAGCGCGGAACACCTCGGCGCTCCCCCGCGTCGGGACCGCGACGGGGGCCATGCGGGATTGGCTCAGCAGGGCGAGCCGACCCCATCGCGGCAGCATCTCCCGCAGACCGGTGCTCGGGATCGGCCCTTCGGCGTCCAACAGATCGGGCCACCGCGCTCCGCGGGCTTCTTCGCCGCCGAAAAGCATGTCGATCCCACCGCTCGAGGGGTCGGCGTCGACCAACGTGCACGTGAAGCCAAGCCGAGCGGCGGTGACGGCAAGACCACAGGCAAGCGTGGTCGCGCCCAACCCTCCCCGGACCCCGGTCACCGCTACGACCACTCCTCGATGACCTCCGTCGGCGGCTGCAGCGAGCCGCTCCACAAGCCAGGGCTCCGCCAGCGGAAGGCTGACGACGTGTTCGGCTCCGATCTGCAAGGCCTGCGGCCAGACGTCGGCGGACGGCTCACCTCGGGTCACCAGGAGGACGTCGAAGCGGCGGGGAAGGCGGACGCGCGGGCCGACGCAGCGGGCGTCGACCAGAATGAGGACCGCGTCGCGCCACGCTGCTTCGGCTGCCAACAGGTCGGGGACGACGTCCAGCTCGGTACCCGCCGCGGCAGCGAGTCGTGCGATGTCGTCGAGAAGGCCGTCGTCGACCGAAACGAGAAGCGGACGACCGCTCGGCACGGGAGCCAACGGCGCATCAGGCTGTGCGCTGGGCGTCCACCCCTCTAGGCGTCGTGTCACGGAGCCCTCCCTCGGATCCAGCGCTTCCAGAGTGGGAGAAGGCCGTGGCCCGGACGACGCATCCGGCCCGTCCTGTGGACGGCAAACGCCGGGGCTGTGCACAACGACGGACGCCGAGAAAGACGACCGAGAAAAACGGAGTGGCCCCCGCCGGGGGGGTAGCGGGGGCCACTCATTCGGTCCGGCTCTGGGGGGGAGAGCCGCACCCGTCATACCGTACCGCCAACAGGCTGAACGCAAAACAGGACACGCACGATTTTTTCGGAGATCTCCTTCGGTTATCGGCACATGCGACCCACGCACGGAGAGAACATCGCGGATCGAGACCCGCGGTCGCCGGGGTCTTCCCATCAACCGGAAACGGGAGTAGAAACGAGGTGAAAGCGCACATCCCGTCCGCGGTACCCACGCGGGGCAAGGACCGTCTTAGGCCGTCGTGTGGGTCGGCCCCGAGGGGCGGACCCACCGAACGAAACCTGGCACGCTTGGTAACCCGGACGGGATGGGCGCTTGCTTGTGCTCGTGTTTGTTCTCGGCACGAGGGCTTGCCAGATCTGCGGTTTCCTGGCACCCTACAGATTGGACTAGACCAATCCGCGACCGGACGGGGTGATGGGATCTCCATCCGCCGACTCCCGCAGACTGGTCGAAAGTCCAGTGACAGGTCCGTCCAACTCCGCCTGGGCAGCGGGGAAGGGGTGTGAACGTGAACGATCCGCAGCCGACTCTGGCGAACCTCCTGCACGAACAGCGCCGCTTCGACCCTCCCCCACACATCGCGGCCACCGCGATCGCCACCGAAGAGGTCTACCGCGCCGCCGAGCGCGACCGGCTGGCGTTCTGGGAGGAGCAGGCCCGCCGACTGACCTGGGCCAAGCCGTGGGAGCAGGTGTTGGACTGGAGCAACGCACCGTTCGCGCGGTGGTTCGTCGGCGGCACCCTCAACGCCGCGGTCAACTGCTTGGATCGGCACGTCGCGGCCGGCTACGGCGACCAGGTGGCCTTTTACTGGGAGGGCGAGCCGGGGGACACCCGCACGATCACCTACGCCGAGCTCACCGCTCTCGTCTGCCAGGCCGCCAATGCTTTGCAGGAACTCGGCGTCGCGGCCAGCGATCGGGTGATGATTTACATGCCGATGATCCCGGAGACGGTGGTCGCGATGCTCGCCTGCGCACGGATCGGGGCACCGCACTCGGTGGTCTTCGGAGGTTTTTCCGCCGAAGCCCTTGCCGGCCGCACGAACGACGCCCAGGCGCGGCTCATCATCACCGCGGACGGCGGATTCCGTCGCGGCGCCCCCCACGCACTCAAGCCCGCCGTCGACGAGGCCTGCAAGCAGTGTCCCCAAGTGGAGAAAGTGCTGGTGGTCCGCCGGACCGGTCAGGACGTCGAGTGGAATTCCGGCCGCGACCTGTGGTGGCACGACGTCGTCGAAAAGCAGCCGACCACCCACGAGGCGCAAGCTTTCGATTCCGAACACCCGCTGTACATCATGTACACCAGCGGCACGACCGCGAAACCGAAGGGAATCCTGCACACCGTCGGCGGATATCTCACCGGCGTCGCGGCCACACACCGCATGGTGTTCGACATCCACGAGGACCGCGACCTGTATTGGTGCGGCGCCGACATCGGTTGGGTGACGGGCCACAGTTACATCGTGTACGGACCGCTCGCGAACCGTACGACCTCGTTCATGTACGAGGGGACGCCGGACACGCCGACGAAGGATCGTTGGTGGCAGATGGTGGAGAAATACGGGATTTCCATCCTCTACACCGCGCCGACCACCATCCGCACCTTCATGAAATGGGGCGAGGAATGGCCGGCGAAGCACGATCTGTCGTCGCTGCGCATCCTCGGCAGCGTCGGGGAGCCCATCAATCCCGAGGCGTGGATGTGGTACCGCACTCACATCGGCGGCAACCGTTGCCCCATCGTCGACACGTGGTGGCAGACCGAAACCGGCAGCATCATGATTACCCCGCTGCCGGGAGTCACTTCCACGAAGCCCGGCGCAGCGATGCGTCCATTTCCAGGAATATCCGTGGACGTCGTCGACAACGACGGGAATTCCGTTCCCAACGGGAGCGGCGGATATCTCGTCATCACCGAGCCTTGGCCGTCGATGCTCCGCGGCATCTGGGGTGATCCGCAGCGCTACGTGGAGACCTATTGGTCACGCTTCCCCGGTAAGTATTTCGCCGGCGACGGCGCCAAACGGGATGAGGACGGAGACCTGTGGCTGCTCGGCCGGGTGGACGACGTCATGAACGTCTCGGGGCACCGGATTTCCACCACCGAGGTCGAACACGCCCTCGTCTCGCACCCGAAAGTCGCCGAGGCCGCCGTCGTCGGGACGACGGATCCGGTGACCGGCCAGGCCATCGTCGCGTTCGTGACGGTCAAGGGATCGGTGCCGGAGAACGAGGTTCAGGGATCGGCGTTCGCCGACGAGCTACGGGCGCACGTGGCGAAAGAAATCGGCCCCATCGCCAAACCGCGAGACATCCTCATCACTCCCGATCTCCCGAAGACCCGATCGGGGAAGATCATGCGTAGGTTGCTCCGCGACATCGCCGACCACCGCGAGCTCGGCGACACGACTACCCTCCTCGATCCGTCGGTGGTGGCGAATATCGCGGCCCGGATGGCCACGACGCCCGAGGAGTGATCAGCGGCTTCGGGCGTCCGGTATGAATCGGCCGTCCGGTAGAGAGCGGAGAATCCGAAGCGGAACGCCGCAGACGGCAGACGGCGTTCGATAAACTTCGACCTCGAGGTGTGCCGGGAAGTCTGGTCGGCGTCCAACCATCCAGCGACGTCGGGCAGGCGGGAACCGTGCACGGTATCGAGCAATTCGGGCATCAGCTCCTGCTCTGGGGAACGGTCGGCGTCGCAGCGCTCGTCGGCCATCGTCTCGCGAGGTTCCTGCGCGTTCCGGCCTCGGTCCTCGTTCTCGTCCTCGCCGCAGCCGCCGGCGGAGTCGTCGGGCGACCGAGCTTGGGTACCGTGGTGGACGTCGTCACGGTGGCCCTCATCGTGATCCTCTTCGACGGCGGAATGCATCTCGGGAAACGCTTCCGGACGGCGATCGGACCGATCATCGGATTGGGCACCGTCGGTGCCTTCCTCACCGCAGGACTGGTCGCGCTGGGTGCGCACTTTCTCTTCGGTATCGAGGTCAAGACGGCGCTCGTCCTCGGAGCCGCGCTCGCCCCGACGGACCCCGCGGTCGTTTTCTCGGTTCTGGCGAACCGCGAATTGACCGGGAAGACCTCGGCGATCCTCGAGGGGGAATCGGGGGTGAACGATCCGGCCGGCATCGCACTCCTCGTCGGCTTCGCCTCTTTCGCAACGGCGACCGACACGTCGATGGCCGGTATCGTGGTGGATTTCCTTCGGCAGATGGCGGTGGGGGCCGCCGTCGGGCTCGTCGGCGGTGCGATGCTCGCGTGGCTGCTCGCCCGGGTGAAACCGCTCGCTTCCGAACACCGGCCGGTCGGTGTGCTCGCCATCGTGCTCGCCCTATACGGAATCGCGGCGGCGGCACACGGATCCGGCTTCCTCGCCGCCCTTCTCGCCGGAATCGTCGTGGCTCACAGCGACACGCAGCCTACGCATGACGTGCGTCGCTTCACCACGACTCTGGCCACCATGGGCGAAATCACCGCCTTCGTTCTGCTGGGCTTGTCGTTCGATTTCTCCGAGCTCACCCGCCGCCACATCTGGCTCACCGGTATCGGGATCGCTCTCCTGCTGGTGTTCGTGGTGCGACCGGCGGTGGTCTTGCCGATGCTGGCGCCGACTCGCCTCGGACGGGGGGAAAAGGTATTCGTCGCGTGGGCTGGGCTCAAAGGTGCGGTGCCGATCTTGCTCGGCGCGCTGGCGGTGCAGTCCGGAGTACCGGACGCCGGTCGCATCTACGCGATCGTTTTCATCGTGGTGGCGCTTTCGGTAGCGGGCCAAGGGGGAAGCCTCGGCGCGGTTGCTCATCGGCTCCGGGTGACCACGCGGGCGGTCAGCGCAGGTTGAATTTCCTCCCCGTGAGCCAACTCACCACGCCCAGAGCCTGGTTGGGGGTCCACGTCGCCTCCGCATCACCGGCGAGATTCGCCCTGCCCTCGTCGTTCAAGAAATTTCGCTCCCCTTCGGTCAGCGGGGCGTCGCGCCCCACGGGTGGTCCTTGGACGACGAAACGCTCACGTCCGGCGGCGTCGAGGAAGACCAGGACGTCTTGGTGAATGACGTCGTAGGTAAGGGGTTTCCCAGTGAGCCAATCGATCCCGGGCGGTTCTTCTTCTGGAGCCCTGGCGTAGTAGGCGCCGAAGAATTTCCAGATAGTGGCGATGTCCGACGCGGATCCGGTGAGCAGCGTCCAATTGGGGGCGAGGCCCGCGAATGTGCGGTAGGCGTGCAGTCGTTGCGGAGTGTCTCGCTCGGGATCGACCGTGATACCGACGAACTGCACGTTCGTACCGCCCTCCCGGTGCACCGACTCCGCTACCCGGTTGAGCTGCGACATGGTGATAGGGCAGACCTCTTGGCAGAGGGTGAGGAAATCGGTGAGCACCACGGTTTTACCGTGCAGCGAGGCCAGCGTCGTGGTCTTTCCGTACTCGTCGGTCAAAGGCAGATCGGCGATCTGCGCGGGGATCGGCCGGTCGAGCTGCGTGCCGAAAGACGCGGGCGGCGGGGCAGGTTTGCTGTCACGGGTGAATCCGATGGCGGCGGCGGCCGCAAAAAGGACGACGGCCACGCCGGTGCCCACCCACATCCGTCGCCGGCGGTGAGCCACGCGACCGGACACCTCCTGCGGGACGAGCTGTGTCACCGTTCCTCCTCGGATCGTTCGTGCAACCGAGCGAGGTAGGCGTTGTAGGCGGCGAGCTGCTCGTCGTCGTCCGCGGTGACCCGTCGCGCGCGGGAAGCCGTGGACATCGATTCGCCGGAGCCCCCTCCGGCGAGCACCGCGAAACGCTCGGCGCGCAACGATTCGAGCCAGCGTCCCACTTCGATCCCGCGCCTCCCGGAAATGACGACCACGCAGAGCGCGACGATCACCACGAGCATGATGGCGTCGCCGGCGATCCACATGATCGCTCCACCGGCGTGCAGATCGTCGAGGGGCGTTGGACCCCAGGTGCGCCGTCCGATATAGGCGGGAAAAGGCTCGTAATTCGTCTGCAGCAACACCACTCCGGTGAAGGTGTCCACCGGCATCGCAAGAAAGAGGAAGAACAGCTGGGTCGGGAAGGTGAGCCGCCACCGGATCGGCTCCCGACCGATGAGCGGGAGGAAATACAGATAGCCCGCAGCCAGGTACCACACGTGTTCGAGGTCGTGCACGAAAGGATCCGTGAGCACCACATTCATGAAATCGGTGAGATGCGTCACCACCACTGTGACCGTGTACGCGGCGAAACCGACGAGCGGAAAAGTGAGCACGCTCACCACGGGTGAACGCATCACCCGCAGTAGCCATCGATGCACCGGGTTCCGGCTGGCGTGCACGAGCAAGGTCATCGGCTGGCCCAGCAGCAGCAACGGAGGCACCACCATGAGCAGCAGCAGATGCTGCCACATGTGCACCCAGAAGAGCAGGTCGTCGTACGCCGCCAAGCCGCTCTCCGTGGCGAATGCGAGCGTCGCCAAACCTGCGAAGAACGCGAGGGTCCGCCACCACGGCCAGGGACGGCTCGGATGCCGACGCCGGACCACGAAAACCCCCGTCAGATAAGCCACAGCCGCCACCGCGAAAGCCGCGGTGAGCGTGGGAACCAGCTCCCACTGTGTGATCACACGCTCTGCGGTGAGCGGTGCGATCGCCTCGGCACTGCCGGTCGTCGGGTGGAAGAACATGGCGCGGGGTCTCGGCGCGAAGGGGCACGTACGGCTTTCAGCCTATCCGGGCGGCCGACGACCGGTTCCCCGGTACCGTAATCACATGTCCGGTGAGCTGCTCGACCTCCTGCTGGCCGTGCTGCTCGTCCTGGGGGCCATCGACGGCTACCGTGCCGGTTTCGTCATCAGCCTCGGTTCCTTCGTCGGGCTTGTCGGGGGTGGGGTCGGCGGGGCTTTTCTCGCTCCGGTCCTGGCACGACATTTCTCCGGGAACAGCCGCGCCATCGTGGGATTGGTCACAGTTTTCGCGCTGGCCGCCATCGGACGTGGAATCGCCGGGGCGATCGGGGCTTTCGTGCGTGCCCGGGTGCGCAGCCGGTCTGCGCAGACCTTGGACGCCGTAGCGGGTGCGATGATTTCCACGGTTGCCGTCGCTCTCGTGGCGTGGTTCATCGGCAGCTCGCTGGTACGATCTCCTTTCCCCGCGGTAGCCCGCGCCGTGGACAACTCCCGCATCCTCGCTTTCATCGACCACGAAATCCCGCCGTCCGCGCAGGCCTGGTTCGCGGATTTTCGCCGAGTGGTAGTGGACGGCGCTTTGCCCCGCGTCTTCGGGGCGCTCGGCGCCGAACGTATCGTCCCTGTCGCCCCGCCGGACGCGGCGATCCTCTCCGATCCGGACGTGCGCCGGGCTGGTGCCAGCGTGGTGAAAATCCTCGGTACCGCTCCCTCGTGTTCCCGCGACGTGGAGGGAAGCGGATTCGTTTTCGCACCGGACCGCGTGATGACCAACGCCCACGTCGTGGCCGGGGTAAGAGCTCCGATCGTCGAACTCGCGACCTCCGATCGACGGTACCGAGCCGCCGTCGTCTACTACGATCCGCGGATCGACGTCGCCGTGCTGCGCGTCGACGGACTTCCGGCACCTCCGCTCGCTTTCGACCTCACCACCGCGGAAACCGGCGATCCTGCGGCGATCGCGGGATTCCCCGAGAACGGCCCCTACACCGTGGTGGCCGCGCGTATTCGGGGAGCCGAGATGGCTCGAGGTCCCGATATTTACCAGGACGCCCAGGTGACGCGCGAGGTGTACGCCGTCCGCGGAGATGTCGAACCGGGAAATTCCGGTGGGCCGTTGCTCGATACGGCGGGGCGGGTAGACGGCGTCATCTTCGGGAAAGCCGTCCAGGATCCGCAGACCGGTTACGCGCTCACCGCGCGGCAAGTGCAGGCCGCGGCTCAGGCAGGCCGGACGGCGACCGCACCGGTCTCCACCGATGGTTGCGATTGAGCCCGCGTCCCCTCATTCCGCCGACGTCGAATGGCGGCGCACCACCACGAGCGATGCCGGCGGAGTATCGGTTCCCAAGCCCGCCCGCGCCCGGGTCACCTGTCGTAATACTGCGGGAATGTCGACGCCGTAGGTCGGCCCGCGATATCGCTCCAGCCGCTCCGCTCCGCGTCGCAGCAGGGCATCGGCTCCGATCCGATTGCCGCGCAGCGCGTGCGTGATACCGACGGCCAACTGGGCCAGCCCCTGCCACAAATCGCGCTCCTCGGAAGGCCGAGTTTTCCATTCGGCTTCGAAGACCTCGTGGGCGTGAAAGGGCAAACCGGCGTCGAGGTATTCCTGGCCGAGGACCAGCGCTTGCGCCGGCGTCAGATCGAGGTTCTCCGGCACCCGTGGTACCTCGCCGACGGCATCCCTCGGCAACGGACGTCCGAGGGCATCTCGCGGACGGGCGTTGCGTGGTCGCCCTCGCAGGTCCCGGTCGCGGGATTCCACCCTCATCGGCCACGATCCAATTCGTCCAGCCAGTGCAGCACTTCTTGGCAGACGAGTTTCGGCTTTTCTTCGGTGAGGAAATGCCCGGCGCCCTCCACGACTCGCCAGGAATACCAGCCGTCGACGTATCGCCCCGATCCGGCGGCGGTGCGTGGCAACACGTACGGGTCGCCGTCCCCGTGCACCTGGAGAGTCGGGACGCGAATCCGGCACCGGCGCAGCAGCCGCGCGAAACGTGCGCCGTCCGGGCGGAACTGGGAGCGCATCCACCACCGGAAATACTCGAGCGCGGAATGGGCCACGTGCGGGATGCAGATGTGTTCCCGGTATCGGCGCAGCGCCTCGTCGTCCGCCCACGGGGCCACAGACCACGCCTGCAACAACTGCGCCACCCGTTCCCCCGTTCGCGCGACCAAGGCACGTTCCGGCCACCACGGGAGTTGGAAGGCAAGCAAGGGTTTGCTCGCCCGCAGCTGCCCACCGGGGTCGGTGAACAGCGCGGCTCGTGCCCGCAGCGGATGCGGCGCCGACAGGATCACCAGGCCCCGCACCAGGCCGGGATGCAACGCGGCCGTCGTCCACGCCGCGAAACCGCCCCAGTCGTGCCCGACCAGCACGGCTTCTCGTCCACCGAGAGCACGGATCAGTCCGGCGACGTCGGCGGCAAGCGTGACGGCGTCGTAACCCCGAGGCGGTTTGTCGCTGCCCCCGTACCCGCGCAGGTCCGGAGCGACGCACCGGTAGCCTGCCGCCGCGATCTGCGTCAACGGTTCGCGCATCGCCCACCAGAATTGCGGGAAGCCGTGGAGCAAAACCACCAACGGCCCCTCGCCGGATTCCACCGCGTGGAACCGCATCCCGTTCGCAGAGATCTCCCGGTGCGTCCACGGGCCCTCGGCCCACACCACGGAGTCCGGGCTCGGCATGCGCCCAGCGTGCCACATGACCGCACCGGGCAGCCCGAGCGCGGTCACCTCCGAGGCAGCGGCAGTTCGCCCACCTCGGCGTCGTCCCACGGCCTCGCCCACCCGCCGGCGTCGAGCAGCCAGTCGAGGAGCGAGGCGGTGAATCCCCAGATAAAGAAGCCGCCGACAGGTCGGAGGTCGAACGCGGGGCCGACACCGCCTCTCGGATGACGCAGCCGGCGGCGATGGGCGGGATTGGCGAGGAGCGCGAGCGGGACGCGGGCCACCGCAGCGACTTCGGTGAGATCCCCGGGTCGGACGGCGGTCGGCTGCACCCACCACGCGAGCACCGGCACCACCTCGAAGCGCGAGACGCTGAGCCAACGCGCCGGGAGTACCCGCAGCACCCGCACCCCGGCCGGGTCGATCCCCGTCTCCTCGGCGGCCTCCCGTAGCGCGGTGGCGACGGCGTCGCGGTCGTCGGGTTCGGTGCTGCCCCCCGGAAAGGCGACCTGCGCGGGGTGGTCGCGGGACTCGGCGCTGCGTTCGATGAGGAGGACGTCGGGACCTTCCTGCCCTTCCCCGATCAGGATCAGAACCGCTCCGCTCCGCGGTGCGGCGTCCTTCGGGTTGGGAGAAAGAATTCGGTCGGACGCCGGTGGGTCCGGGGCGGCGAGCAGCCGTCTCGCCCAATCGGGAAGCGAGTCGTGGAACGTGCCGACCTTCATGACGTGAGCATGCCGTTTCACGAGGTTCGAATTCCGAGGTAACGGGCGACGAGCGACGGCAGTTCGCCGTCGCGGATTTGCCCGATATGTCGTCCCGCGATAGAGCCGTCGGCGGCGATGAAAAGGGTCACCGGAATTCCCGTGAGATGGAGCCGGGTCAAGAGTTCCCCCTTCGCGTCGAACACCGAGGGGTAGTGCAGTCCGAGACCATGAGCGGCATCGAGGGCGTCGTTCGGCGTATCGGGGTAATTGCCGTCCACGACGCCGAGTACCCCCACTTTGGCCTTGTTCGCGGCGTAGAAGCGTTGCAGGATCGGCGCTTCCTGCTGACACGGCGGACACGGAGCAGCCCAGATGTTCACCAGCAGCGGCCCCCGCAGACCGGCGAGATCGACCGCCCGTCCTGTGCCCAGACAGGGGAGGCGGAGCGTGGGCAGGCCACCCGCGACCGGCGGATGGGTACTCGCGGGGCACGGGTCGAGGTCGGCCCGGGCCACGAGGGCGGGGTCGGTCCGCAGACTCCCGGCCGTGTGCGGCCGGGTGGCTCGGTTCACGACGACGGCCACGGCGACGAGGACGGCGACCACGGCGACGGCCGCCGCCCACCGCCTAGCGGAGGAGTGAACGGAGGGCGTCACGGCAGTTCGTCGATGGGTTTGGTCTTGACGAGCTTCGCGGCTTCCTGCGGGTCGGTGGGCCCGATTCCGTAGGAGGGGCAGAGTTCCTTGAGCCCACACGCCCCGCAGGCGGGTCGACGGGCGTGGCACACCCGCCGTCCATGCCAGATCATCCGATGGGAGAGGATGGTCCACTCCTTGCGCGGGATGAGGGCTGCGATGTCTCGTTCGACCACCACCGGATCGTCCGACGTCGTCCACCCGAAGCGCTTCGCCAACCGCAGCACGTGGGTGTCGACGGTGATGCCCGGCACTCCGAAAGCCGTGCCGAGCACGACGTTGGCGGTCTTGCGTCCGACTCCGGGAAGGGTGACGAGATCCTCGAGTCGGTCGGGGACCTCACCTCCGAAACGGGCGCACAACTCCTGCGCCATCCCGATGATGGAGCGCGCCTTATTGCGGTAGAAACCCGTCGATGCGATGAGGGATTCCAGCTCCGCGCGGTCGGCACTCGCGTAGTCGGCAGCCGTGCGGTAGCGGGCGAAGAGCTTCGGGGTCACCATGTTCACCCGGCGGTCAGTGCATTGCGCCGAGAGAATCGTGGCGACCAGCAATTCGAGGGGGTTGGAGAAATTCAGTTCGCAGTGCGCATCCGGGTACAGCTCCGCGAGTTTTGCCGCGATCGCCCGTGCGCGGCGCCGTGTGGTCTCATCCGGTTTCGCCGCGGTGCTCGCCGTCGCCCGTCCCGTCGCTCGACCGGCCGGGCGACCCGCAGCGGCGGAACGGACCGACACCGGAGCGCGAGAGGCCACGAACGGCAGCCTAGAGGCGACAAAAACTCGAAACGGCGGCCGGGTACTCCCCTGTCCGGGTGACGTCGGATGCATCCGCCGTCCGGGCGCTCAAGGCATTCGCGAGGGGCGCCGATTCGGGCAGGGACGGCCCCCCGGACGGATTGATTGGGTAGGGACGGAACCTTGGTGAGTACCTCGAGCACGACGCGCCAGCGCACGCCCCAGCGCGATCCCAGCTTTGCTCACCTGTCCATCGGCGATCTCCGCGCCTACCGCCAGGCACTAGCCGAGGAAGAGGACCGTGTCTCGTATTGGCGACGCATCATCCAGGCCAGACTCGACCTGGTACGCGCCGGTGAGGCGGGAGAGATCAGTGTCGAGGCCCTGCGCAACGTCTTCGCCGAAGCCCGTTTGGAAAGCGGACGTCGGGCGTTGATCCGTGTGATTCCCAGCGACGACATGCCCCCACTCCCCGATCTCGACCGGCTCTGGGATCGCCAGCCGCGCCCCGGGGACACCGCGTACAACGAGGCGTTGGCTCGTGAACTCGCCGGGGCCGAGATTCAGCTCTCGGCCTATCGGGCGGCTCTGCACCGGCGTATCGAAGCGGCGACCCAGGAATTGATTGCCCGCTATCGCGAGAATCCGACGCTGTGCCTGGTGGCCCTCCCTCGTCCCGCCGACGCACATACCCGACAGGAGGGATCGCTCGCCGCGATCGGCGACGGCACGAGCCGCCGGTCGACCGCCCGACCCGACCGGTAGGCAGCGCGCAGCGGCCGGAGCCCGGTGCGGTCTCGTCGAGCGGGGGGTGTGACAATCACCGACATGGACGACGTGCTGAGCGCGTTGCCGCTCTTCGCCGCCCTGGACGACGAAGCGAACGGTGCGTTGCGTGCGGCGATGTGTTACGAGCGCTTCAGCCGCGGTGACGTGATATTCAACGAGGGAGACCCCGGCGACAAGCTGTACGCCATCATCGAAGGAAAGGTCAAATTGGCGCGGACGGCGCCCGATGGCCGGGAGAACCTACAGGCCGTGCTCGGGCCCGGTGAGATGTTCGGGGAATTGTCGCTCTTCGACCCCAAACCGCGGACGGCCGGGGCCATCGCCGTGACCGACGCCGTGCTCGCGTCCCTGGCGCACGACGCCCTGCGGCCCTGGCTCACCGGGCGTCCGGACGTCGCCATGCAACTGCTGCGGGCGTTGGCTCAACGGCTTCGGCGCACCAACGACGTGCTGGCCGACCTGGTTTTCTCCGACGTCCCGGCCCGGGTGGCCAAAGCACTCCTCGGTCTGGCACAGCGTTTCGGACGCGAAACCCCGGAGGGGTTGCACGTCGCACACGATCTCACCCAAGAGGAGCTCGCACAACTGGTCGGCGCGTCCCGGGAAACCGTTAACAAAGCGTTGGCCGATTTCGCGAGTCGAGGCTGGATTCGGATCGAACCACGCGCCGTCCTCATCAAGGACATCGAAGGTCTCACCCGTCGAGCCAAGTAACCGCGAAATCCGCCGGTAATTCCGCTCGCCGGTAAAGGAAATCGAGTTGGGCGAGCAACGTCGTCCGCGCTGCGGCCGCCAATTCGTCCGATACCTCTCGGCCGTAAACGCGGGCGAAAACGGCGTCCGCGTCGCGAGCACCTTCCCGCACGGCCTCGCGCACCTGGTCCAAACGCTCCGACCGGTGCGTCCGGTAGTGGTCCACGAGACGGGCGGCGTCGCGACGCAGTGGCCCATGCCCGGGCGCAACCAGGAGGAGATTTCGGGCGGCGATGAGACCGGCCAGCCGCTCCAAGGAATCCAGGTACGCGGCGAGGTTGCCGTCCGGCCATGCGACCAAGCTGCTGCCCGCACCGAGGACGGTGTCGCCGGTGAACACCACGTGATCCACATCCGCCACGAAGCAGACCGAATCACGGCTGTGCCCCGGGGTGGTCAGCACGTCGAGGTCGATCTCGCCGATCCGAAGCCGCTCGCCGTCGCGCAGCGGAGCAGTTCCCTCGCAGAATGCGGGGTCGGCGCCGCGCACCGGGGCGTCGAGCCACGCGGCGAGTTCCGCCGCACCCTCCGAGTGATCGAGATGCCCGTGCGTGAGGACGACGGCCACCACCCGCCGATCGCCGACGGTCCGCGCGATCGCATCGAGGTGGGCCGGAAGCGCCGGGCCGGGGTCGATCACGACTACCTCACCGCCGTCGGCGACCACCCACGTATTGGTGCCGCTCAAGGTGTACGGCGAGGGATTGTCCGCCCGCAGCAGCCGGACATGCCTCACGACCGCTCCTCCCGCCCGTCGGTCTCCACCCAGCGGGGCGGATCGGCGTCCAGATCGAGGTCGAGGGCGAACCGCCGGACGACGCGGGGACTGTCCATCGCGTGCGCCGCGGAAGCGAACGTCGCCAGCTCCCGCAGGGTGTACAGCGTCGGGGGCAGCATCGGCAGCCGCTCGGCCGCAGCACGCGCCGGCGCAACCCATCTGGCCTCCGCGCATTCCGCCGGGTCGAGGACGACGTCGTCTGCCGCCGGGGCAAGGGCGAGGAAAAACACCGTCTCGTAGCGGCGTGGTTCGAAGGGTGGCGTGACCCAGATGGACCACGGTTTCAGACACTTGGGATCGAGCCGGATTCCGGTCTCTTCGTGGGTCTCCCGCACCGCGGCCCGTCGGAATCGCAGTAAAGGGTCGGGAGCGCCGTCCGTCTCGCCCTCATCGACGCGGTCGAGGCTGCCGCCGGGAAACGCGTATAGTCCCGGCGCGAACGCGAGGCCGGTGGCGCGGCGAAGCAGCAGCACCTGGAGCGGATCTCCGCGCACCAGGACGACGGTCGCCGCCGGTCGCGGGGGCGCCGGCGCCCTGCCCGCCGTCCGGAACTCCCGAGCCCGCCCGATCATCGCGATATCGGGAGGCGGAAAGCCGGACGACTCGGGGGAGGATGGCAATTTCACAACACGCGCCGCAGTCTCTCAATCGCGGACTTCGACGATGAGCTCGATTTCGACCGGGGCATCGAGCGGGAGCGCAGCCACTCCGACCGCACTTCGCGCGTGGGCGCCAGCGTCTCCGAAGATTTCACCGAGGAGCTCACTGGCTCCGTTGACCACCCCGGGCTGGCCGGTGAAATTCGGTGAGCTGGCCACGTATCCGACGACTTTGACGATGCGGCGGACCTTGCCGAGCTCTCCCACGAGATCGCGGACGGCTGCCAGCGCGTTGAGCACACAGATGCGCGCGGCCGCTTTCGCCGCCTCGGGGCTGACATCGGCGTCGACGTCGGTGCCGACCTTGCCGGTCTCCACCAGCTCGCCGTCCACCATGGGGAGTTGGCCGGAGGTGAAGACATACGGCCCGGAGCGGACGGCGGGCACGTACGCCGCCACGGGCGCCGGAACCGGCGGAAGGCGCAGACCCAAGGCGGCGATCCGCTCTTCGGGGGTGACCTGCTCCGTCATCTGTTCGCCCCTCTCCTCCGCTTACCTCCGCGCCCCCGCTCACCCTTCCATCAGCCCGACCAGTCGTCGATCACGAGGCCGCACTCGGCATCGATCGCCCTCTCATGATTCTCGCGGGCGTTTCAGGTAGGCGACGAGTTGCTCGGGTCCCGGCCCAGGGATCACCGTGACGAGTTCCCACCCCTCGGCCCCCCAGGTATCGAGGATTTGTTTGGTCGCGTGCACGAGCAGTGGCACCGTGGCGTACTCCCAGGTCGTCACCGGTCCTCCCGAAATGGTCACCATCCGATGGCGCCGAGCCTAATCACCACACCCAGCAGCCGCGCGTCTAGGCTCGCGAAGCGTGAGCGTCCACCGCCGACCCGCCGGTGATTGGGAAGGGGTCCGCCTGCACATCGTGACCGGGAAGGGCGGCACGGGGAAGACCACGCTGGCCGCCGCATGGGCCCTCGCGCTCGCGAGCGACGGACGGCGGGTGTTGCTCGCCGAGTGCGAAGGCCGTCAGGGGATCGCAAAATTGTTCGACGCCCCTCCGCTGCCCTACGCGGAGCGCAAGCTTGCGGTGGCTCCAGGCGAGGGCATGGTCTACGGCCTGGCGATCGACCCGGAGCAGGCGCTGCTGGAATACCTGGAGATGTACTACCACCTCGGTCGGGCCGGCCGGGTGCTGCAGCGGGTGGGGGCGGTGGATTTCGCCGCCACCATCGCCCCGGGGCTGCGCGATGTGCTCCTCACCGGCAAGGTCTACGAAGCGACCCGCCGTCGCTTCGGTGAACATCGCCCGGCTCGCACCGCCGCTCGAATTTCCGTCGACGGCAAAACCCCCGCCGACGGCTACGTCTACGACGCAGTGGTACTCGACGCGCCGCCCACCGGGCGGATCGCGCGATTCCTCAACGTGAACGCAGCGGTCGCCGATTTGGCACGCGTGGGACCGATCAATCGGCAGGCTGAATCCATCATGACGCTGATCCGGTCCCCGATGACCGCCGTGCATCTGGTCACCGTCTTGGAGGAAATGCCGGTTCAGGAGACGGTGGACGGTATCGCGGAGCTGCAGCGCCATCGCATCCCGGTAGGCGCGGTGGTGGTGAATCGAGTCCGACCGGAGGTACTCCCCTCCGATTTGCTTCGGACGGCGGCCCGCGGGCGTATCGACACCGCTTGCCTGCAACGCGGTCTCACGAAACTGGCGTTGCCCGCGGGTGAGGAAATCGCCGCTCGGCTCGCCGAAGAAATGACGGACGCAGCCCGGATCGGAGTGCGTCAACGACGGCTGCGCACCGTGCTCGGTGAGACCGGGCGACCGATGTACCAACTTCCCGAGTCGGACGTCGACGACATCGCCCGGCTGTATGTCTTGGCCGCGGAATTACGGGCTCAGGGTGTGGCATGACTGGTCCGGTCGCACCCCATCCCAGGCTCGACGTCGAGGCGTTGCTGCTCGATCCCCGGGTTCACATCATCGTCTGCTGCGGCTCAGGAGGGGTCGGAAAGACCACCGTCGCCGCCGCAGTCGGCCTGCGGGCCGCCGAGTCGGGACGACGGGTCGTGGTCCTCACCATCGACCCGGCCCGCCGGCTCGCGCAATCCCTGGGCGTGAGGGAACTCGACAACACACCGCGACCGGTCGCGGGAATTCGTGGGCGTGGCGAATTGCACGCCATGATGCTGGATATGAAACGCACCTTCGACGAAATCGTGGAAGCACATTCTTCTCCGGTTCGGGCGGCCCAGATTCTCGCGAATCCGTTTTATCAGTCGCTGTCGTCGAGTTTTGCCGGTACCCAGGAATACATGGCGATGGAGAAGCTCGGCCAACTGAAGGCATCGGGCCGGTTCGACCTCATCGTGGTCGACACCCCGCCCGCGCGTTCGGCACTCGACTTCCTCGATGCGCCGGCTCGGTTGGCGCGTTTTCTCGACGGTCGTTTCATCCGCACCCTGCTGGTACCGACGCGTACGACCGGCCACGGCTATTTCCGCGTGCTACACGCGGGCCTGAATTTCGTCACTTCGACGATGACCAAGTTACTCGGGGCTGCGCTGCTCTCCGACGTCCAGACCTTCGTCGCCGCGATGGACGCAATGTTCGGAGGGTTACGCGAGCGGGCCGAAGCCACTGCGCGGCTGCTGCGCACCCCGGGAACGGCTTTTCTGGTGGTGAGCTCTCCGGAACCGGATGCGCTTCGCGAGGCGTCGTATTTCGTGGAGCGACTGATAAGCGACGAGCTTCCCCTCGCCGGGGTGGTGATGAACCGCCTGCACACCAGCCGCGTCCCCGCCATTTCGGCTGCACAAGCGTTGGCGGCGGCGGAGGCCTCAGCTGATGCCGCCGACCCCGACGTGGCGATGGCCGGCGCCGCGCTGCGGGTACACGCCCAACGACTGCAGATCGCCGGCGTCGAGCGGGCGCGGCTGGCCGGATTTCGGCTGGCTCACCCGCGGGTGCCGCTGGTCGGTGTGCCGGTCTTCGCCGACGACATCCACAACCTCGCCGGGTTGCGCGCCTTCGGGGCGGAGCTGGCGGCGGGCACCCTGTAAGGGGTCGTCAGCTCGCGGCCGAGATGCGGTCGGGGTGAGAGCGCTCGAATTCCTCCATGGCAGTGGCGAGCAGACGCCGCCAGGACGTCACATTGGGACGACGGCGCAGCAGCGCCCGCCGCTCGCGCTCGGTCATGCCTCCCCAGACCCCGAATTCGACCCGGTTGTCGAGCGCATCGGCGAGACACTCGGCGCGGACCGGACAGCGAAAACAGATCGCCTTTGCGCGCTTCTGCGCAGCCCCCTGGACGAACAGCGCATCCGGGTCGAGGCTGCGACACGCGGCGTGCGCCGTCCAATCATTGATCCAAACCATCTCCCCGTCCTTCACCTTGGCACCCGCGCGGCTGCCTGCGCTGCGGGTGCGCCCCCCTTTGCTCCACTCCCGGACGGCGTCCACCAAGGCGACCACCGCCCCGGCGCGTGGTGTTCTTCGACGGTAGGAAACCGGACGCACGTCCCACCAGGCTCCGTTCGGCTCATTCCGCCCTGGTCCGACCGGGTCATGGTGAGGGCGGTCACCCGGCTCCGAACAACCCGGTGACGGCGTCCTCAGACGCCGCCGGAGCGGGCAGCGGGCCGTTTCGATTCGGCTGATCCGGTTAGTCTGCAGAGGTGACGACTCGCTCCGAACGGCTGCGGCCCGGTCAAGTAGCCGGCCGGATCGTCACCCTGATCTTCTTGACCCTGCTCACTGGGGTGCTCGTTGCCGCGCTGGCGCTACCGGCGGTGGGGGGCATCGGCCTGACCGCGCGGAACATGATCGGAAATATCAGCTTCAGCGATTTGCCTCCCGAGTTGCAAGAGCCACCCCTCGCCCAACGCTCCGTGATCCTCGCGGCTGATGGCACCGAGTTGGCGACTTTCTATTACGAAAACCGCCAGTCGGTACCCCTCTCGCAGGTCGCCCCCGTAATGCGGGAAGCGATCGTCGCCATCGAGGACTCCCGGTTCTACGAGCACCACGGGATCGACCCCCAGGGAATCCTGCGGGCCCTCGTGAAGGACACCTCCGTCGGAGGTGCGGCGCAGGGGGCGTCGACCATCACCCAGCAGTACGTCCGGCAAGCCTTGGTCGAGATCAACGCGCAGAACGACAACACCGCCGCCGCGCGAGCGGCCACGGCGAAGACGCTCAGCCGCAAGCTGACCGAAGCTCGATACGCGTTGGCGCTGGAGCAGCGGCTTTCCAAGGATCAGATTCTCGAGGACTACCTCAACACCGTGTATTTCGGTAGCGGCGCCTACGGGATCGCCGCTGCGGCCCAGCACTATTTCAGCGAGGATCCCTCGCAGTTGACCCTCCCGCAGGCGGCTCTCCTCGCCGGTGTGGTGAACAATCCGAGCAGCTTCGACCCGATCCTCAACCCGCACGATGCGATGAGCCGTCGCAACGTGGTTCTGCAGCGAATGGCCGACCTGCACTACATCAGCCAATCCGAAGCTGATGCGGCGAAACAGGCGCCGTTGGGATTGAAGGTCTCGGCGATCCCGAACGGTTGTGCGACGTCGCGCGCGCCCTTCTTCTGCCAGTACGTCGTCGACGAAATCCTCGACAACCCGGTCTTCGGTCCGACCCGGACGGCGCGCACCAACCTGTTGCTCCGCGGCGGATTGACTATTTCGACGACGTTGGACATGAGGATGCAGGCCGCCGCCCAAAACGCGGTGAACTCGGTCATCCCGCCCGATCCGACGAGGAACGCCGGATTGGCCGCAGCGATCGACATGGTGGATCCGAAAACCGGTGCCATCAAGGCGATGGCGGTGGACCGGTCCTTCGGCGCCGGTTTCGGACAGACCGAGGTGAACCTCGCCGCCGATCTGGCTCACGGCGGCTCCAGTGGTCGGCACGCCGGTTCTACCTTCAAGATTTTCGTGCTGGCTAGCGCGTTGCAGCAGGGCATCCCCACCGGCCTCACCTTGGTGTCTCCCAATCGCATCACCATCAAGAAGGGGGCCATGACCGACTGCAACGGCGCCCCGACGAGCGAGTGGAAAGTCGCCAACGCAGGGGACAGCGAAGCCGGGACGTTCAACATGGTGCAGGCCACCGCGTTGTCGGTGAACACCTATTTCGCGCAACTCGAGACGCTCACGGGGTTGTGCAAACCGATCCAGGTCGCCGAAGCGATGGGGGTGCGGCAGGCCACCGGCGCACCCCTGGACCAGGTTCCGTCGTTCGTCTTGGGTGCGGAGGACGTCGACCCGTTGACGATGGCCGCGGCGTTCGCGACCCTGGCAAATCAGGGGATGTATTGCAAGCCTTTTGCCATCACGGCCGTGACCAGAAAAATCGGGGAGACGACATCGATCATCAAGGTGCCGCAGGCCGAATGCCATCAGGCGCTCGATCCGTCGATCGCCAATGGGGTGACGGCTCTACTGCGCAACGTTCTCGCCCCCGGCGGAACCGGTGCGGGACTGGGTATCGGTCGGCCGGCCGCGGGCAAGACCGGCACGGACGACGAATACCGCAACGCGTGGTTCAGCGGTTACACCCCGAACCTCGCGGCGTCGGTATGGGTCGGGAATCCCGATTCGACCACACCGATGCGGGCGATCACGGTCAATGGTCACTACTACCGCGAAGTCTTCGGGGCCACGTTGCCCGGACCGATCTGGCAGAAGGCCATGACCGAAGCGGTGAAAGGTCTGCCCGTTCAGGACTTTCCGCCTCCTCCGGACAGCGTGATGCGCGGCGAACCCGTGACCGTCCCCGACGTCACCGGCAAGGACCTGCAGACGGCCATCAACACCCTGCAAAGCCTGGGACTCGTCGTCACCGTCGATCCCACCCAGGTCAATTCGACCGAGCCCGCCGGCACCGTCGCGAGCACCGATCCGCCGGCCGGATCGACCCTTTATGTGGGCAACACCATCGTCATCCACGTGAGCAACGGAATTTCTCCGTCGCCTACCCCGAGCGAGTCGCCGTCCGCGTCGTCCTCGTCGTCCCCGCCGCAGACCGAATCGCCGTCGCCGTCACCGTCGCCGTCGCCGTCGTCGGAACCACCCATCAAGATCAAGCCGCCGAAACCACCCCACGGCTGACCTGCTCAGCCCGTGAGCTGGCGACGAACTTCGGCAGCGATCCGAGCGCCATCCGCTCGCCCGGCCAGTCGAGAGGTGAGGATTTTCATCACCGCGCCCATGGAACGCAGCCCGTCCGCGCCGGGTTGCGCCCCGACCTCGGCGATCGCCCGTTCCACTTCGCTGCGCAGCTCCGCGTCGTCCAACTGCGCCGGCAAATAGCTTTCGAGGACGGCGGCTTCGGCCCGCTCCCGCTCGGCGAGCTCGGTTCGGCCGGCGGCGGCAAACGCTTCGGCGGCTTCGCCCCGTTTCTTGTGCTCCCGGGTGAGCACGCGGACCACTTCCTCATCGGTGAGCTCCCGCGCTTGCGTTCCGGCGACTTCTTCGTTGGTGATCGCGGCGAGGGTCATCCGAAGGGTCGCGGTGCGCAGCTCGTCACGAGCCTTCATCGCCGTGGTGAGATCGGCTTGGAGTCGATCCTTGAGGGACATAGCCGAAGTCTCTCATCGAGCCGACCGTCCTCCTCCCAACGCCCGCTCGAAGCGACCTCGACCGCCTTCCTCAACCCGGTCGCGACCGCCGCCCGCCACGGCTGCGACGAGAGACTTTTGGAACACTGGCGGCCATGGCCGTACGTTCCGTCGTCCTCGCCACCCTCGGTGCCGGTGCCGCGCTGCTCGGCTACGCGGCCGGAGTGGAACGGCGCAGGCCCGTGCTCCGGCGGGTCACCGTTCCCGTGCTGCCGGCCGGGGAGCGGGCGCTTCGAGTGCTGCACATCTCCGATTTGCACCTCACCCCGGGCCAGACCTGGAAACGCCGGTGGCTCACGAAGTTGGCGGAGCTGGAACCCGATCTCGTGGTCGACACTGGCGACACGATCGCACATCCGGGCGCGGTGGCGGCGTTCGCGGATGCCGCGGCGCCTCTGCTGAATCGACCCGGGGTTTTCGTCTTGGGATCGAACGACCGGTACGCGCCGCGTTTCAAGAATCCGTTGCGCTATCTCCTTCCCGACGATGGACGTCGAGTGCACGGGCCGATGTTGCCGTGGCGGGAGCTGGTCGACGTCCTCACCAGTGCGGGGTGGGTCGATCTCGACAACGCCCGCATGACGCTCGACCTCGCCGGTCGGCGGGTCGAGTGCGTGGGCGTGGACGACCCCCATATCTGGTGCGACCAATACGACCGAGTGGCCGGACCCCCGGACCCCACGGCAACGATCACTCTGGGTGTGACGCATTCCCCCGAGCCACGGGTGCTCCAGCGCATGGTCGCGGACGGCGTGAGGCTGGTCTTCGCGGGACACACCCACGGCGGTCAGCTCCGGGTGCCGTTCTACGGCGCGCTGGTGACCAATTGTGGGCTGGACCGGCACCGGGCCCGCGGCTTGTCTCGATTCGACGGAGCATGGCTGCACGTCTCCGCGGGACTCGGCACTTCACCGCTGGCCCCGGTGCGCTTCGCGTGCCCGCCGGAGGCGACGCTGCTAACGCTCGTCGCTGAGGACTGAGGCCCGGCCGACCCCGAGAGGCGAGACCGAAGCTCGGCTAGACTTCACACGGTCAACGGGGTGTGGCGCAGCTTGGTAGCGCGCTTCGTTCGGGACGAAGAGGCCGTGGGTTCAAATCCCGCCACCCCGACCAACTCGACGTTCCGCACCTGCGGCTCACCCTGACGCCGAGGTCGCACAATAACTACCGGCCGTCAGCGCACTGCCATCGATTCAGTCGGAAAGCCCTGCAGAAGCTCGGCCCATAGCCGCGCCCGTCGCTCTGCCCTGGTGCCCTCGGTGAAGTAGTGCGGATAGGCCTGTCTGACGTCGCCTTCGCTCTCTCCGCCGATCAGAACGATCTCCAGTCGGGGATTATCGCCCATGATTTCTTTGAAGTGCTCGCGCTCTGCGGCGTCATACGCGTGCACGGCCTTCTTGAGATCATCGAAGGTACGCACCTCCGTGGTGCCCGCCTCCCAATCGCGCATGATCAGGAAATAGCGATCACGCCGGCTCACGGGGTCATCACACCTCTGGGAAAGAGCTCTTGGAGCGTTCTTCGTGACTCTTGGAACCGCACTTGCAACTCTGAGGGTACAGGTCGGTTTTGATCGTAATAATCGCGAAGGTCAGCGAGAATCTTGAAGGCCTCATAGACTGCTTGAGGGCCTCGCTCGTGCTTCAAGTCGGTGCCGAACTCGCGATCGAATCTCTCGATTTCCTCGGCCCACATGTGTTGCCACTTGGTCCTGAGCTGAATCTCGATCTTCATGCCGTCTCGGACCGTGTGGAGATGGACGGCACGGTAACCACCGGGTCTCGGATGAGCGATGTAGTCGTCGATCTTCGTGACTTTGGTGCTGCTGCGTTTGCTGCTCGCTACCTCTTGCTGAACAGCTCGGACGTCGGCCACGCTCGGCACGATGACTCGACATCCGCCAATGTCTTCGATCTGCGAAAGTCGAACCGTCTGGCGCGAGAGCTTACTGAGAATCTGAGGTTCTCGCTTGAGTCTTTGCTTGACCTCTCCATCAATCGCAAGACGCTTCAAGGCCCTGCGGAGAAACATTATTGGCCCTCTGCAAGGGCTCCGCGTGGCACTCCCGCCACGTTCTCAGAACCTGCAGAGCCTGGTCGAGAGCTTCGAAATCCTCGGCGGAAATATCGGTGCCCCAACTTCTTCTTCAGAAAAGCGCCTGCTTTGTCGACCTGGGCCTTCGACGGCCGGGGCGCAGCGGACATGCCGACATGCGAAATCAGCAGCAATGCGGGCTGCGGCACGTCGGCTGCGCCCCGCGCGGACGTCATCCCGCCATGTTCTCCGCGCTCAGCATCCAGGCATGCTTCTCCAGACCGGTGATGATCTCTTGTAGCAGGTTGGCGGTGGAGGCGTCCTCGGCCTCGACGTCGTCCAACACTTTCCGGGCCGTTGCGCTCGCGGCCACCAGGCGTTGCGTCATGAGATCCACGACGTTCTTGGTGGACTGCTCACCCGGCGGAAATGCGGGCAACGACGTGGCCGCGCTGACGGTCGCCGTTCGACCATCCGGGGTGGCGTGCAGGGCGCGCATCCGCTCGGCCACCGTGTCACTCGCCTCCCGGGCGAAATCGACGATTTCGTCCAGCTGGAGGTGAAGGTCACGGAAATTCGGCCCGACGAGGTTCCAGTGAGCCTGCTTTCCCTGCATATGGAGTTCGATGAGATCGACGAGTACGGTTTGAAGATGCTCGGCTAGACGCTGAGACGCGACGAAGGCACGTCCCTTCGTGACCGTCGACTGATCCACAGCAATCGCCTCCTTCCGGCTCCAACATGCCGACCGAACTCGGCTCGCGCACTAGGGCTCATGCCCACCTCTGCGCAGCACACACCTCCCGGAGACGATCCGCCGAAGTGGTCTTCCGCCCCGCCGACCGCATGCCTCCCGCCCCGCTGCGTCGTACCGTGAGGCCATGGGCGTGCGGCAACCGCAAGTCGAGGAGCGTTCGCGGGCGAACACCGGCCCGGTCAAGCACGGTTATCCGCCGCCGCGGCTGGCACCCGGGACGTTGACCACCGCCTACTGCGGCGAGCTGATCATCGTCGAGGGGGAGTGCAGCGATCGCCCACCGCGCGATGCCTGCCCCCTGTGCGTCCTGGCGTGGGAGGAACGCCGGCGTCGGTTCTGGTAATCAGCAACCGTGACGCCGCACACCCGACGCCACGCGAGGGTCTTGTCCGGCCGATCGACCCGAAATAGGGCAGACTGTCGCCCGTGACCGAATCTTCAGCGTCACCCCTTCCCAGTGATCAGACGTCGGATCGTTCCTCACCTCCCGCTTGGGAACTGCGGTTCCGTGCCCCCCGCATGACCTTGCCGCGGTGGGCCCGCCGACGACCGGCACGGTCGGTCTTCACCTGCAACGCTTCCGGCACCGTCGAGGTCTACGTCTGGGATCGGGACGCCGATCACGACCCTTCCAACCGCGACCCTTCGTCGCGTGCGGTGCGGCAGCTCACCCGCCGTCCCGCCGGGACATATCTCGCCGCGATAGAACCGCTCGGGGAGTGGGTGTGGTGGTTCGACGACGAAGCGGGAAACGAATTCGGGATGTGGCGGCGTCAGCGTTTCGACTCGAGCCCCGACGATCCTGCCGACCGCGTCCCGCTCGATCCGGCGTACCCAGCGGGACTCGCCCTCGCCGCCGACGGCACCGCCGTCCTCGGGAGGTGCACGGATGCAGCCACATCGATTCACCTGGTGCGTCCCGACGGCACAGTCCGCGAACTCTTCGGCCACGTCGAGGACGGCGAAGTCGCCGCCGTCCGTGCGGACGGCACTCTCCTAGCGTTGGCCCACGCCGAACACGGCGACGCGCGACACAAAGCGGTCCGCGTTGTGGCACTGGAGAACGGTGAGCCGCGGATCGTCGCCGATTTATGGGACGGACCGGAGCTCGGCTTGGTACCGGTGGATTTCTCCCCGTTGGAGGACGACCCGCGTGTTCTGCTGCTCCACGAGCGCAGGGGTCGCCTCGAACCGCTCTTGTGGAATCCGCTCAGCGGAGAGCAATTCGACCCGGAGCTGGATTTGCCCGGCGAGGTTTACGCGGAATGGTACCCGGATGCCACGGCCCTGCTCATCGGTCACGATTTTCGGGCCCGCACCGAACTGTTCCGCTACGACCTCACCACCCGGTCGCTTACCAGGGTGGCGAGTCCGCGTGGGACCATCACGGGGGCGACGGCCCGGCCCGGGGGAGTCGTGGAATTCCTCTGGTCGTCGAGCGCCACTCCCCCGGTGGTTCTGAACGACCGGGGAGGCACGGTCATCGAGCCGCCGGGCCCGAAGGCACCGCCCTCGGTGCCTGCGGAGGACGCCTGGGTCGACGGCCCCGGAGGACGCATCCACGCCCTCATCTGCCGACCGCGCGATGCCGGCCCGCCTTTCCCCACGGTTTTCCTGGTTCACGGGGGGCCGGCAAGTCACGACGCCGACGCCTTCAGCCCGCTTGTCGCAGCGTGGGTGGACGCTGGTTTTGCCGTCGTCCGAGTGAATTACCGCGGCTCCTCCGGGTACGGCCGCGCCTGGCGGGATGCGATCGAACACCGTCCGGGACTCACCGAACTCGAAGACCTGCAAGCGGTACGCGACTGGGCCGTCGGCACCGGCCTCGCCGATCCGCGCCGTTTGGTTCTCGCGGGAGGATCGTGGGGTGGGTATTTGACCCTGCTCGGGCTCGGGCGGATGCCGGAAGCGTGGTCGGTCGGAATCGCCAGCGTGCCGGTCGCCGATTACGTGACCGCCTATTACGACGAAATGGAGGCGTTGCGAGCCTTCGATCGTGCGCTTTTCGGCGGCACGCCGGAAGAGGTACCGGATCGGTATCGAGAGGCGTCGCCCATCACCTACGTCGATAGGGTACGCGCGCCGCTGCTCATTTTGGCCGGCGAGAACGATCCGCGTTGTCCGATCCGGCAGATCGAGAATTACATCACGGCCCTCAGTCGAACCGGGACGCCGCTGGAGGTGTATCGATTCGACGCCGGCCACGGTTCTCTCGTCACCGAGGAACGTATCCGTCAAACCGCGAAGGAAATCTCTTTCGCGCTGCGCCACCTGGGGATGAGCCATCCGGATTTTCCGGCTTGACGGCTCGTCCGGGCCGGCGTTGCCGATTACGGCCTGGGCAGCGACTCCCATTGGGAGGCGACCAACTCGGCGATTTGGACGGCGTTCAGCGCCGCCCCTTTCCGCAAGTTGTCGTTGCTCACGAACATGACCAGTCCGCGTCCGTCGGGCACCGACGGATCCTGGCGGATACGTCCGACGTAGCTCGGGTCGCGGCCTGCGGCCTCCAAGGGATTCGGGACGTCGACGAGCTGCACCCCGGGTGCCCGTTCGAGGAGTTCCCGCGCCCGCTGCGGAGTGATGGGTCGGGCGAACTCGGCGTTGAGGGACAGCGAATGCCCGGTGAACACCGGCACCCGGACACACGTGCCGCTCACCCGCAGATCGGGAATTTCCAGAATCTTGCGGCTCTCGTTGACGAGTTTGCGTTCCTCATCGGTGTCGCCGCTCCCGTCGTCCAGCAACGAGCCGGCGAGCGGAACCACGTTGAAAGCGATGGGCCGGACGTATTTCACCGGAGCGGGGAATTCGACGGCACGCCCGTCGTGCGTGAGTTCGATGGCCCGGTCGACGACCTGCCGCACCTGCTTGTCCAACTCCTCGACGCCGGCGAGGCCGCTCCCCGAGACCGCCTGGTAGGTGCTGGCCACCAATCGCACGAGACCGGCTTCGTCGTGCAGCGGCTTGAGCACCGGCATCGCGGCCATCGTGGTGCAATTGGGGTTCGCGATGATGCCCTTGCGCATCGTGGCCAGCGCGTGCGGATTGACCTCGGTGACGACGAGCGGTACCTCCGGATCCATCCGCCAGGCCGAGGAATTGTCCACGACCACGGCTCCGGCCGCCGCGAATTTCGGCGCAAGGGCCCGCGAAGTTCCTGCCCCCGCGGAGAACAGCACGATTTCCAATCCGCTCGGATCGGCAGTTGCGGCGTCCTCGACGACGATCTCCTCACCGTGCCACGGCAACCTGCGGCCCGCCGAACGAGAAGAAGCGAAGAACCGCATCGAAGCGATGGGGAAGCGGCGCTCCTCCAGGATTCGGCGCATCACCCCGCCGACCTGTCCGGTCGCTCCGACGATCCCGACGTGAAAAGCTCGCGCGTTCATCGGCCGGTCCCTCCGTACACCACCGCCTGGTTCTCCGGGTCGCCGAGTTCGAACGCCTCGTGCAATGCGGCCACCGCGGCCGGCAGGTCGTCCTCACGGATCACCACCGAGATGCGGATCTGCGAGGTCGAAATCATCTCGACATTGATCCCCGCGTTGGCCAGCGCCGTCAGGAATTTCGCGGTCACTCCGGGTTGGGTACGCATACCCGCACCGATCAGGGAGACCTTGCCGATCTGGTCGTCGGAAATCAACGATTCGAAGCCGATGCGGTCCTGCGCCTTCGACAAAGCAGCCATCGCGGTGGCCAGATCGGAAATCGGCAGAGTAAAAGTGATATCCGTCCGTCCGGTGACGGTGGACGAAACATTCTGCACGATCATGTCGACGTTGATGCCGGCGTCCGCGATGACCTGGAAAATCTGCGCCGCCTCACCCGGTTTGTCCGGGACGCCGACCACCGTTATCTTCGCCTCGCCGCGTTCGTGCGCCACACCAGAGATGATCGGGGCTTCCATTTGTTCCTCCGGAGGGATGTCGACGACCCACGTACCGGGACGATTCGAGAACGACGAGCGCACGTGTATCGGCATCTTGAACCGACGCGCGTACTCCACGCACCGCAGATGCAGAATTTTCGCGCCGGCCGCGGCCATTTCCAGCATCTCCTCGTAGGAAAGTCGAGGGATCTGACGGGCATTCGGCACGATCCGCGGATCAGCGGTGAAAACACCGTCCACATCGGTGTAGATCTCACAGACCTCGGCTCCCAAAGCGACCGCCAACGCCACCGCGGTGGTATCCGAACCCCCACGACCGAGGGTGGTGACGTCCTTGGTGTCCTGAGCCACCCCTTGAAAACCGGCAACGATGGCGATGTGCCCCGCCTCCAGCGCCTCGCGAATTCGGCCCGGCGTCACATCGATGATCTGCGCCTTGCCGTGCCGCGAATCGGTGATGACCCCCGCCTGACTGCCGGTGAACGACCGTGCCTCCATCCCGAGGTTCGAAATCGCCATGGCCAGCAGCGCCATCGAGATTCGCTCGCCGGCGGTGAGCAGCATGTCGAGCTCCCGAGGCGGCGGCATCGGTGATATCTGAGCCGCCAGATCGAGGAGTTCGTCGGTGGTGTCCCCCATCGCCGACACGACGACGCACACGTCGTACCCCTGCTTGCGGGTAGCGACGATCCGTTGCGCGACCTTCTTGATCCGATCTGCGTCGGCTACGGACGACCCGCCGTATTTCTGGACGACGAGCGGCACGCGGAACTCCTCACACTGGTGGCCTTCGGAAGTCTACCGAGCCCCGATACGCTGACGCTCATGCCGACCGTCGCCGGAAGACCGCTCGGACGGCGGGCAGCCCTGCTGGTCACTGTGCTCACCTTTGCCGCGGGCTGTTCCCACTCGTCGAGTCCCCCGCGACCCTCACCGACACCGAACCCCTCCGCCGTCGCCCTCGCACAACTCCGGGCCCTGGCCGCACGGGCCGAGCAGGCCAGTTTCACCGCCACGTATCACGCACAGGGATCGAGCCCTCCACGCACCGGAACGATCACGGTGTATCGGACGCCGTCACTGCTCCGCCTCGACGTCGCCGAAGCCGGAGCTCCCGTCGTCCGCATCCTCCTCACCGGACAGGGCACCTTCTCCTGCAAGATTCCCCCAAACGGCTCGGCGGCGTGCGTGACCCTCGCCGAGGCCGGCGCAGCCGTCCCGCAGAGTCTGGATCCCGGCCTGCAACACCTGTTCACCACCACCTTCGATGGGCTCGCCGGGAATGCGCCGATCGAAGTCACCGGCGCGCCCACCGTCCGCGACGTGGCCGGTCAACAAGCGAGGTGTTTTGCGGTGCAGCCGGTGACGACATCGATTTCCCTCACACCGGGCGAATACTGCTTCACCGACACCGCGATCCTGGCGCAGGCGACGTTCCGCACCAGTTCCCTCACCCTGCTGCAGCTCCACTCCGCGCCGCAGCCCGACGATTTCCGCCTTCCCGCCTCACCGGTCCCCCTCTCTCCCACCGCGACCGCCACCCCGTGACGACGGACGCCGCGGGCACCGCGGGCCTGCGACGCACCGGACGGATTTCTCGTTACGGCGATGGCCCTTCTCGTCGACGGCAATGAGCATCACCCGACGTCGAGCCGGTCGTGGGCAATCACCGATTGCAGAGCGCGGACCATGGCTCCCGCGTGGCTTCCCCAATGCGACACGTACGAGAACTGCCACCACCACAGCGCCTCGATCGGACGTCCGGCTCGGAAATGCGCCAGCCCGTGAAGCAGATCCGAAACGATCGATGCCAGGTCGTCGGAAATGACGAACGTGGTCGCACTCGGAGGCGATTCGTACGGATCGAAAATCTCCACGTAGCGGTCGATCGGTGCGAGCAGAGTCGCCAGACGACGGCGCAGCTCGTCGATATCCGGATCCGGTCCGACGTCCGGCTCGAACGGCTCGGGCGGCACGATATCCGCAATCGCTCCGAGGCGGCCGCCGGCGAGCAGCAACTGGGAAACCTCCAACAGCAGCAGCGAAACGGCAGAACCGGCGTCGGAGCTCCGCGCGATTTCGCGGACGGCGATGACGAAGCTCTCCACTTGGTCCGCGATTTCCGCCGCGAACTCGGCGAGATCTTCAGAAGGATTCTCGATGACGGTGTCAGACATCGAGCGCTCTCCTCCCCTCCAAAGCCCGGCCCAAGGTGACCTCGTCGGCGTACTCGAGGTCGCCGCCGACGGGGAGTCCGCTCGCGAGCCGGGTCACCCGCACTCCGAGGGGTGCGACGATGCGCGCCAGGTAGGTGGCGGTCGCCTCCCCTTCGAGATTCGGATCGGTAGCGATGATCAGTTCTTTGACGGCGCCGTCCGCCAACCGTTGCAGGAGTTCGCGAATGCGCAGGTCCTCCGGACCGATGCCGTCGATGGGGCTGATCGCACCACCGAGCACGTGATAGCGGCCGTGGAATTCCCGGGTGCGCTCGATCGCGATCACATCCTTCGGTTCCTCGACCACGCAGAGCACGCTGGCATCCCGCCTGGGGTCGGTGCAAATCCGGCAACGGTCCGCCTCCGCGACGTTTCCGCAAACCGTACAGAACCGCACTCGTTCCTTGACCTGGAGCAGCACCTCGGCGAGCCGCCGCACCTGGTCGGCGTCCACGCCGAGGAGGTGGAAGGCGATCCGTTGCGCGCTCTTCGGGCCGATCCCCGGCAGCTTGCCGAGCTCATCGATCAAGTCCTGGACGACGCCTTCGTACACGCCTCACCACACCGCACATCGAGACAGGCCGCGCACCGCTGCGATCCCTCCGCTCACCGACGCCCGGGCCTCGCGGGCGTCTTGCGAAGAGCCTACGAGGCTACCGGAGGCGTGAACAGACTCGAATGGCCGGGCAGATCTCGGTGCGCCGCCCGCCTGTCGGATCAGTCGGCGTCCTCCTCGATCACGGTTGCTCCTAGGTGGCGCTGCAGCAGCTCCAGATGGTCGGCGTCGTCGACGACGGGAGCGTCGAGGTCCACGATCTCCTGGGCTTCCGGGGGCGTCGGGGCACCGGCATCCGCCGCAGCAGGATCGGCTTTCCGCCGCGTCGCCCGCGCTCCCCGCGGCCGCGGACGGCTTTCCCCCACCGGTTCCGGTGACAGCCCGCCGTCCTCCTCGGCCGGTTCGAGCCCTGCGGACGGCGGTTGCGACGGCGCCGGTCGCGTGCTGCTCGGGCTGCCGAGGATCCCGGTCTCGACGCGCCACCGACCGCCGAGGACCTCGGACAGCGCATCGGTGAGGACCTCGTCGTTGCTCGCTCCGATGGTGAATTGCCGTTCCAAGGCTTCCGTGGTGAAGCCGATCACCAGGGTGGATCCGCGGACGTCGATGGGTTGCGCGGGGCCGGAGACGAGCAGCGAGTGGGTCACCCGCCGACGCCGCTTGACGGCTTCCAGGACGTCGTCCCACGCCCGTCGCACCGCCGCAAGATCGGTGGGGCTGGCATCCCGAGTGGACGGCGTCGTGCCGGCGGCGGAGGAGCGGTCCGGCGAAGCGGCCGAGGCAGCGGGAGCGGCCGCTGCAGAGGCGGGAGGGGGTGCCGGGGAGACGGGCGTGGCCGGCGCGGAGGCGGCAACGGCCGAGGCGGGGGCGGGGCGAACCGGATCGGCCTGCGTCGCGGACCCCGCAGCCGGGGCGGCGGACGGCAAACTCCCCGTCCTGCGTTCGAGGCGCTCCAGCCGGGCCAGCACGCTCGCTTCGTCGGATCCGGGAAGCAGGAGCCGGGCCACCATGAGCTCGAGGAGCAGCCGAGGTGCGAGAGACCCCCGCATCTCGGTGATGCCGGTGTTGACGATCTCGGCCGCCCGCACCAGATTCGCGCGGCCGAGAGCCGCCGCCTGCCGCCGCATGCGGTCCAACGCGTCGTCGGGGACGTCGAGCAAACCGCTGGACACCGCGTCCGGAACGGCGTCCAAAACGATGAGATCACGGAGCCGTTGCAGCACGTCCTCGGCGAATCGCCGCGGATCATGCCCGGCGTCGATCACGGTGTTGACGACCCGGAGGACGGCGGCGCCGTCGCCGGCGGCCCACCCATCGATCACAGCATCGAGCAGCGCGGCGTCGGTGTAGCCGAGGAGGGTAGCCGCGTACCGGTACGTGACGCCGTCCGAACCGGCTCCCGCGATCAACTGATCCAGCACGGAGAGTGCATCCCGAACCGATCCGGCCCCGGCGCGGACGACGAGGCTCAGCGCCGCCGGCTCGATCGCCACCCCCTCCCGTTCGCAGATGCGACCGAGGTGTTCCCGCAGGATCGCGGGCGGGACGAGTCGGAACGGGTAGTGGTGAGTCCGCGACCTGATGGTGGGAAGCACTTTGTCCGGCTCGGTCGTAGCGAAAATGAATTTCAGGTGCGGGGGAGGTTCTTCCACCAATTTGAGCAACGCGTTGAAACCGGCCGCGGTGACCATGTGGGCTTCGTCGATGATGTACACCTTGAAACGCGAAACGGCCGGCGCAAAGAAGGACCTTTCCCGCAGGTCTCGGGCGTCGTCCACCCCGCCGTGAGACGCCGCGTCGATCTCGATGACGTCGACGTTCCCCGGTCCGCTGGGGGCGAGATCCCGGCACGACTGGCATTCGCCGCAGGGGTCGGGTGTCGGGCCTTTCTCGCAATTCAGGCTCCGGGCCAGGATGCGGGCCGAAGAAGTCTTGCCGCACCCTCGGGGACCGGAGAACAGGTACGCGTGGTGGACCCGATCGTTGAGCAACGCCTGGCGGAGCGGCTCGGTGACGTGTTCCTGGCCGATCACCTCGGCAAAAGTGGCGGGGCGGTACTTGCGGTACAGCGCGAGAGCCATGACGTCATCCTCCGCCCTGCGGGCGGCCGAGCCGGATCGGGCCCGGCGGCATCGAAGGACCCCTCGCGCACCCGCCAGAGCTCGCGTACCCTTGCTGCCTTCCGGCCCTGGGGGGGTTGGCGAGATGGACGCCGCACGAGGGGTCTGGCCCTCCAGTCTAGGCACGCCGCTCCCGCCGGGCGGCGTCCTTCCCCATCGGCTACCCTGCCCACGGAGGATTCGCCTAGCGGCCGAGGGCGCACGCTTGGAAAGCGTGTAGAGGGTAACCCCCTCTCGCGGGTTCAAATCCCGCATCCTCCGCCACCCTTCATGAAGGCCTGCTGGAACGGCGCCCACCGTCGACCCCTGGCGGCGACGACGGCGACCTGCTAGCGTGGCCGAAGGTCGCAGTTCCCAGCACGTGTTCCCCACGCCGCGGAACCTTTGCGCGGTGAGCACCATCGCGGCGGCCGGTCGGTCGCGAGGTGCGGCCGGCGAAATTCCGGTAAGGAGAGCACGTTGCAAGGTGTCGTGAAGTGGTTCAACGCCGAGAAGGGTTTTGGCTTCATCGCCGTCGAGGGCCAGCCAGACGTCTTCGTCCACTATTCGGCGATCCAGGGTGAGGGTTACCGCACCCTGATGGAGAATCAGCGGGTGGATTTCGAAATCACCCAGGGGCAGAAGGGCCCTCAGGCGGCGAACGTCAGAGCGCTCTGACCGTCGACCGAAAACGTGCAGGGGTGGCCGGCAGCGGCCACCCCTGATCTGTTTCCGCGGTGGAGGTGGGATTTGAACCCACGGAGGGCTTGCACCCTCACACGCTTTCGAGGCGTGCGCCATCGGCCACTAGGCGACTCCACCGCGAGCAAGAGTAACGGACGGCGGCGGGGCCTCGCCTGAGCCTCCCAAGCGACGGTCAGTCCCCGGACGATCCGTCCCGACGCCGTTGGAAAAAGCCGCGCAGCAGCGCCGCGCACTCCTCGGCCAGCACTCCACCGATCACTTCAGGGCGGTGGTTCAGGCGCCGATCGCGGACGACGTCCCACAGCGAACCCACCGCTCCCGCCTTAGGGTCCGTCGCCCCGTAGACGAGGCGATCCAGCCGCGCTAAGACCACGGCCCCGGCGCACATCGTGCACGGTTCGAGCGTCACCACCAAGGTGCAGCCGTCCAACCGCCACCGACCGAGCCGCGCGGCAGCCGCCCGGAGGGCGAGGATTTCGGCGTGTGCGGTGGGATCCGCGGCAGCTTCCCGCCGATTGTGGCCGCGGCCGAGCACCTCGCCGTCCGGGCCGATCACGACCGCTCCCACCGGAACGTCGGTCACGTCCTCGGCTCGTCGGGCCTCCTCCAGCGCGAGCCGCATCGGCGAAACGAAGAGCCCCCGACCTGCAACCCCCGCGTTCAGCGGTAAACCTCGATCTCGTCGACGCACCCGAGTTGCTCGCCGATCTCCGTGATGATGTCGGCGGGCACTTGCCCTTCCCGGGTGCACATCGCCACCAGCGCCTTGCCGGTGATTCCGAAATCCGCCAGTATCTCCACGTCACCACCCGGCACCGCACCCTCACCACCGTCGACGCCCTCGACGTCCTCCGCCGGCTCGGCGAGGAAATCCGCGAAGAATCGGTCGGCGAGGTCACTGACGGCCAGCATGCGCAAGTCCGACACGAAGACCCGCGGATCGTCGAGACCATCGATGCGGACGATGGCGAACCACTCGTCTTCCTCTTCGATGAAGACGAAGACGGGTTCGTCTCCCCGGGCTGCAAGGCGCATGGCATCGGCCAGATCGCCGAGATCCCGCAGCTCGTTCAGGTCGATCTCGGCACCGTGCCAGCGTCTGCCGTCCTTGGCGACCAGAGTGGCCAGATGCGCCACGGCTCTCTCCCTCGCACGCTGCACCACTGCCGGACGCCGCCCGGCGCCGCGCACCGAGCGGACGTTCTGGCCTCATTGTGCGCCGCCCCAGTAGCCCGCACCACGGGAGCGGCGAGGACGCCCGGTGAATTCTGCTCAAAGATTCTTGACGGCGGCGACCAGCTTCGACAGCGATTCCTTGGCGTCGCCGAACAGCAGGGTCGTCTTCGGGTGGTAGAGCAACGCGTTGTCGATCCCCGCAAAGCCCGGACGGAGCGAGCGCTTCAGGAACACCACGTTCGCGGCCTCGTCGACGTTGAGGATCGGCATGCCGTAGATCGGACTGCCGGGCAGATCGCGTGCGGCCGGGTTGACCACATCGTTGGCACCCACTACCACCGCCACGTCTGTGGAGCTGAATTCAGGGTTTGCCGCGTCCATTTCCTTCAGTTGTTCGTACGGCACGTTCGCCTCGGCGAGCAGGACGTTCATGTGCCCCGGCATCCGTCCGGCGACGGGGTGGATGGCGTAGAACACCTGAACTCCCCGCGCCTCCAGCAGATCAGCCAGTTCTCGAACGGTGTGCTGGGCTTGCGCCACCGCGAGCCCGTATCCGGGCACGATGGCCACCTTGCGTGCGTAGGCGAGGAGAATCGCGATGTCCTCGGCGTTGGCCGAACGCACCGCGCGGTCGGTCGCGAGTTCGGCGGTCGATCCCGCCGTCGTCGGGCCGGTGAACGCACCGAAGAGAATTCCGGTCAGCGGCCGACCCATCGCCCGCGCCATGAGCTGGGTGAGCAAGGTTCCCGACGCTCCCACGAGGGTTCCGGCGACGATGAGCAGGGTGTTGTTCAGCACGTATCCGGACGCCGCGACGGTGAGCCCGGTGAACGCGTTGAGCAGTGAAATGACGACCGGAACGTCGGCTCCGCCGACGGGCAGGACGAAGAAGACCCCCAACGCTAGGGCCGTGATGGCGCAGACGACGACGAGGACGACGCTGGAGGTCGCGATACCCGCGATTCCGAGACCCACGGAGGCGAGAGCCAGTACCGGCGTGAAAACGCGGGCCCCGGGGAGCACCACCGGCCGCCCGGTCATGATGCCCTGCAATTTCGCGAAGGTGACAAGCGACCCGGTGAAGCTCACACTCCCGACGATGGCGCTGAAGACCACGGCAGCAGCAACGCCTCCGGAGTCGACGCTGTGTTGCTTGACGTATTCGTCCAACGAGACCAGAGCGGCGGCGGCACCACCGACGCCGTTGAACATGGCCACCATCTGGGGAATGGCGGTCATCTTCACCAAACGGGCCGCCGGCACGGCTATCAGCGTGCCGATGACGATGGCGACGATGATGGGAATTCGGTGCCCGAGTCCGTGCAAGGTCAGCGTGACGACGACCGCCAGCGCCGCACCGAACGCTCCGACGAGATTTCCGTACCGCGCATATTTCGGCGACGACAATCCTTTCAAAGCCAGGATGAAACACAGTGCGGTGACGAAATACGCGAACAGCACGCCGTTGCTCATCGCCGACCGTCCTTGCCCGCCGGGATCGCGTCCGGTGACGGCGTGTTCGACGTCCGACGGCCCTTGAACATTTCGAGCATCCGGTCGGTGACGACGAAACCTCCGACCATGTTCGCGGTCGCGAGGACGACGGCCGCCAGCCCGAGCCACAACTGGGCCGCCGTATCCGCCACCCCGGTGATGAGGATCGCTCCGACCAGGATGACCCCATGGATCGCATTCGCCCCCGACATGAGCGGCGTGTGCAGGATGGTGGAGACCTTGGAGATGACCTCGAACCCCACGAAAACCGCGAGCATGAAAACAGTGAGCAATTCGATATTGTTCATATCCGCACCTGTCCTTCGTGTACGACCAGCGACGCCGCCACGATTTCGTCCGAGAGGTCCAATTTCAGCTCGCCGTCCTTGCTGAGCAGCTCCACCAGGTTCGCCACGTTGCGCGCGTAGAGCCGACTCGCGTCGTACGGCATGCCGCTCGGCATGTTGCGCCCACCCCAGATGAGCACGCCTTGGTGGTGGATTTCCTCACCCGGACGTGATAATTCGACGTTGCCGCCCGATTCCGCCGCGATGTCGACGATGACGGTCCCCGGGCGCATCGCCTCGACCATCGCGCGGTCCACGAGTAGCGGCGCCCGGCGGCCCGGAACGGCCGCTGTGGTGATCACTGCGTCCGACGCCGCGACATGAGGGGTGAGCAATTCGCGCTGCCGGATCGCCCGCTCCTCGGTCATCTCCCGGGCATACCCACCTGCGCCCTCCAACGTCTCCAGACCCAGATCGATGAAGGTCGCACCGAGGCTGCGCACCTCCTCGGCGGCCGCCGCCCGCACGTCGTACGCCGAAACCACCGCTCCGAGCCGCCGGGCGGTAGCGATCGCCTGCAGCCCCGCAACTCCCGCCCCCAACACCAACACTTTCGCGGGAGGCACCGTGCCGGCCGCCGTCATGAGCAGGGGGAAGAAGCGCGGCAATTTCTCAGCGGCGATCAACGCTGCGCGGTACCCCGCCACCAGGGCTTGGGAGGAGAGCGCGTCCATGCTCTGGGCCCGCGAAATACGCGGCAGGCGTTCCAGCGAGAGGGCACTCGCCTTTCGAGCCGCGAAAGCTTCCAGCAATTCGGCGTTCTCGGCCGGCTGCAAGAAGCTGATCACCAGACAACCGGCTCGCAGTCGGCGCGCATCCTCCAGCGGGAGGGGTTGGACGGCGAGAACGAGCTCGGCGTCGTCGAGGGCATCGCGATCGACGATGCGGGCGCCCGCCTCCTCATAGAGGCGGTCCGGATAACCCGCGGCGTCCCCGGCTCCCCGCTGCACCGAAACGGTATGGCCGAGGGCACGCAATTTCGTCACGGTGTCCGGGACGCAGGCGACCCGCCGTTCGTACTCGGCGGTCTCGGAGGGAACAACAACGTTCATGGCTGGCAACCTACGGCACAGGTCACGCCCACCGCGACCGCCCTGCCGCCGTGGAGCACGAGGTCGTGCCCTACCGCCGCTACCGTCACGCCGTCACTTCCCGCTTCGACCGTGGTGAGGCGCATTCCCGTCGGCAATCCTGGCACGGCGAGGCGAAAACCCAATTGCCGCCGCAGTGTGGCGTCGGCGACAATCCCGACGCCCGACCCGACGACACGCACCGGGCTGATCACGATCGCCGTCCCCTCGACGTCCACGCGAACGATCACTTGGATGTGAGCCGAGCCTGCGGGGACGTCGATGGCAAGCTCGTCCGGCTCTCCCGGCACCGCAGCCAGGCTGAGATCAGGGATAGGGGCCGCTGCAGCGATGCGGTCGAACGGGACGGTGACCGTGCCGATCAGCGTATCGACCGGTACCCGGTGGAAGTCGCCGCGCAGCACGTCGCTCAAGGAGAGGTGGACGCCGTCCGCTTGGAGCCGGAGTCGGGCTCCGTCGTTCACGCGCGCACCGTCACGATCGGTGAAGATATCCGTCGCGGTGATCGTGACCGATCGGTAACGCCCGGAGAACACCTGGGGAAGAAAGGGGAAATCCACCTGGACTGCGGGTCGTGTCGGCAGGTGGGCTTCCCGCTGGACCAGGGTCGCCACTCGATCCTCCGCAATGTGTGCCGCGAGCCGGTCGAGCCCGACGAGCACCCCGATCACGACTGCCACCCCCACAAGAAATTTGATCACAAGGAGCCTCCGGCGAACGGAGGCAAGACGTCTATCACGGCGCCCGGATGCAGCGGCACCGCGGAGGGATCCCGCCCCCCGGCCGGGCACCCATCGATGAGGAAAGAGCACGCGTTCAAGACGGCCGCGAGTCGCGGACCGTGCCGCCGGGCGATCGCGAGCGCATCGGCGAGCGTTTCTGCTTCGCAGGGTTCCTCGGAGATTCCGGCCGCGTCGCGCGCCGCCGCCCAGTAGCGCAACGTGCACGTGGTACCCACCGCCGTCCGACGCCTCCTTCCCCGTTCGTCGGGCCCGGCCTTCGCTCACCGGGTGGACATCGTCGCGAAACGCCGCGGAAACGCGGCCGCCGTATCCTGGCTGGTGATCCCGACCCTAGGACACGGAGGCCCGTGGCCACACTCCTGCTCCTCACCAACGCGCTCCAGCCATCGGCAGAGGTGCTGCCGGCTCTGGGGCTCCTGCTGCATCGCGTCCGGGTCGCACCCGCAGAGATCACGGCGTTGGTCGACGCCCCTCCGGCGGACGCCGTCCTCGTCGATGGACGACGAGAGCTGGCGCACGCTCGTTCCCTGTGCCAGACGCTGCGCACCACGGGCCTTTCCTGCCCGCTATTGCTGATCGTGACGGAGGGTGGGCTCGCGGCGGTCACCGCGGAATGGGGCTTCGACGACGTCCTGCTGGACACCGTCGGGCCGGCGGAACTCGAAGCCCGACTTCGGCTGGCCGCCGGTCGGATCGCCGCGGCCAACCGCCGGCAGGGCAACGACGAAGTGATCCGCTCCGGCGATCTCGTGATCGACGAAGCGACCTATTCCGCCCGGCTGCGGGGCCGCACCCTCGATCTCACCTTCAAGGAATTCGAGCTGCTGAAATATCTGGCACAACACCCCGGGCGGGTTTTCACTCGGGCGCAACTCCTCCAAGAAGTGTGGGGATACGACTACTTCGGAGGAACCCGGACCGTCGACGTCCACGTGCGTCGCCTGCGGGCGAAACTCGGCGCCGAACACGAGTCGATGATCGGAACCGTGCGCAACGTCGGTTACAAATTCGTCCTGCCGGCCGCGGGTAGGGACCGCGAGGACCGCACGGCCCGCGGCGAATCCGAGGCCGACGGCGAGGGGACCGACGCCGAGCAGTCGGCCATCGCGACGCCACGGTCCGAATTCTGAGCCGGGCCGCGAGACTCTTCGGCGCTCCCGCTAGCGTGGGGCCCGTGCCGGCTCTTCCCGACGACGCGCGGATGGTGGTACGGGGCCGACTCTCCGCCGAGGAATCGCGGGCCGTTTTCGCTCTGGTCGACGAAGCGACCGACGTGGACGCCGTCCCGCCGCTTTCCGAGCACGTGATGCTGCACCTGCGCTACGGCGGTGACGAGAAGGCCTGCAACATCCTGATCTGGGCGGACGACGGAGCCCGGCTCGCCGCCTATGCCCATCTCGACGCGACGGATCCCGTGCAAGCGCCGAGCGCCGAATTGGTGGTGGCGCCCGACCACCGCCGCCGCGGCCTGGGACGCGCGTTGATCGAGGAGATTCTGCAGCGAACCGGCGGACGGTTGCGGCTGTGGGCCCACGGCGAACTGCCGACGGCGCAGACGATGGCACGTCGATTGGGCTTCGACCGAAGCCGGGTGCTTTTGCAAATGCGCCGGGATCTCTTCGCCCCGCTCCCGACCGTACGGGTACCGGACGGCATCACCATCCGCACGTTCCAGCCGGGGCGGGACGAGCAGGCGTGGCTCGAGCTGAACGCGCGCATCTTCTCCGACCACCCGGAGCAGGGCATCTGGACGGCGGAGGATCTGCGTCGGCGCATGCAGGAGAGTTGGTTCGATCCCGACGGTTTCTTCCTTGCAGAAAAGGACGGCGAACTCGTCGGGTTTCACTGGACCAAGGTGCACGGCACCCCGCAGAGTCCCGAATCAAGTCACGGACACGAACCACTCGGGGAGGTCTACGTGCTCGGCGTGGATCCCCGAGTCCAGGGCATGGGTCTGGGTCGGACGCTCACCATTGTCGGGTTGCGTCACCTGAGGGAAAAACGGCTGCCCCACGTGATGTTGTACGTCGAAGCCACGAACGAGCCAGCCATCAGACTGTACGAGTCTCTCGGTTTTCGCCGCTGGAGCACCGACGCACTCTTCGAGCGGAACTGAGCCGCCCAATTGCGTCAGCCTGTGAACGGCATCAATGCCGTGTGGATGAGGGCGGCGACGAGGGCCGCACCCGGGATGGTGAATATCCAGGCCATCACGATGTTGGCGGCCACGCCCCACCGGACTGCGGAGAGCCGCCGCGTCACCCCGGCTCCCATCACCGCCGAGGTGATGACGTGGGTGGTAGAAATCGGAGCCCCGAAATGGGCGGCGCTCAGCAGCACCGCCGAAGAGGTTGCTTCGGCGGCGAAGCCGCGGGCCGGATCGAGCTGGATGACGCGACGCCCCAGGGTTCGGATGATGCGCCAGCCTCCGAAATACGTCCCCGCGGCCATTGCGGCGGCCGCCGAGAAGATGACCCACCCGGGCACGCGAAAACTGTGGATGTACCCCCCGGTAAGGAGCGCGAGGGTGATGACCCCCATCGTCTTCTGCGCATCCTGGGTGCCGTGCGAATACGACATCGCCGCCGCCGACAGGGTCTGGAGGTAGCGAAAGCCTTTGTTCATCGGACCGGGCTTCGCGCGTTGGAACAACCAGAGGATGACCAGCATGACGACGTAGGCCCCGGCCAGACCTATGACGGGGGAAATCACCATCGGAACGATGACTTTGTCGATGACGCCCGCCCAGTGCACCGCCCCGAATCCGGCGTCCGTGACGACCGCGGAACCCACCAATCCGCCGATCAGTGCGTGTGAGGACGACGACGGTAAGCCGAAATACCACGTCAGCAAATTCCACAGGATCGCACCGACGACGGCGGCGAAGACCAAAGCGAGCCCCCGATTTCCCTGGGGAGCGGCCACGATTCCCTTCCCCACCGTGCCGGCCACCCGGGTCGATATGGCGGCACCGACGAGGTTGAGGACCGCCGACATTCCGAGGGCGACGCGGGGTGTCAACGCCCGCGTGGAAATCGAGGTCGCGATGGCGTTCGCGGCGTCGTGGAACCCGTTGGTGAAATCGAAGACCAAGGCCACCACGACGATCGCAATGATCGTTGCGGTGGTCATGCTCAGGTTTCCTTGACCACGATCGTCTCGACCGTGTTCGCCACGTTTTCGAAGGCGTCGGCGGCCGACTCGAACTGGTCGCAGACCTCCTTGAGCTTGAGGACCGTGAGCGCGTCCAGGTGACCATCGAAGAGTTTGGCGAGCAATCTCCGGTGAAGCTGATCGGCTTCGTTCTCCAGGCGGTTGACTTCGATCCAGTAGGCATCGAGTCCCTTGCGAGTACGCAGCCGCGGCATCGCTTCCGCCGTCACTGCCGCCGCGCGCCGCAGCACCTCGACCTGCTCGGCGATCTCTTGTGGCAGCTCTTCCAAGCGGTACAAGACGATCAGGTCGGTGCCCGCCTCGACGAAGTCCATGACGTCGTCCAGCCGCCCGGCGAGCCGATAGATGTCGTCGCGGTCGAAGGGAGTGACGAAAGTCGAGTTGAGCTTCCGCAGGATGTCGTGAGTGATTTCGTCCGCTTCGTGCTCGACCCGCCGGACCTCGGCCGCGACCTCGGTGCGGTCGACGTCCGGCAGGAAGATTCTTGCGGCGGCTTCGATCCCGCGCACCAGGGTGGCCGCGGAGGAGGCAAACATCTCGAAGAATGCGGGGCCTTGTGGGGTCAGGCGCAGACGCACGAAAACTCCTCGGCCGTGGACGATGACGGGTTCCGGGGTGATGGTAATGAGCTCGGGTGCGGACCTCGGAGGCAGGGCGGGTCCGGTAGGGGTCGGCTACGATGCGGACGCTTTCGACCGCGACTGTTTCGTGGGAGGGCGGTCCGTTCTCGACGCAGGCGACAGACCCAGGATGCGATCAACCTCGGCGAGGCTGAGAGGCCGGTCGCGATCGCGGACTTGGATGATCAATTCGCTGTACAGCTCGATCTCTTCGAGCACCGTCGGGTCTTCCAAACGCGGGTCACCGGAGGGACGCGGCTCGTGCGCATCCTCGCCGTGGCGGCCCCGCTCGTCGCTCGGGCTCACCGCGCTACAGCCTCCTTCACCTCGAATCCACGATAAACCGCTTGAAAGGGATATAACGCCCCTTTCAGGACGAATTCTCCGATGGGCGGTCGTCTCGTGGCTAAGGCATTCCCCCACCGTGGAATTTCCGCACCCGCTTGGCGGGCTCGCAGGGACGCGGAGGACAAATCCTCCGAATGGGGTAGTCGGTTAGGTCGACCGCCACCCTGCTCCTGGCGCAGCCCGACCGTTACTCGGGCGTTGCGAGAGATCACTAATGTCGCCACTCTTCCGACGAGCCTCCCCCCGCGAATCGCCCAACCAGCTCGACCGAGCGAAGTCGAGTGCCGATAGGAAGGCCGTGCAGGTGTTGTACGTCGAGACGTGTCCGGTCTGTCAGTGCGCCCACGTGCGCACACCGTCCGGTACGCCCCGGACGAAAGCCTCCGACGCCGTCACCTGCCGGTGTGTCTGCCATGGCCCAGGAATTCCCGAAGCGACGGCGGAAGAGGAGACCGCGCAGGGCGAGGCTGATCGAAGGGGACGGACGGCTCCTCGCTGAGCCATTCGGCGTCCGCAGTCGGTTCGCGACCCGCGCCCAGTCCCCGACGCACCGAGGCGAGCAGCCCTCGCAGGCGAAGCAGCCGAGCGACGGCGGTGCGCAGCGACTGATCGATCAGCACCAATGCGGTGTACAGCGCCTCGGCGTCCGAGGTGTCGAGCGGCGCACGCGCTGAAGTCACGGGGGGCGTCATCGGTTCGACGCCACCTCGGTGACGTCCGGCCACTCTCCCGCCGCGACGGCCGCGTCGCGCGTGCGGCTCTCGGCGGTCGTCCGAGCCGCTTCAAGGGCTCCACGGGTTCCTTCGGCCGTCGCGTCGATCCGCTCCGTCAACCGGAGCATCGCCTCACGATGCGCGAGGTACATCTCCCTCCACGGCGAGGGAGCGGCCTCCGCGATTTCGGCGAGCGAACCCTCCGGGGGGAGTCCGAGTTCCTCGGCAACGCAGCGAGTTTCGATGGCGCGGGAGAGCTCGATCAGTCGGAGCTCTTCGACTACCAGATCGATCTCATGAGCGGCGCGAGGAAGCCACTCGAGCCGGCCCGCATCCACCAGCAGACGTTCTTGTTCGAGTTTGAACAGCAGGACGTCGAGCACCTCGCGCTCGCGCCAGAGCAGCTCGGACAGAACCGCGAGGCTCGACACCTAGCTCCTCTCTCACGGACGGCCGTCGTGATGGCCGCTCTCCTGCCGACGACCCCGACGTCGATTCTCGTCCGACGCGTCGGTACCACCGCATCGCACCCCGGTGGCCAGGATCACACGCTTGTTGTCTTCAATTCTCGGCACGCCGCCGATAGAGCCTGAGAGTAGGCCGGACGCGAGCTCACCACGTGATGGCTGCGTTCGACGCACGGCGTTGGCTCCTCCGGACGAGCGTGCATTCCGCCGTCCGCCAGATCGGCCGTAGTCACTCCGGGTCGTTTCGTGCCCATTGCCGGACGATTGCTCCATTTGGAGTCAAGACCGCAGGGGGAAGACGGCGATGACAAGGACATGGCACGCATCGACACCTCGAACCGCAGCTCAGACGCCTCGCCGGATGTATCGCGACGCGACACGATCGACGAACTCGTCCGGGAACACCTTCCCTTGGTCGGTTACCTGGTCGCCGAGACCGCCGCGAAGCTCCCCGGCCACGTCAACCGCGACGACCTGACCTCTGCGGGGATGATGGCCTTGGCCCAGGCCGCCCACAGCTTCGATCCGGATCGCGGCGTGCCGTTCGCCCGCTTTGCGACCGTCCGCATCCGCGGAGCCATCATCGACGAACTCCGCAGCCACGACTGGGCAAGCCGTTCGGTCCGTGTCAAGGCCCGGCAGCGGGCGCTCGCCGAAGAGGAATTGGCCGCAACTCTCGGTCGGATACCGACCCACGCCGAACTGGCTCAGTACATGGGGGTTTCGATCGACGAACTCGCCTCGACCGAAGAAGACGTCCATCGTGCGGTGGTGTTGAGTCTCCAAGGTTTCGCGGATGCCGGGACGCTGGAAGGAATGTTGCCCCATCAGGATCCCGGTCCCGAAGAGGTGCTGCTGAATCGCGAACGCGTCGGTTACCTGATGGACGCGATCGCCGCACTGCCGCCGCGGCTGCGCTTCGTCGTCGAAGGATATTTCTTCCAGGAACGGCCGATGGCCGAGCTGGCCGCCGAGCTCGGCGTCACCGAATCTCGGATTTCCCAGATGCGAGCCGAGGCTCTGGCGCTTCTCCGCGACGGCATGACGGCGATGCTCGCGCCCGAGCAGCTCCCCGCGGAAACCCGCCCGGAGGGGTGTGTGGCACGACGCAAGGCGGCGTATTACGCAGCAATTGCCGCTAATTCCGATTTTCGGACGCGGGTGAGCGCCCGCACCGTCGATCTGGAAGCCCGGCGGGCGTCGGCCTGAGCGACCACACTTCAACGATCAAGCATCTGATCGCAAAGTTGGTCTAGTCCAATCTCTTGACAGCTGCCGTACCGCGTTGCACCCTTGAGGGCACGGGGGATATCGCACCGGCAGATTTGCCACCGGCCTCGCCCGTGGACGGGTGACGACGCCCACGTCTGCACCGCCGATCCGCACACACCCGGACGGCGATGCATCGGCGGGGCTCCACATCTCGACATAGGTGAGGAGAACCCGTGCGTCGCATCAAAACCATCTGCGCATCGGTGGCAGGGTTGGGAACGTTCACGGCAACCGCTCTGCTCGCCCTCGATGTTCCAGGGGCTTCGGCCGCGACTCTCGCGCAGGCGTGGTATGCGCAGGCCCCCTACGTAATGCCCCTCGACAACAGTCCGCCCGACCTCCCCACGGTAATGGCTGCGACGGGGGAGAAGGTATTCATGCTCGCATTCATCCTGGCCAACGGGAGTTCGTGTAGTCCGGCCTGGGATGGGACGGCACCCGTCTCCTCGGATGTCACCGTTGCCAACCTCATCAACACGATTCGAGCGAACGGCGGCGACGTATCCGTCTCCATCGGCGGATACGGAGGTACCAAACTCGGTCAGGTCTGCAGCTCGCCGCAAGCCACCGCAGCCGCGTATCAGCAAGTAATCGACAAGTACGGTCTCAAGGCGATGGACTTCGACCTAGAAGAGCCCGAATACGAGAACCTCACCGCCGTCAACAACGAGGTCGGAGCGGCTCAAATCCTGCAGCGCAACAATCCCGGCCTGTACATCTCGATCACTCTCCCGGGTACCACCTCGGGAACGGGTTACTTCGGGCAGAACGTCCTCAATACCGCCAAGGGACTCGGCTTCACGCCGAACAACTACTCGATCATGCCTTTCGACGGCGGTTTCAACGGCGCCGCGAGCCAGCAGAGTGCCCTCCAGCAGTTCCACACCATGCTGATGAACACCTTCGGTTGGGACAGCGCGACCGCGTGGGCCCACGAGGGCATCTCGCAGATGAACGGACGCTCAGACACCGGCGAGTACTTCTACCAGTCGGATTTTCAGTCCAACCTGGATTTTGCCCGCTCGGTGGGTCTCGGACGCTACACGTTCTGGTCGGTGAACCGCGACCGGCAATGTCCCGGAGGAGCAACCAGCACGACCTCGGGAACGTGTAGCAGCGTCATCCAGAACGACTGGGATTTCACCAAGTTCGACGTCCAATTCGCGGGGAGCAACCCGCCGACCACCAACCCGTCGCCTTCTTCGTCGTCGCTTCCGGCGTGTGCGCCGGCGTACGACAACTCGAAGGTGTACGTGGGCGGGAACGTGGTCAGTTACAA
>JAIMAI010000058.1 GCA_023512015.1 Acidothermus sp. | reverse complement strand
GCCGATCCGTCGGACTCCAGGACCTTGGCGTAGCGGGAGAACACCGCGATCCCGGGACCGATGGCGGACTGGGGCAGGTCCGCGGGTGGCAGACTCGCGGCCTGCAATTCGCGGACTCTCCTCGGTAGCTCGGCGTGCAGGGCCGTAAGGAACCCCCGCCGGTCGGTGACCTCCGCGACCGGAGGACGGGGCCGGCAGACCAACGCCACCGAGGAGGCCAACGCGTTGCTCTCTTGGGCATTCGGCCGATTGGCCCGTTCGGTGCGCAGCGGCCAGGTAGCGGTAATCATGAGGCCGGCGCGCAGCAGCGCCCCGAGCATCGTCTCCCAGCCGGTCGAGGTCACCCCGTCCGCGGCCTGCTCCGATTGCTTGAAGGCGTAGAACACCACCAGGGGAAAGCGGGGGTCGGCGAGCTGCGCAAGGTGGCGGAAGGCGCGTTCGAAGTTCTCTTCGAAGAATTTCCGGGCCGCGGCTTTGTCGCCGCCCAGCCGGTAGGGGTCGGCCACCAGCTCCGCGGCCTTAGGGGTGAGCATGGTGGCGAACAGATTCGGGTGGACGTCGGCGAGGGTGCGGCGCAGCCAGAGGTAGAAGTAGTCGGCGAGATTGGCGTACCCGATGTTGTCGAAGTACGGAGGATCCGTGCAGACCACCACCGGTGCGGGTGCGCAGAACTCCGCGGCGTCGCCGCAGACGACGGTGCCTCCGGGCTTTCCCGGGAGTTCCTCGACGGCCTCGGCGACCCACTCCACCGCCCCCAGCCAGTTCCCGCTGGAATCGGAGAACGGATTTCCCTCCGCGAAATCCCACACCATCGGCAGGGCCTGACGCGCGAACGTGTTCCTGAGCATGATCCTGCTGATGTTCCAGGAACAGAGGGCCGAGGAATAATCCGCGAGCCGACTCACCGCGAACCCCAGGTACGTAGTCACGGCATCCGCGTACTCCGGTTTCCCGCCGTCGGCGACGACCTTCCCGCGCACTTCGCGGACGACGTCGCTGAACGTACTCAGCGCCACCAGTTGCCGATTGGTGAACAAATCGAGGTAGGTCGTGAGGCCGTAGAGAGGGGTATTGAAATTGCGCGGGTTGCTGGAGAGGGGACCGTTCGGGAGATCCTCGGGGCGGCTCACTTGCAGAGCGAGCTTTTCGTGACCGGGATCGGGGGGTAAGTAGACCCGTCGGCGGTTCCCCTCGGCGACGATGGCAAGGAGCTGAGCGCCCAGTCGGCCCGCCGTTCCTTCCGCGCGCACGTGAGCGAAGGGAATCGGCGTCGAGCACCGCACGCACGTCGCGCCGCGGCGGTTGACCGTCCCGTCGAGGGGAGGTCCGGCCGGGTCGTGAGAGATTTCGAAACGTACCCGGCGTCCGTCGACGACGGGCTTGACCCAGGCTTCGCCGCCCTTCTTCTTCGAGAGCCAAAACGAGCTCGTCAGGGGGGCTATGGCTCGACACGCCGGGTTGGGGCAGGTCACGGTCCGCACCCACAACCACGCGATCACCGTCAGGTGTTCGCCGTCCGCCGCACGCACGTCCGGGTACAGGTGCCCGATCCGGGCGCGCGCCTCGCTTGCCACCCAAGCGCCGTAGTGGCGGATGTCCTCGGCGAGCCCTTTGAGACCTCTCCAGCCCTCAGCGGCGGGCAGACTCCCCTCACCGGGATGGACGGGTGGACGGTCGACGAACGGGGCAGGGACGCCCACCAGACCCTTGGTGATGAGGGCGGCCACCGGATTCAAGTCCCCCGCGAGCGGCGCGAGCCCGAGGCGTACCGCCTCCAGCGGTATCGACCCGCCTCCGCAGAACGGATCGGCGATCAGCGGGAGCTGTTCACCGAGTTGGGTACGCAGTTCGTCTCGGACTTCCTCCCACAGCCGGGTGTCGCGGTTGGCCTCCCACGGCACCATCCGCTCGATCAGGGTGAGCAGACGCTTGCGTTCGGCGTCCTGGGATTCCGGATCCGGGAACTTCTCCGGATGTGCTGAGGGATCGTCGAGGAGTTGCGCGAAGAGCACCGCGCGGCAAGCCGCAAGCGGCTTGCGCGACCACCACAGATGCAGGGTCGAGGGGTGGCCGTGGCGTAGGGATTTCTCCCGAGAAGCTTCCCGATCGATGGCCTCGAGCGGAAGCATCACTTCGATGAGCTTGCGGCGAAAACCGTGGTCGGCGGCCACCGTTCCCCTTCCTTCCTTTCGCGTAGTTCGTGTTTCAGCGAGGGGTACCAGATCTTTCCCAGAGCTTGCGCCAGTCGTACGTAATGGCCCGCTCCGCCTCGTGCAGCCTCGGCCTTAATTCCAATTCCGCCGGCGGGTTCCGCAGGTAGCGGACCTGCTCGGTGCCGTCCGGGTTGACGTCGACCAGCGCCAGGATGAAGCGATTCTCGGTGTTGAGTGCGGTCAGCAGCTCATTGCGGGTGAGGGTGACCGTGTCGGCACCGGTGATCCGACCCTTCACTTCGATGAAGAGCAGGTGGCCCTCGGCGTCGATCGAGCGGATGTCGAATCCAGGGTTTCCCGGAGGCATGACTTCAGGGTTGCGTCCGAGTGCCTTTTCGGTGTCCACCACCGCGGCCACGGCTCGCTGCTCTACTTCTCGTCGCTCGCGGGCGTGGTCGGCGACCTCGCGGGAGTCACCGGCCAGAAGGTGGGCGGGAACCACCAACGCGGCGCCGACCAAGACCGGAGGGCGTGCCTGCAGGTGACGTTCGGCATCCAGCTCCGCACGGCGACGCTCGAGCCGCTCCTTCAGCTCGTCGGCCCGCCGCCGTGCGTTCTCCGGATTGATCTTCGGCTGACGGCCCCTGCGCTGCTCTTCCCACAACCTGTTCGCCCGGTTATCCCAATCGTTGATTTCGCGGGTCAGCCGCTGTTTGACGGCTTCCCAGGTCCGACTCACGCGGGCTTCGGTGAGGGTTTGGACTTCGCGGAGGTGGTGCGGCACGATGTTGCAGATGGCGAAGTCCATCGCCGCGGATTCCACTTTTTGTGGCAGCAGCCAACTTCCGTCGATTGTGCGGCGTGCGCGGTCTGCTTCCGCTTGGGTCGCGGGCCGGTAGTCCAAGTACGGCGCATAACCGGCGTCCAGCCCTTTACCGTTCTCGGTTATGGCGACGAAGACGAAGCGACGCGAAACGGTGTGCGACCTACCTGCACTATCGGTCCGGCCGTCGGTGATCGAGTGGTCGAGATAGCAGAGGATTCGGGGTTCGTCGAAGGTAGCGCTGTCGTCCACAAGGACGGTGCCGCGGCGCAAGAGGTCACCGTGGCGTTCGATGAAAACGTGTACGACCGCATCCAAGAGGGGGTGACCCGGGGCGAGCACCTCGGCCTCCGGGCTCCCCGGAAGACGCGCAAGGTTCTTGTCGAAGCACACCCGTTCGTAGCGGCCCACGACGGGGCGGGTGCCCTTGCGGATACTCTGCAGCTCACCGGGGACGCGCGTGATCTCGAATCGGTCTTTCTCGCGGGGTCGGATTTGTCCCCCGAGTTTCGTGAAGGCCTGCACGAAGAAATTCTGTACGTAGTGGGGCTGCAGCCGCCGCGCGGCGGCTTCCTCCATCATGCGCCGCACCTCGGCGACTTGATCCGTGGTGAGCACATCGGAGATCAATGCCCGCTCGCGGATCAGGTCGCTGAGCCCCTCTCCGATGCGATCATCGATGACCTGCTCCCAGTAAGCGCGGGCCCGCGGACTCTCGCCTTCGCGGATGGCCTGCAGGATAAGGTCGCGAAGTTGCTGCCCGGGGAGTGCCTGACCGAGCACGTCGAAGACTTGGTCCCCGAATCGCTTGCGCTGCTCCTCCAGCTTCTCGAGGAGCAGTTTGTAGACCTGCCCTTCCCGGGTATTGATGGCGACGAGATTCCACATGTAACAAGGCTTGTCCTGGCCGATGCGGTGGACGCGGCCGAACCGCTGCTCCAGACGGTTCGGGTTCCACGGCAAGTCGTAGTTCACGACGAGATTGGCTCGTTGCAGGTTGATTCCCTCACCGGCGGCATCCGTTGCGACCAGGATTCGGCAGTCGGGGTCGTTGCTGAACCGTTCCTGTACCTTTCGGCGCTCGTCTCGATGCATCCCACCGTCGATCGAAGCGATGGTGTCGGGCCGGCCTAGTGTTCGTTGCAAACGGTTCCGCAGGTACTTCAACGTATCGCGATGTTCGGTGAAGACGATGAGTTTCGGCGGAGTGGCTGCATCGGAGGTGAAGATTCCCTTCTCGGTAAGGAGTTCGCGGAGGGCCACCCATTTGCGGTCCTCTTCGCTCCTGCGGACAGCCTTGGCGCGTTCCTCTAGGGCGCGGAGCGTCTCCACTTCGCGGTGCAACTCCACAACGTTCCGTGCTGCGGAGGCGTTCTTGACGAGTTCCTCTTCCGCTTCCTCGATCTCTGCGGCTTCCCATTCTTCGACTTCGTCAATATCGTCGGATTCCTCGACGACGGCGCGGGCTGTCGGGGACAACTCCACCCTGCCTGCTCTGGTGCGATATTCCTTGAGTTGGCCTTCCAGTCGTTCACGACGTCGCTGCAGCGAACAGAAGATTGCTTCAGGCGAGGAGGCAAGGCGGCGCTGTAGAACCGTGAGCGCGAAGCCGACAGCGCTCCGCTGGGAACCGCCGAGTCGATCGGCGCGATTCATCTCCTCGACGACGTACGTGGTGACTGCCTCGTACAGCTCGTGTTCGAGTGGGGAGAGCTCGAACGGCACCGTCGAAGCGTGCCGTTCGGGGAAC
>JAIMAI010000057.1 GCA_023512015.1 Acidothermus sp. | reverse complement strand
TTGGTAGCGGGGGGAGGATTTGAACCTCCGACCTCTGGGTTATGAGCCCAGCGAGCTACCGAGCTGCTCCACCCCGCGTCGCAGGTGACAGTATAGCCGCCCGGCTCACCCGGCGGGGCAGCTCGGGAGGGGCCCGCCGTCCGCCGCCGCGTGCAGCGCCTGCACCGCCTCGGCGAGCGTCGTCACCGGGACGAGCCGCAGCCCCGCGGGCGCGGCGGGTACGGCTTCGGCGCAGTTGTCCTTCGGCAGCAGGAAAAGCGTCGCTCCGGCGTCCTTCGCGGCGACCATCTTCTGCTGCACGCCGCCGATCGCCCCTACCTTCCCGTCGAGGTCGATGGTGCCGGTCGCGGCCACCGACTTGCCTCCGGTCAGAGCTCCGGAGTCGAGTTTGTCGACGATTCCCAACGCGAAGGCCAAACCCGCGCTCGGTCCGCCGACCCCTGAAAGTTCGATGTCGATCCGGAACGGTTGGGTGTAACTGTCGATCACTTCGATCCCGATGCTGGGGCTCTTCGATCCGGCGAAAGGTTTCCCGAGCACGGCCGGAATGTCCAGAGCCGTGCCGTAACGATCGATGTGAAGAATCACACGGTCACCGACCTGATGTCCCTGCAGCACTTTCAACAAATCGTCGGCGTTAGTGACCCGGACGTCGTCCACCTTGGTGATGACGTCGCCGGGTTCGGCCTTGCCCTTCACCGAGGACGACGCGAGAATCTCCGAAATCTCCACTCCCGGTTGCACGGGGTAGCCCAGGTAACGCAACGCCGCCACCTTCGCGTCCTCCTGGGACACGTCCATCTGCACCGCACCTTGCTGCTGCACCTGCTCCTTGGTCGCGGACGGCGGAAACAGCAGCCGGGTCGGGACCACGGCATCCGAGCTGCGCCACCAGCCCAAGAACACATCGCCGAGGGAGAGGTCTTCCCCAGGACCGCCGTATTCATCGACGGTGACGAGGTAGAGATGCCCGGACGTCGGCGCGGTCGGATGACCGCTGATCGAGATGACCGGCTTGCCTCCGCCCCCGAGAGCCGCAGGGACGCTGCCGAGGGTGTCCCCCACCGGGCCCGGAGCGAGCCGCACGTACGGAACGGGCATCTGCCAACCGGCGACCGCGAGTCCGACCGCAAGGATCGAGCAAACCCAGAACGTCAGCTGCTCACGGCGCACGCAGCGAGCCTAGCGGCCACCTCCACGTCCCGGCGACACCGGATCAACCTTCTCGTCCCGGCGACACGGATCAGCGGGGGTGAGTCTGCGAGGTCGCGGACGCCGGATCAGTGCGGACGCCGGATCAGTGCCGGCGCCGGATTAGTGTCGGCGACGGATCCGTGCGGGGGTCGACTCAGCGGGCGAAGAAGCCCAGACCCCGGCGACCGTCGGCGGGGGCGACGTCCCGGTTCGCTTCGGGCGACTCGGCGACCGGGGCAGGGGGAGCGACCGCGGGAATCGGGCCCCCGGTGAAGGGGCTCTCGGCATCGACCGGGCCGACCCCCAGCGGCTGGTCGGGTACCACGATCCCGGTGGCCGAACCGATCGCCTCGATCGCCTCAGCGACGGTCGTCGGTTGGGACGGCCTGCCGTCGCCGTCCGCCGCGCCGGCCGGTACCTCAACCCGGTACCACGGGCGGAAGGACAGCGGAACCTCGGTGAGCTGGTACACCGAGGCCTCCGTGACGTTCTCGACGTTGCGGAGGTGTTCGACGAACCGCAGCGCCTCGTCGAGGGAAGGAAATCTCCGGAACGCGGGCGTGCGATCCGGCGCGGGGAAGAAGACCACGTGTTCCACGGATGCCTCACTCTCGGGGGAGCCGAAAGGCTACGTCCGCTGCATCGGCATCCGGAGCAAGGGAGCTTGAGCCATTCAGCGGCGCGAAACGCCCGAACCGCCCCTCAGACCGCCCGAAAGCGGCCGCTTCCAGCCCGGGGAGATACTCCCCGACGCCGGGCGATCAGTTCCGGCCCACCGAGAGCAGGCGGCGTCGCCTACTGCGAATTCGGTTGGGAACCGGGCCGCTCGCAAGCGCTCTGCGGAAACGCGAGAAGGACTCGACGGATTCCTCGACGCCGGCGGGTCGGCGGGGTCGACTCATGCGGGCGGCCGAGACCAGTCCGACGATCAGAGCTGCCACCGGGATCGCCAGCCAGCCGAGCACCGCCAACACCGGAGGTCATCCTCTCCACGAAACCGCCGAGACCCGAAGAATTTCAGGTGTTTTCAGCATAGAGCACGTCGGGCCGGTCCACGCAGTGCGTACATGCGCACGATGGGACGGCGATGAAATCCCTTTCCCTCAAGGAGATCCGACCCACTCCGTCGTCCCGTCGGCGAAGAACTGCCGCTTCCAGATCGGAACCCTCGCCTTGATTTCGTCGATGAGGTCCCGCGCGGCATCGAACGCCGTCTCCCGATGCGCCGCCGAAGCCGCCGCGACCACCGCCAACTCGCCGACCTCCAACATCCCGACCCGATGGACGGCGGCCACCGCCTGGACCGGGTGACGGCCTGCCACTTCCGCCGCGACCAGCTCGATCATCTGCTCGGCGTTCGGGTGGCCTTCGTATTCCAGGCGCAACACCGCTCGGCCGTGGTCGTCGTCCCGAACCGTCCCGACGAAGACGGCGATGCCGCCGCTCGACGGGGTGCGCACCGCGCGGAACACCTCGTCGACGGAAAGCGGTTCGCCGCGAACCGTGGCGAGGCGTACCACCGGCTCAGCCACGCCGACGCCTCCGGGCCCGCCGCACCAGCGCCGCCGTCCCGACCAACGCCACGGTCGCACCGATCGCGGCTCCGGCCGCCGCGTCGCGTGCTCCGACCCGATGCCCGGCCAGGCTGAGGCGTCCGGCCGTCTCGGCGAGCAGTACCCGCAACGCCGCTTCGTTGTCGTAGTGCGGTCGCCACCCCAAGCCGAGCAGTCGCCGCGGTTCGACCACCCACGGGTACACCAGATACTGCAATTCCACCGCCGAGGCCGGAGTCACGCCGATGCGGTGCAGCCTCTCGGCCGTCCCGAACGCCACCGCGGCGGGGAGGTCGACGTGCCGCTTGCCACTGAGCTTCTCCACCTGCTCGCGGGTGAGATGCCCCGGGGCACCCACCGCGAACACCGCTCGACCGGGCCCGGTGTCCTGCTGCGATCCGCGTTGCCGCCCCGGGCGACTCGTCGCGTCCGATGTAGCGATCAGGACGAGCGCGGAGATCAAGTCCTCGTAGTGGCAGAACTGCCAGCAGGTAGCAGTCCCCTTGACCCCGAGGAGGCGGGGGCCCTCGAAATGGCGGCTGACCAAGGTGTCCAGCCCCATCCCGACGAGGGGCGCCGGCCTGACCACGCTGACCCGCAGCCCCGGATGAACCTGGGGGGCGCGTGCCGCGAGACGCTCCATCTCCAGGAGGTCGCCGAGCAGACCGTTCTCCGGGAAGGCTCGCGGGTCGGCGTCCTCATCGAGGGGAACCGGGTTGGACGGCGCCGCGCCGTAGACCATCGCGCTCGTCACGATCACGACGTGCGGGACGCCGGCGGCGGCAGCGGCGGTCAGCGCTGCCGCCGTTCCGCGAACGTTCATCGACTGCTGCCGCGCACGATCGTCGGCGAGGGCCAGGTCCACAGCGAGGTGGATCAACGTGTCGACACCGTCGAGCCGATCGACCACGCTCGGGTCACGAGGATCGCCGAGCCTCCATACCGCCTCAGGAACGTCGCCGCGGACGGTATCGATGGCGATGGCGCGGCGTACCGCGGGCGAGGCCAAGAGCTCCCGAAGCAGCGACTCCCCCAGAGGCCGGGCCGCGCCGGTGACGGCGACCGTGCGCTTGCGGGCGCGTCGGCGAGCGGCGGGCTGCTCGACCGCTTTGGCGCCCGCAACCCGACTACGGTGGGGGGCATGGCCGCCGTCCTCTTGTGTCCCGAGCTCTTGTGTCATACGGGGAAAACTCCACTTCGCGTCGGACCATCGGCGAGTTCCATCCTGCCCGAGCGACGATCGCCCGTACCCCCACCGACAACGCATCGTCGCCGAACCGAAACGCGGGCCTGCGAACGACCGCACGCCTCGCTTCGCTCTTCAGACGCCTACCGGGAGGAGAAGGTGGCATCATGACCGCCTTCGGGAAGCCGGACGACGCCGGCCAGTTCGACTTCGGTTCCCCCGCCGAACTGAGCGCGGCGCTGCACCGGTTCGCGGACCTGCTCGCGTGGTCCGGCGGCCCGGTGAACTGGGATCTCGCCAAAGAGGTGGCTCGCCAGGGTGCGGCAGGCGCGGACCCGACGGTCACCGAGGCCGACCGGCGGGCGGTGGCCGAAGCGCTGCGGATCGCCGAATTGTGGCTTGACGCCCAGACCGAGCTCCCACCCGCCGTCGCCTCCGCCCAGGCGTGGAGCCGCGCGGAGTGGATCGAGGCGACCCTTCCCACCTGGCGTGAGCTGGTCGAGCCGATCGCGGCGCGCGTGGTCGAGGCGTTCGGGGCCGAGCTCGGCAGCGGTCTCGCCGGCGCCTTCCCCGAGGGCGGCGGGGAGGACGCCGAGACGGCCGCGCGGCTGCGGCAACTCAGCGGCCCGCTGGGCGCGATGCTGCGGCAGATCGGCGGCATGATGTACGGCGGCCAGGTCGGCCAGGCACTCGGAGCATTGGCCGGTGAGGTGGTCGGCACTTCGGACGTCGGGCTCCCCCTCGCGGGGGTCGGACGCGCCGCCCTGCTGCCCGCGGGGGTCGCGGATTTCGCTGCAGGTCTCGGCATTCCGCTCGACGAAGTGCGCATCTTCCTGGCCTTGCGGGAAGCCGCCTGCCACCGGGTGCACGCCGCGGCGCCGTGGCTGCGCGGACGACTGCTCGGGGCGCTGGAGGAGTACGCGCGGGGCATC
>JAIMAI010000056.1 GCA_023512015.1 Acidothermus sp. | reverse complement strand
AGTTCGCCAGATCGACGTCGTCCCGCGACAGGTCCAGGCCCCCGAACTAGTCGCCTCGGCGAGCGACGCGCTGGTCTCCCTCGCCGACCATCCCGACGTCTCGACCCCGCCGACTTCGGGGGGCGACACGGCTTTCCCGGAACTCGACACCGCATCAGGGGACCCGTAGCCTGCAGCTCATGGGCCAGATCTGGAACGTCGCCGATCCCACGCACGGCAGCAATCGTCGCTTCGCAGCGAACGGCGGAATCGGCGAACCGTCCCAGCCCCGCGGCGAGGAGGCATCCGGGACGGCCGCCTCGTGGCCGGCCGAGGCGCCGCCCACCATCGTCCCGGCCAGGGCGGGAGGGGCGCACGCGCGGGAGTACCGCAGCCGCGGGGCCCGCTCCACCGGACTCACCAGCCGAGGGGTCATCCTCCTGCTCGGGGTGGCGACGACCCTCGCCGGGCTGGTCGGGAGCATTCTTTTCGGCCACCGCAACGCATTGTTCGGAATCACATTTGCGGTGGTGGCCGCCCTGTGTGCCCTATCGGTACGGCGGCGTGATCTCGCCGTTGCCGTGATCGCACCGCCGATCGTGTACTGCGTTGCGATCGTCGTCGTGAGCTTGGTGGACGCCCGCCATCTCGCCGGGGGGTTCTTCTCCCGTGAGACCTTCTACGTCGCCGACGCCTTCGTCACCGGTGCGCCGGCGATGTGGGTCGGTACCGGCCTGGCGGCCCTCCTCGCGGCGCTGCGCAGGCTCAGCGGTCCATCCGGTCGCCGGCGGTAGCGCTGCGGGTAAGCGGCTCCCCGCGGGCCTTCAATTCCCGGCGCAACTCCGGAGGCAGCGCGAACATCAACGTCTCGCGCTCGGCGTCGATCTCCTCCACGTGATCGAATCCACGTTCGGCGAGCCACGCGAGGACCCCGGTCACCAGCGATTCGGGGACCGACGCGCCGCTGGTCACGCCGACGGTCGAGACGCCGTCCAGCCACCGTTCGTCGATTTCGCTCGCGTCGTCCACCAGGTAACTCGCCTTCGCTCCGCTGTCGAGCGCGACCTCGACGAGGCGGGTCGAATTCGACGAATTCCGTGACCCAACGACGATCACCAAATCGGAGAGCGCCGCAATGCGCTTGACCGCAGCCTGCCGGTTCTGCGTCGCATAACAGATGTCGTCACTCGGCGGGTCGATCAATTGGGGAAATCGGCGGCGCAGCACCTCGACCGTCTCCAAGGTCTCGTCCACCGACAGCGTGGTCTGGGAGAGCCACGCCACCCGGGACGGGTCTTTCACCTCGACGTGAGCGGCCTCCTCCGGCCCGTCCACCAACGTGATGTTGTCGGGGGCCTCACCGGTCGTCCCCACCACTTCTTCGTGATTCGCGTGTCCGATCAGCAGAATCTGCAGCCCCTGATCCGCAAAACGTCGGGCCTCCTGATGAACCTTGGTCACCAGCGGGCAGGTCGCGTCGATCGTCTTGAGTCGGCGTTGCCGCGCCTGCTCGTAAACCGTGGGCGCAACCCCGTGAGCCGAAAGCACCACGATCGAACCTTCGGGGACCTCGTCCGCCTCCTCAACGAAGATGGCTCCCTTGGCTTCGAGCTCGGCGACCACGTGCTTGTTGTGCACGATCTGCTTGCGCACGTACACCGGCGGGCCGTACAGCTCCAGAGCCTTCTCCACGGTGTCGACGGCACGCTCCACACCGGCGCAGTAGCCGCGCGGTTGCGCAAGGAGGACACGGCGGGTGGGGGCGGAGGTTTGCATCACGTTCTCATCCTAGAAGGGCCCACCAGCCGACCTCGTGGTGCAGATCGAATCCGAGCATCTCGTACAAGCGGCGAGCCGCGACGTTGTCCACCCCCACCTCGAGGTACACCCGACGCGCGCCCCTTTCCTGCGCCCACTCCAGGAGCGCATCGATGAGCGCGCGGGCCAGCCCGCGGCGCCGCGCATGCTCGGCCACCTCGATCACGGCGAGCTCCGCCCACGCCCCCTCGACCGCTCCCCGCCCGATGGCCAGCACCTCGGCGTCCCCGATCGACGCGAACGCCACGACGCTCGGCGCGCTCAGCACCGCCGTCGGCGGCCTGCGGTACAGCGCGAGCCATCGCTCGGACGGCGACGCCTCCACCGACACGGCCATAGCCGGCGCACCCCGGCGTGCGATCGCGGAACGGATCCGCGCAATCGGCGCGAAAAGCACCAGGCTCTCTTCGACCCGCCGCCATCCTGCCGCTGCGGCGATCGGCTCGAAGCGGTAGCCGGCGACCATGCGTAGGCGCGGGGCCACCTGCCGCTCCCGATACCAGGCGGTGAGCGCTGCAAGCGCCGCCGTCGGCTCGCGGTCCGGTTCGCCGAGCAGCCTCGCCGCTTCGGCCCTCCAACTCCCACCGCCGCCGGCCCGCAGCCACCACCGGCCGAGCCACTCCTCCTCAGCGGCCGGCCACAACCAGCCCGCCAGCTCCTCCAAGGCCAGGACGTCGCGGCGGCTCGGCGAGACCGAGCGGGCGGCCAGCACCCGCTCCAGCGGCAGCGTCTCCACCCGGCCGTCGCTGCGCACCAGCCGCAGGTGGTCGACGTCCACCGCGAGCAACTCCCCGACCACGTCGGCGAGCCCGCCGTCGTCACGCCGGTAACGCAGGCTCACCCGGGCGCCGACGTTCTCCGGGCGGATCGGGTCCACGTCGGCGAAGCGTAGCCGGACGCCGAAATGCGACCGTGCATACTAGGTGCCGTTCGGTGCCTCACCCGCCGACGAGCCAGGTCGCCGTCCAGGCTGCGACCCCCACAGGAGGAGCTCTTCGTGACATACGTGATCGCTCAGCCGTGTGTCGACGTGAAGGATCGTGCCTGCGTCGACGAATGCCCGGTGGACTGCATCTACGAGGGTCAGCGGATGCTCTACATCCACCCCGACGAGTGCGTGGACTGCGGGGCGTGTGAACCGGTCTGCCCGGTCGAAGCGATCTTCTACGAGGACGACGTCCCCGAGCAGTGGAAGGACTACTACAAGGTCAACGTCGAGTTCTTCGAAGACCTCGGCTCACCCGGCGGAGCCTCGAAGATCGGCGTTATCGATCATGACCACCCGCTGGTCGCCGCGCTTCCGCCGCAGGGGGAGGCCGGCTGACGTCGTCCCGACCTCCCGCCTTCCCCGACCTTCCCGACTTCCCCTGGGATCTGCTCGCTTCCTTCGCCGACCGGGCACGCGCTCACCCCGACGGCATCGTCGATCTGTCGGTGGGCACTCCGGTGGACCCGGTGCCCGACGTCGTCCAAGCTGCCCTCGCCGCCGCGGCGAACACCCCCGGCTACCCCGCCACCCACGGCACCTCGGCGCTGCGGGAGGCCGCCGCCGGCTGGATGGCCCGCCGTCTCGGCGTCGTCTCCCCCGACCCGGCGGCAATCCTCCCCCTCATCGGGGCGAAAGAATTCATCGCCTGGCTCCCGACCCTCCTCGGCCTCGGCCGCGGCCAGCGGATCGGCATACCCGCCCTGGCGTACCCCACCTACGCCGTCGGCGCGAGGCTGGCCGGAGCCGAAGCCGTGGTGGTGCAATCCACGGTCGAACTCGGCCCGGGAAGGTTGGCGCTGCTCTGGGTCAACTCGCCGTCCAACCCCACCGGCCGGGTGTTGCCGCCCGCACACCTGCGCAAGCTCGTCGACTGGTGCCGCGAACGGGACACGATCTTGGTGAGCGACGAGTGCTACCTCGAATTCGGCTGGGACGACGACCAGCCGCCCGTCTCGGTCCTTCACCCCGAAGTCTGTGAGGGCAGCGCCGAAGGACTGCTCGCCGTCCACTCCCTCTCGAAACGGTCCAACCTCGCCGGGTACCGCGCCGGTTTCGTGGCAGGCGACCCCGCTTTGATCAAGGGGCTGTTGGAGGTGCGTAAGCACGCCGGGATGATCGTGCCCGCTCCGGTGCAAGCCGCGATGATCGCGGCGCTCGGTGACGACGCCCACGTCGACGCCCAGCGGCGTCGTTACCGCAGACGACGGGAGCTTCTCGCGCAGGCCCTCACCGCAGCGGGATTCGTGATCGACGACTCCCAAGGCGGCCTCTACCTCTGGGCCACCCGCGGGGAGGAGTGCTGGGAAACCGTGGCTCGGCTCGCCGATGCGGGCATCCTCGTCGCCCCCGGCGTCTTCTACGGACCTTCCGGCGCACGCCACGTGCGGGTGGCGCTCACCGCCACCGACGAACGGGTGGAGGCCGCCGTCCGGCGTCTGCAGTCCGAAACATTCGACGAACGCTAACCCAGAGGCGGATCACGGCCGAGATTCGTAGCGGACGTCGGTAGGCGGCGGCCATCTGCTGCGGAGCGTGAGACATGGCGAGTGTGCCCATCCTCGGTGTGGAGGCGACCGGGGTGGGAACCCAGGCGGTTCTCGTCCGGGACGGCGAAGTGGTGTCCCGCATCACCGAAGGACCTCTGAACGTCTTGCTGGACCCCACAGCCTTCGACCGGTTGGCGAAACTCATCCGCGAGTCCGGCGCGGCGGTAGCCGGGCTGGGCTTGGCGGGCCTGCGCAGCGAACGTGAAGCGCAGCTCTTGGAGATGCAGCTCCGCGCCAAGACCGGCGTCCCGACGGTGGTCGGTGACGACACCGAGGTGGCTCAACTCGGGGCGTTCAACGGCGGACCGGGGATCGTGGTCATCGCGCACACCGGGTCGAATTCCTTCGGGCGTGACGCCGCCGGGCGGGTCGCCCGGGCCGGCGGGTTCGGCCACGTGATCGGAGACGAGGGGAGCCATTACTGGATCGCGGCGCAGGCGCTGCGCCATGCGATGCGCTCGTTGGACGGCCGCGGCCCGAAATCCGCGGCGCTCGAACAGGCCATCGTGAGGACCTACGGCGCCGGGCTGGAGACGGTGATGATGCGGGTCACCGAAAAGGCCGCCGACCCCGGAGTGGTGGCTCGGGCAGCCAAGGCCGTGATGGCCCTCGACAACGACCCGATCGTGGCCGGCATTCTCGACCAAGCCGCCGACGACCTGATCGCTCACGTGCGGGCCATCAGCGCCAAACTCGGCCCGCTCCCGGTGGCGATGTATGGATCGGTCTTCGACCATTCCCGTATTCGTCAACGGTTCGTCGCCGCAACGGGGGCGGTCGACGTGGCGGCACCTCCGGTCTTCGGAGCCGTTGTGTTGGCGAGCAGACCGCGCGGCCAGCGGGATATGGGGTTCCGAGCAGCCAGCTGACACTCGGATGTAACGGTCTAGTCTCAGACCATTGACGACGGCGCTCTCTGCGGTCTAGCATCCTGCTCAACGTCGGCGCGCGTGACGTATGGCACATTCTCGAACCATTCGATCGTGCGGCACCCATCCGGAGGTGGGCGTGAGCGAGACGCAGAGCGCACTCGAGCTCGATGAAGATGCGCGACGATTAGCAGAGCTCGGCTACAAACAGGAATTGCACCGACGGCTCAGTGGTTTCTCGAATTTCGCGGTGTCGTTCTCCATCATCTCGATCCTCGCGGGAGCGATCACCTCCTACGGCATCGCGATGAC
>JAIMAI010000055.1 GCA_023512015.1 Acidothermus sp. | reverse complement strand
GGGAGGTCACCGAGGAGGACGTCGTCGCGTTCCTCGCGGCCTTGCGCCGAGGGGATGCGCGTCACCCTCCGCTTGCGGTACCGTCTGCGGCGCGGGCCGTGGTCGCCGTCCGGGGATTCCACCGCTTCGCCGCGTTGGACGGCATCACGGACGCCGACCCTGCGCGTGACGTCCGGCCTCCGGTTTCCGGCCGTCGGCTGCCGAAAGCCATCACGGTCGAGGAAGTGAATCGTCTCTTGGCCGCGGTGGGCGGGCCCACCCCACGGGAAATCCGGGACCGTGCCCTGCTCGAATTCCTCTACGCCACGGGGGCTCGTATTTCCGAGGCAGTCGGGCTCGCGGTCGATGACATCGATTTCGACGAGGGCGTCGTGCGGCTCCACGGGAAGGGCGACAAGCAGCGGATCGTCCCGCTGGGCAGTTACGCCCGCGAAGCCCTACGAACCTACGTGCGGGACGCCCGGCCCCTGCTGGCGGCGGCGGGACGGTCTCCGGCAAACCGAGGAGCGGTTTTCCTCAATGCCCGCGGCGGGCGGCTTTCTCGGCAGAGCGCGTGGGCGGTATTGCGTCGCGCGGCGGCCAGAGCCGGTCTCACCGCCGTCATCTCCCCGCACACCCTCCGCCACTCCTTTGCCACGCACCTGCTCGACGGCGGCGCCGACATCCGCGTGGTCCAGGAACTCCTCGGACACGCGTCGGTGACGACCACTCAGATCTACACCCTGGTCACCGTAGACACATTGCGTCAGGTCTACGCCATGGCCCACCCAAGGGCCCACAGTCGGTGATGTGGCACGCTGCCCGGGGCGGCACTCCGCGCCGAGGCTTCGGCTGCACGACCGGGGCCGGCCGGCGGACAGGGTTGCCGACGATCACTGCGGCACCATAAGTTCTGCAGAGACGTTTCCCCGTCCGGCATGGGGACGCCAGGGAGGTAGATCGACAGGTGGCCAAGTCGACGAATCTGCCCGGCGGTGAGGACGCGGCGGACGGATTGCTCCTCTCCGACGGCAAAGACCCCGCCGGCCGTCCGATGCCGAGCTTTCCCGACCCGATGCCGCTCACCAGCCACGGACCCGCCTGGGTCGTCGCGATGTGCAACCAGAAAGGCGGCGTCGGCAAAACCACCACGACGATCAACCTGGGAGCCGCGCTCGCCGAGTGGGGACGGCGGGTGCTCCTCGTCGACTTCGACCCCCAGGGCGCGCTTTCGGTCGGGCTTGGGGTCAACCCCCACGAATTGGACCGCACCATCTACAACGTGCTGATGGACGGCGACGTCGCGGTGAACGACGTCCTGCTCAAGACCAACACACCCGGGATGGATCTCCTCCCGAGCAACATCGACCTATCGGCCGCCGAGGTGCAGTTGGTTTCCGAGGTCGCCCGGGAACAAGCGCTCTCCCGGGTCCTGGCGCCGCTGCGGCCCGACTACGACATCATCCTGATCGATTGCCAGCCGTCGCTCGGCCTGCTGACCGTGAACGCCCTCACCGCCGCCGACGCGGTGATCATCCCGTTGGAGTGCGAATTCTTCGCCCTCCGGGGCGTGGCCCTGCTCATGCAGACGATCGAGAAGGTCCGCGAACGCTTGAACCCACGCCTGGAAATCCGCGGAATCCTGGCCACCATGTTCGACCCCCGGACCCTGCACGCCAGGGAGGTCCTGGCCCGAGTCGTCGAAGCTTTCGGCGACCGCGTCTTCCACACCGTGATCACCCGGACCGTCCGCTTTCCCGAGACGACGGTCGCCGGCGAGCCGATCACGACGTACGCGCCGTCCTCCGCGGGGGCACGTGCCTACCGCGAACTGGCGAAGGAGGTCCTGGCCCGATGAGCCGGGACCGAGCGATCATCCCTCGACGCTGCGAGCGCTGACGCCGTGCTGTACGCGTTGCGGTTCCCGTTCTCCCTCGTCGTCCTCGCGGTGGGCTACGTGCTCGCGGTCGGGGTGAGAGGGGTAGTGCAGCGCGCCCTCTCCGGGGCACCGCGACTTCGCCCCGCGCGACGCACCCGTCCGCGTCTGCTCCCACTGGCCCGCTTCGTCGATCCGTACGGGGCGCTCTGCGCGGTGCTCGGCGGGGTCGGCTGGGGAGCGTCCCCGGACGACGTCCCAGTGCCGCTCGCCCGTGGGCGAACCGCGTCCCGGGCCGTGGCAGCCTTCGTCGCCGGGCCCGTCGTCCTCTTCGGGCTCGGGACGGCGGCGCTGGTCGGCTACGACCGCTTGACGCAGGTGCGGCCGGTAGGGTCCGGACTTGTGATCAATACTGTTCGAGGAGACATGCTGGCAGTCGACCATTTCCACTACCACGTGGGGTACGGCGCGACGGCCTTGTACCTGCTCGGGGTCGAATTCCTTGCCATGGCCCTGCTCGCCGTCGTCCCTCTCCCGCCGATGGACGGCGGCAGGCTGCTGTTCGCGTTGGCGCCGAAGACCATCGGCTGGCAGCGGGCGCGGTACCGTCTGGAAGACGACAACTGGGGAATCCTGATCATGCTCATCTTGAGCCTCCCCATCTTCGGGGAGCCGATCATCATCGCCATCATCGACGCGATCCTCGGGCCCTTCATCACCGCGGTCACGTGAGCGTCGGGATTGCTCCGGTGACGACGAACGCCGCCCCCGCCGCGGACGCAGCCCCTTCTTCCTCGGAATTCGTCGTCCGTCTGGGGGAATTCGAGGGACCGTTCGACTTGCTCCTCGCGTTGATCGCCAAACACGAACTGGACATCACGGCGATCTCGCTTTCCAAGGTCACCGACGATTTCATCGCCTACATCCGTCAGATGGGCCCGACCTGGAGCCTCGATCAAGCCAGCAGCTTTTTGGTGGTGGCGGCCACCCTCGTCGATCTCAAAGCGGCTCGGCTGCTCCCGTCGGCGGAGGTCGAAGACGAAGAAGACCTCGCGTTGCTGGAGGCCCGCGACCTGCTGTTCGCGCGACTGCTGCAGTACCGGGCGTACAAGGAGGTGGCCGGCGTCCTCGCCCGGATGTTCGACGCCGAGGCTCGTCGCTTCCCGAGGTCCGTGGGCCCCGATCCGCAGTTCCGGAGCCTCCTTCCCGAGGTGTTCCTCGGCCTGGGACCGGGGGGCTTGGCCGAGCTCGCCGCCCGGGCGCTGACTCCCAAGCCCCCGCCGACCGTGCACGTCGACCACCTGCACGCTCCGATCGTCGACGTCCGCGAACAGGGGCGGATCATTCGCGAGCGCTTGGAAAAGGTCCGCACCCTCACGTTCCGCTCCCTGGTCGCGGATTGCGCGTCCACGGCGGAGATCGTCGGTCGGTTCCTCGCCCTCCTCGAACTCTTCCGTGACGGTCTGGTGAGTTTTGAGCAGGTCGCTCCACTCGGCGACCTGCTGATCCGTTGGGACGCCTACGGCGTAGCGTCGACGGGCACAGACGGCAACGAGGGGTGACCGCAGATGGATGAACGAGGAGCGCCCGCCGAGGTCGACGCGGGAGCCGTCGCGGACGGCGACAGCGAACCGGACGCCGCAGCGGCGGACGTCGCGGCGGCACTGGAGGCCGTGCTGTTCATCGCCGAAGAGCCCTGCGAGGAGGTGGCGCTGGCCTCCGGGCTGGGCCTGCCGGTGGCCCAGGTCCGACAAGCGCTGGAGGAACTCCGCGCCCACTACGACGCCGCTCACCGCGGGGTGGAGCTGCGGCGGGTCGGGGGAGGGTGGCGCTTCTACACCCGGGCCGATCAGGCGTCCGCAGTCGAGAGGTTCGTGCTCAGCGGACAGCATGCCCGCCTCACCCAAGCTGCGTTGGAAACCCTCGCGGTCATTGCGTACCGTCAGCCGGTGTCGCGCTCCCGGGTCAGCGCCGTGCGCGGCGTCAACGTCGACGGTGTGATCCGAACCCTGCTGGCGCGGGGACTCATCGAGGAAGCGGGGACCGAACCCGAGACCGGTGCCACGCTGTATCGGACGACGCGATACTTCCTGGAGCGACTCGGAATAAACGATCTCTCCGAGTTGCCTCCCCTCGCAGATTTCCTCCCCGAGGGAACGTCGATCGAAGAGCTGGAGTCCTCCGAGGATCACCCGGAGCCGTAAGGTCGCAGTGGTTCGATTCGGGCGATGAGCACCTTGCTGCCTTCTTCGGGATCCGCTGCAGGCTCTGCCGACGAGGGCATCCGTCTCCAGAAAGTGCTGGCGGCCGCCGGGGTCGGGTCGCGGCGGGCCTGCGAGGAACTCATCCGCGACGGACGGGTCGAGGTCGACGGTGAGATCGTCACGACCCTCGGCACCCGGGTCGATCCGCGCCGGGCCGTCATCCGCGTGGACGGCAAGCGAATCGCGCCCCCTGCCCCCCACCGCTACCTCGTCGTGAACAAGCCACGCGGGGTGCTCACCGCGATGACGGACCGCCGCGGCCGCCCCTGCTTGGGCGATCTGCTCCCCCCGGAGCTCGGACGTCTGTTCCACGTCGGCCGACTCGACGCCGACAGCGAAGGCCTACTTTTGGTCACCAACGACGGGGAGCTGGCCCACCGACTCATGCATCCGTCGCACGAGGTACCGAAGAAGTACGTCGTCTGGGTGCGGGGGGCGGTCGGGCGACCGGCTCTCCGCCGGCTGCGTGAAGGGGTCGCATTGGACGACGGACCTGCCGCCGCCGACGCCGTCCGCGTGCTGGAGAAGCTCCCCGACCGGAGCATCGTGGAGATCGTCGTGCACGAGGGGCGCACCCACCTGGTGCGGAGATTGATGGCGGCGGTCGGGCATCCGGTGGAACGTTTGGTGCGCACGGCGATCGGGCCCATCGAGTTGGGCACGCTTCGCCCGGGTCGGTGGCGGGAGGTGACCAACCGGGAACGCGGTGAGCTTCTCGATCTCGTCGAATCCTCGATCGAACCCCGGAGGAGCGGGTCCGACTCGCGCTCAATGCCGCGATCTCGGACGTCGGGTCGGGGCAGCGCGCGAAGCTCCGCGAGAATGAAACGGCAGAATTCAGATGATCTTGCCCAGGATGAGTGAGGCTACGTGGACCCGGTGCGCACCCCGGCAGGTGATCACTCGGCCGTGGGATCGGAGCAGAGCCTGCGACGTGTGCTGATCGTCGGAGCGGGGCTCATGGGCACCTCGCTGGCCCTTGCGCTCCGCGAGGCGGGCGTGCAGACCTGGCTGCACGACACCGCGGTGGGACGGCTCGCGTTGGCCGTCGAGCGCGGCGCCGGCGAACCGCACGACGACGGCAACGGTGAGCGTTACGACGTCGTCGTGCTTGCCGTCCCCCCCGACGCGGTGGCCGGGGAGCTCCGACGCTGCCAGGAAGCTCGGCTCGCCACGACCTTCACCGATCTCGCGTCGGTCAAAGCCAAGCCGCTGGCGGAGGCCGAGCGGCTGGGCGCCGATCTGACCTGCTACGTCGGAGGCCATCCGATCGCGGGCCGTGAGCGCTCGGGCCCGGCCGCCGCCCACGCTGATCTGTTCGTCGGTCGCCCGTGGGTGATCACTCCAACCTCGCAGTCGTCCGCGGAAGCCGTCGAGCGGGTACGGGAACTGGTCGTCGCGGCGGGCGGTGTGCCGGTGGTGATGACGGCGGAGGAACACGACGCCGCCCTCGCCCT
>JAIMAI010000054.1 GCA_023512015.1 Acidothermus sp. | reverse complement strand
TCGGATCGATGGCGCCGTCCCCAGGTCCAGGTGCGGTTGAGCCAGTAGCCCGGGATGATCCCGGCTACCGAGGCCACCACGGACGATGATTTGGCTCCGAGGACGTGCGGGGCGAACAGAACCACGAAGGTTATCTCGGAAACACCGAAACAAATGGCCGAACCTGCGGTGTAGCGGAACATCCGCCGCCACTGATTAGGGGAGAAACGCTGCCACAGCGGGAGAACCCAGGCGGGAGGCTGCCACCGATCCCAGAAGTCTCGTCGGTCACTCATCATCACTCTCGCAACTCATCAGCCGTGTCTCACTTGTTCCGTTCCCGCAGATGTCCGGCCACATTCTTCCCCATGCCACCTTCATCCGCCCGGAGTCGGCTGTGGTCCATCATCACAGGCTGGTCTGGGAGAAGCCTGGGAGAGGCACGAGGGGTCCAACCGGGCTCCGCTCCCAGCGTCATCCAGGGCTGGGACCCCATCGTCAGGGACGGAAGCAGAAAGCGTCTCCCGCCTGCCACGAGCCAAGTTCTTCCGGCTGGCGACGAGCGCCGTCCCTGCGAAGAGACCGTCACCGACGGTCGCGATCGCCCGAGAGACCAGGGCGACTGCGAGCGCGGGCGCGGCGGGGAGTACGGGGGCAAGGACGGCGATGTAGACGGCCTCCCGCACGCCTGCCCCCGCGGGGACGGGGACCGCGAGGAAACCGGCACACCACGCGAGCGCGGACCCGCCGATGGCCACGGGGGCAGCCTGAGCGACGTTCGCGCCGGCCCCCACGGTCAACACCCAGACTTGCAGCCCGATCGACAGGGAGCCGGCAAGCTGCCAGAGCAGACTGCGCAGCACTCCGTGCCAGGTGAAGGCATGATCCGGAGGTTCACGTCGCAGCACCCGCAGCAGCCAGCGGGTGAGTCGATCGACATTACGAGGGAAGAGCGCCACGCCCGCGAGGGGAAGCGCAAGCATCGCCCACCAGTACTGCTCCAGAGCCTGAGTCGAGGCGTAGGGCAGGGTCAACGCCGCCATGAGGAGCCCGGCTATGAGGGCGATCCCCAGGGAAACGGCACTTGCCGCCACGGACCGTCGCGGCGGGACCCCATGATCACGGCCGAGCTCGACCTGCGCGACGACCGTCCACACCGAGCCCGGCACGTACTTTCCGAGCTGCCCGAGGTAGAAGATGCGGGCGGCGTCTCGCAGACCCAGCGGCGAACCCAGATCGCGCAGCAACGTTCGCCACGAGAGCATGACGAAACCGATGTTGGCGAATCCGAGGATCGTCCCTACGAGGATGCTCCACACCGGGAGATCCCCTAAGCTGTCGCGTACCTCACCCCATCGATCTCGCATCGCGATCGCGAAGGCCACCACCACGGCGGTCAGGATGACGGCCCGGAGCATCGAGCGGGTCCTGCGAGGCACAGCCATACGTCGGGTCAATCTCCGCGGGATCTCACCAGAAGGTCTGCGAGTAGCGCGACCGCTCCGATTATCAGGCCGGTCACGAAGACCAATACCGTGTTCGTGGTGAGGTGGAAGTGGTACTGGACGACGTCCGCGATGCCCTTCGCCACACCGATCACGAGCAGCCAGAGGGCCGGTGGCATCAGCACCTTGAGCGGATTGAAATACATGATCATGCGGAGGACCTGGAGGAGGTAACGGTAGGCGTCCTTGAGCGGATGAAACTTCGACCGGCCGGCGCGTCGTTCGTAATTGATAGGCAGGTAATCGACGACATGCTGGTTCGAGAGAAACGCGAGGGTCAAAGTCGTCACACAGGAAAACCCCGGCGGCAAGAGTTTCAAGTAGGGTAAGGCGACCCCGCGGCGAAATGCTCGAAAACCAGAGTTGAGGTCGGGAATCGTCGTCCCAGAAAGCCACTCCGCAAGTTTCCGAATGGCCCACTTCGCCGGGACGCGAAACAGTTTGTGGCTACCACGCTCGACGGTGCGGGCACCCACCACCTGGTCCACGTCCGGGTGGGCCTCGAGGTAGGCGACCAGTTCAGGGATCCGGTCGTTGGGGTAGGTCATGTCGGCGTCGGTCCACACGACGATCGAACCGCGCGCTTCGGCAGTTCCGATCCTTCGCGCCGTGCCCGAGCCGCCGTTTCTTCGAAAAGCGATGACCCGCAGCTGCGGGTACTTCGCTTCCGCTTCCCGCAACCGCGCCAGCGTCTGATCGGTTGACTTGTCATCGATGGCGATCAGCTCGTAGCGGTAACCACTGACGTCCATCGCAGCGGTGATGCGCTCGATTTCGCTGAGCACGTGATCCTGCTCGTTGTAGCAGGGCAAGACGATCGAGACTTCGGGAGGAACTAGGGACGATGTGTACTCCCCCACACGATCCGCTGTCGCATTGATCTCCACCGTGCCTCCGTCTTGATCTCTGCTTCGTGACCCCGCACGCCTCGACAGGTCACGTCCCGACATGCCGATTGAGTCTATCCAGCCCACGACCACCCCGAAACAACAACACCAGCCCGCGGGAAGCTCGCCGGCGCCAGTCTAGGCAGCGTTGCTGCGAAGAGCCGTTCGCGCACGCGGTCCGACTCGCAACTCCGGCGGAACCAGCATCGCAGCAGCGCGTAACGTCCGCACCGCGACGGTGGCTGCGACATCCGTCGTCGGAATTGCCGGCGCGTGGTACATACGGCGAGCCCAACGGGGTAACAATCCGAAGGCTGGCGCCACCAGTGCGCTCCAAGCCGGTCGCGCAGGACTCCACGCGAGAATGCCCGGCATCGGAGGAAAGAACAAGAACCGAACCGCCTCCATGGCCTGCGGGGTAAGCGCGAGCACCGGACGCACACGGCGGAAATACTCGGCAAGGCCACGCTGACTATCTGGTACGAGATCCGATGGAACTCCCATGAGTGTCGCCGCGAGTACCTGCTCGGCGACGTAACGGTCGGCGTCGTCCGCGGTAAGCGACAGGCCTCCTCGCCGAACGGTTGTGAGAAAGGAATCAACTTCGCAGCAATGGATCCAGGCGAGCAATTCGGGGTCCGTCCCACCCGGCACCGGCGCATGCAGCCCGCGTACGCGCCGCAACGCGGCATTCGCTTCGTCCACGGTCCCATATGTGATGGTGGAGATGAATTCCGCGGTGCGCAAGAAGCGCCCCAGGGATCCTTCCGGTACGCGGAATGAGCAGCCACCGCCCTCATCGCCTGAGGATGCAACGCCTGCAGGCAAAGTGCCCGCAGACCACCGATGACCATGAGAGGATCGGAATGCACCCGCCAGGTAACGGAATCTGGCGAGAAATACCCCACGACGTCAGTTTATCGACGAATCATTCCCGCGCCGCGGCGCGTTCGTAGCTCGCAAGATGAGCCTCGGCGCTCGCCGTCCAGGTGAATTCCAACGACCGCCGATAAGCCGCCTCACCCAGAGTGCGGCGGCGCTCGGGATCGGCCAGCAGCGCGGCGAGCGCCCGCCCGATCGAAACCGCGTCCGGTTCGGTGTAGGCCACGGCGTCGCCCCCCACCTCGGGTAGGGAGAGCCGGTGGGTGGTGAGGACCGCCGCCCCGCAGGCCATCGCTTCCAGGACCGGCAGCCCGAACCCCTCGCCGTGGCTGGGAAAGGCCACGACCTCGGCGGCCCCCAAATAGGCTGCCAGATCCGCGATCCGCAAGTAGCCGGGGCGGATCACCCGCAGGTGGCTCGGCACTTCGGCGATCGCCGCGTCGATCTCGTCGTCCCACCCGGCACCCCCGGCGATGACCAGGGCGGCAGGCGACTCGGCGTCCCGCACCGCCTGCACCCACCCCCGCACCAGGCTCGGAACGTTCTTACGCGGCTCGAAGGCACCGAGGAACGCCACATACGGCTGCCCCCGCAACCCCAAACGAGCGACGATCCGGGACTTCTCGGCTTCCGTCGGCGGATGGAACACCTGGTGATCGACGCCGTGGTACGCGACGTCGATGCGGGTCGGGTCGGCGTCCACCAACCGGACCAGCTCGTCGCGGGTCGCCTTCGACGGCACGATGCAACGGCTCGCGCGCCGGACGGCGGAGCGGATCGCGGCCCGGTAGAACGCGCCGCGCGCCGCGGGGTAGAGGTCGGGCTCGCTGAAAAACGTCGCGTCGTGGATCGTCGTGACCACCGGTACCGGCGAATGCAACGGCACGGAGTAGTTGGGGGTGTGGAGGACCCGTGCCCCCACGTGTTCGGCGATCAGCGGGAGTCCGGTCTGTTCCCACGCGAGCCTGGCGGTGCGGTTGGCCAGCGACGGCGGGCCGGCGACGATCTGCGCGCGGGGGAGCATGCGGCCGTAGCGTTCGGCGTCCACCCGTTGGCAGACGACGGCCAGATCGACGTCGAGGGAACCGAGGGCGTGGAGCAAGCCGTCGACGTAACGGCCGAGACCTCCACGATCGGCGGGGACGGCGGTGGCGTCGATCAGCACTCGCGGCGCCACGATGCTCCCACCTCGACCCTTCGCAGGATTCTTGGACCCGGACGCTCGATCGCGGGCCCGTCGAAGACAGCTCTGTGACGTAGCTTACGCCCGGTGTCGGCACCGCCGATGGCGCTCACGGGCGCGAATCGGCATCACCGACGGCGGTCACCCACGCGAAGATGCAAGGGTGGACGCGCCCGCCGAGCCCGGCTCCTTGGTGACCGTCGTGATCGTGACCTACCAAGGGGAGCGTTTCATCGACCGCTGCCTCGATGCGTTGGCATCGCAAGAGGTGACGGACGGCACCGGCCGCGTGCACCGCCCCGAAATCTGGGTGATCGACAACGCGTCATCGGATCGGACGGTGGCGCTGGCGGCCGCGCATCCGCTGCAACCTCGGCTCGTGCCATTGCCGACCAATCTGGGATTCGCGGGAGCCGCGGATCACGCGGTGCGCGAGGTGAGCTCCCCTTTCGTCGTCCTGCTCAACCAGGATGCGGTGGTGGGGCCTGGGTGGCTGTCGGCCCTGCTCGCTCCGTTTTTTCGCCCGGACGCCGACCGGCTCGCCGCCACGACGAGCAAGGTGGTCTTCGCCGATTCCGGGCTGCTGAACAATACCGGGGTCCTCATTGCCCCCGACGGGTACGGCAGCGATCGCGGATTTCGCGAACCGGACGACGGTCGCTACGGCACCGAGGAAGAAGTTGCGGCCTTCTCCGGGACCGCGGCCGCGCTGCGGGTGGAGGCGGTTCGGCAGGTCGGTTCGTTCGACCCGGATTTCTTCTTGTATTACGAGGACACCGACCTTTCCCAGCGACTACGCAAGGCAGGTTGGCGTATCCGCTACGTGCCGGACGCACTGGTGCGCCACGTGCATGCGGCGTCGTCCGACGTCACGTCGGAACTCTTCGCTTTCTACAACGAGCGCAATCGCCTGTGGATGCTGGCGAAATGCGCGCCGGCCGTGCGCGTCATCTGGGAAATACTGCGCTTTGCCGGCATCACCGCGTTGATACCGCTGCGGCGCTTGCTCGGGCGACCGATTCCGCCTGGACACCAGTTTCGGATGCGCCTTCGTCTTCGGGTCCTCGCCGCCGTCTGGGCGGCTTTACCCTCCCTGCTGCGCAAGCGGCGGGCGGTGCGCCTGCTCTCGAAGCGTCCGCCGACAGGCCATGGGCCCAGCGCGATCTTTGCGGGATCTGTACAGTGATCTATGCGGGATCTGTACAGTGATCTAGGGACTATCTGTACAGTACGGCCGGAGGAGGACAATGCCTGAGATCAGGGACCCCTACCTTCGGCGTATTGTTGATGATCTTCTCGACGAGCGATTCCCCTATCTCCCCGCGGTGGCTTGTTCCTTCTGACCGGCTCGGTACCGCCGATCACCACACCCGTCCACTCGGGAGCCGGACGCATCACGGCGATACGAATCCGGCCGCT
>JAIMAI010000053.1 GCA_023512015.1 Acidothermus sp. | reverse complement strand
CCGCGGGCGATGGAGGCGAGCCATCCGGCGAGATTTCCAGCGGTGAACGCCTTGATTTTGAAGAGGCTCATGGTGAACATCGGGTCGGTGACCCGGGTTTCGACCACAGCGAAGACGACGAGCAGCGCGACCCCTCCGACCAGACCCGCCACCACCCAGGGGTTCGTCCATCCCATATCCGAGTGCCCGTAGGGCTGGATTCCGTAGGTGATGGCGGTGAGAATCGCCGTAAGACCGAGACCGAATGTCAGATTCCCCCAGATGTCGATTCGCGCCGGGGAGCGTTGCCCGATTTCGTGGAGGCTGGCGTAGGACCAGATCGTGCCGAGCAATCCGAAGGGGACCGAGACGAAGAAGACCAAGCGCCAATCCACCTCGGAAAGCAAGCCTCCGGCCACCAAGCCGAGGAACGAACCCGCGATCGCCGCTACCTGGTTGATGCCCATCGCCATACCGCGACGGTCTGGGGGAAACGCGTCGGTGAGGATCGCCGTCGAATTCGCGAACAGCATCGCGGAACCCACTCCCTGGACGATGCGCCAAAGGATGAGCCAGAGGGCTCCCGCGCCTCCGGTGAGCGGGTCGAGGGCCAGCGCAATCGAAGCGATCGTGAAAATGGCGAATCCGAGGCTGTAAATGCGGACTCGGCCGTAGATGTCGCCGAGCCGCCCGAAGCTCACCACGAGAACGGCGGTCACCAGCAGAAAACCCATGAGCATCCAGAGCAGGTAGCTCACGTTCCCGTGGGCCAGCGGATCGATATGGATTCCCCGAAAGATCGCCGGCAGTGAAATCATCACGATCGACGAGTTGATAGTGGCCATGAGCATGCCGAGCGTGGTGTTGGAGAGCGCCACCCATCGGTAGTGGGGATGGTCTGCTGCTATCGGACGTCGTAGCGCCCAGGTCGCTTCGCTTGCCACGCGTTCCTCCCGCTTCTCGACTTGCTCCGGCCGGTGGACTGTCCCTGCAGAGGTAAGTTCGTTAGCAGCAACTAACTAACTGCCGAGTGTATTCCCGCTCTCCGATCCCGTCACTCCTGGGCCGACACGTAGGGCGAACGCCGCCGACTGGGGTGACTCTCTCGCCGGTTGTCTCCAGGCGTGCAGTGGAGAGGTCAGCGGGTCGGACGGATGGTCAGACGATCGCCTTCGGCCCCCCGAGCCGGAGGGATCACACGGCCGGACGGATGGTCAGGCGATCCCCTTCGGCCACCCGAAGCGCCTCCGCCGCAGATCCGCGATGGATTGCCACGGCAACGAAGCCCGCAGAATCGACGAGAACCACGGCCTGGCCTTCCGGCACGGAGCCGAAGGTCGTGCCCCGCATCGCCTCGAGTCGGCTATCCCTTCCCTCGATTCGGAGTCGAGTGCCCGCAGTCCACGGCACGTCGCGGCAGGCGAGCTGGACGTTGCCGAAATGGTCGATGCTCAGGATTTCGACGTCCAGCCGACCGTCGTCCAGGTGCGCGAAGGGGGAGGGGAGCCGAACCAGATCGTCCGGCTGCAGCTCGAGGCCGACGTCCGAAATAGGAAAGCCGTTCGCGAGGTGGGCGGCCGTGGGACAGAAGATGTCACGGCCGTGGAAAGTCGCGGAGACCGGGTGCAGCCACAGCGTTTCATTGGTGAGCTCGAAGGCGTCCCGGATGCCGCCGACCGTTTCCGCCGTGGGGAGCAGCAGGCCGTTGTCCGGCCCTATCAGCACGTGCTCGCCGGTCCGGACGGCGATCGCGCGCCGTGTCGTACCTACCCCCGGATCGACGATTGCGACGTGGATACCGGCGGGCAGGTAGGGGAGAGCTTGCGCCAGCACCGTCGCCCCGCGGCGGATGTCGCCGGGGGGAATCGCGTGCGTCACATCGATCACGCGGGACTGCGGGGCGATGCGGGCGATGACACCGTGGCAGATCGCCACGAACGGGTCCTGCACCCCGTAATCGGTGAGCAAACTGATCCAGGTCATGGGGTCATTCTCGGAAGACGAAAGCGTGGCGGGCACCGGCGGCTGTCCGCTGCCCGCCACGCTCTGCCGGTTGGAGATGGTCGCGAGGTCATCGACCGCCGACGGCTGGTCAGACCTTCGCGCCCTCGATGACCTTGGGACTCTCGGCCTTCGTGACTTCGATACGACGCGCCTTGGCCTTCTCCGCCACCGGGATCGTCACCGTCAGCACGCCGTTGTCGTAGGTGGCCGTGATGTGGTCGGCGTCTACACCCTCACCCAGCGAGATCTGGCGCATGAACTTGCCGGTGAATCGCTCGCTCGCCAGCCACTGCACGTTCTCATCGCTGCGAGCGCTCCGCTCGGCCTCAATGGTGAGGATGCCGTTCTCCACGCTCACGTTCACCGAACCCGGATCGATCCCCGGGAGGTCGGCGTGTAGCACGTAGTGATCACCGGTGCGGTAGAGATCCATCGGCATGAACCTCGGCGTCCGTACGCTGCCGAGCGTGCTCCCGAGGAGTTGTTCGGTCAGCCTGTCGAACTCACGGAACGGATCGAAGCGAAGGACCATGGTGATCACCTCCTCCACTTGGTTAGCACTCGCTAGCTTCGAGTGCTAGCTCCACTCCTGTCATACCACCGAGCGGTCGGTTCTAACCCCGCGTTTTCGCCGTTCGTTGCTCTTTTCGCCGTCCGGTGGGGAGGGGTGATCGGCTCAGGCCGACTCGGGCTCCAGCCGCACGACCACCGACTTGGACGTCGGGGTGTTGCTCTCCAGCGCCGTCGAGGTGAGGGGGACCAGCACGTTCGCCTCGGGGAAATAAGCTGCGGCGCAGCCGCGCGCCGTCGGATACGGGACGACGACCATGCCCGGCAGGCGGCGTTCGCCGTCCGTCCAGATGCTCGTGACGGTGACGCGTTGCCCTGGGGTGATCCCGAGGTCGTACAGGTCGTCCGGGTGGACGAACACCACGTGTCGGTCCCCGCGAATGCCGCGGTATTCGTCGTCGTAGTCGTAAATCGTCGTGTTGAACTGGCCGTGGGCGCGCACCGTCTGGAGCAGGAGATGCCCCGGCGGGACGTCGAGCGCAACCGCCTCGTTCACGGTGAAGTGCGCTCGGCCGTCGCTGGTGGGGAAACGCCGTTCGTCGCGCACGGGGTGGGGGAAAACGAAAGAGCCGGCAGCGAGTTTTTCCTCTGCACCGGCGAAACCAGGGACGACGCGGCCGATCCGCTCCCGGATCCGTCGGGTGTCACGGCCGAGTTCTCGCCACGGAATGGCGTCGTCGCGACCGAAGAGCCGTTCGCCGATTCCCGCGACGATGGCGACTTCGCTGCGCAGCAGAGGTGACACCGGGGTGAGGCGGCCGGTGGAGAGGTGGATGACCCCCATCGAGTCCTCCACCGTGACGGCCTGCTGGACGCCATCGATCTCGTCGCGGTCGCTTCGGGCGAGGGCGGGGAGCAGAAGACTGGTGCGGCCCCGCTGTAAGTGGGTGCGGTTCAGCTTGGTGGCGACGTGAACGGTCAGGTCGCACCGCGACAAAGCGCGCGCGGTTCGCTTCGTGTCCGGGGCCGCGAGAACGAAATTTCCTCCCATCCCCATGAAGAAACGAATTCTTCCTTCCTCCATCGCCTTGATGGCCTCGACGACGTCCAGTCCTGGACGCCGGGGCATCGTTACGCCGAATTCGTCTTCCAGTCGGGCCAGGAATTCTTCGGTCGGCCGGTGGGTGATGCCCATGGTTCGGTCACCCTGCACGTTGCTGTGCCCGCGTACCGGACATGCGCCCGCACCGGGCCGCCCGAGATTTCCTCGCAGCAGGAGGAAATTCACGAACTCGCGGATCGTCGGGACGGCGTTACGGTGTTGTGTGATACCCATGGCCCAGCACAGGGTGACCGCTCGGGCCGCCACCACCAGGTCGACGAATCGTCGGACGAGGTGTTCGTCGAGGCCGCACTGTTCGGCGAGGTTGGTGGGATCGAGGCGCCGCCAATGAGCGGCTGCCTCCGCGAAACCGGAACAGTATCGGTCGATGAACTCGTGGTCGAGAACCCTGCCCCCGCTGCGTTCGTCGCGCTCGACGAGGGTTCGATTCACCCATTGGAACAAGGCGAGGTCCCCTCCGACGCGTACCGGGAGGAAGAGATCCGCGATCGGCGTGCCCCGACCGACGATCCCCCGGACACGTTGGGGATTACGGAAACGTCGTAATCCCGCTTCGGGGAGGGGATTGATGGCCACGATCCGTGCTCCGCGGTCTTTCGCCCGTTCGAGGGTGGTGAGCATCCGCGGGTGGTTGGTTCCGGGGTTCTGACCGACGAGCACGATGAGATCCGCGTAAGAAGCGATGTCTTCCAGGCTCACCGACCCCTTGCCCACCCCGAGGGTCTGGGTGAGCGCCACGCCGCTGGACTCATGGCACATGTTCGAACAGTCCGGCAGATTGTTCGTGCCGAGCCTTCGGGCGAGCAATTGGTAGAGAAACGCTGCTTCGTTGCTGGTCCGTCCGCTGGTGTAGAAGACGGCCTGGTCGGGGTCTTCGAGATCTCCAAGGGCGCCTGCGATGCGGTCGTAGGCGTCGTCCCAGGTGATCGGCCGGTAGTGGTCGTCGTCCGGTTCGGCGATCAGAGGTTCGGCGATCCGCCCCTGGGATTCCAGCCAATGGTCGTCGTGCTGCAGCAGCGCGTCGATGGAATGTGCTGCGAAGAAGACGCTTCCGATCGAGCGCCGGGTGGCTTCCCACGCCACCGCTTTCGCTCCTTCTTCGCAGAATTCCGCGCGATGCCGCGGATCGGGATCCGGCCAGGCACAACTTGGGCATTCGAATCCCCCGCGCTGATTGACGGCGAGCAGCGCACGCCCACCCCGCACGACACCGGCCTCGCGGAACGTGATCGAGGCCGAGCGGGCCACCGCCGCAAGGCCGGCCGCGTCGTCGGCAGGAGATTCGACGTGGCGACGTCCTCTCATGATGGTCGACCCTACCGCGCCGGTAAGGTCACTGGAAGACTGTCATTTCTTTTTGCTGCAGCTATTTCTCGGCGAGTTGACGCCGTCGCGGCGGGGCGTCGTGCCACTCCCCCGCGCGTGGGAGACGGCGGAAGAAGCGCCAGGTCCGCCACCTCGCGGCGCACCAGATGACAGCTCGCATGGCGATATCGGTGGCCTCCGGGAGAATCAGGAGGATCAGCGCTCCCGCAAGCCAGCCACCGAGGACGTCGGTGACCCAGTGGGTGTCGAGGAAAACCGTGCTGAGCCCGATGGTGGTCGCGAAGAACACCGCGAGGGCAATGGCGACCCGCCGGTACCGAGCGGTGGTCAGCAGGGCAAGCACGCCGAAGACGACGACCGCGTTGGACGTGTGCCCGGAAGGGAAGATGTCACCGCCTTCGAAAACGGCACGCGGATGAGTCGTGATGAGCGGACCCAGTCGGCCGATGGAGATTTTCACCGCCCCGACGGAGACGTTGAGCAGCAGGAGAGCGGTGGCCAGCATGACGAGGGGGCGGGGCGTACGCCGCCTCCACGAAAGGAAGGCGACGATGAGACCCGCGGCGAGTGCAGACGGCGCACGCTGCCCGAGCGTGACGTAACGCAACACCCACGGTTTGGCATCCGGCCAATGCCGTGCGAGATCCATAGTGGCCGCGCGGTGGTCGAGGGAGTCGAGGGGGGAGCCTACGACGACGGCGACCGTGAGGATCGCATATGCGACGAGGACGGCGCCGAAGACCCACCAGCGTTGGTCGTTCGTGACGCGGCCACTCGGCGTGAGCTTTTTCACACAGTGGGCGAAGAAATTGCCGATAGCCCTGCATGTCACCGAACACCGCCGACGTATCACGCCCACCACATGAGGAATTCTAAGAAGGCGGTTTCGCGCCGCTCCTGAGAGAATTCTGAGGGTTCGGCGACGGTACGATAATCCTTTGACTGCAGCACGGTTGCGTGCCGCGAATCG
>JAIMAI010000052.1 GCA_023512015.1 Acidothermus sp. | reverse complement strand
GGCGCGAAGGCGGCTGCGGCGGGAAGAGAAGGGAGTCGTAGTGGGAGCAGGTTCGACATATCGGCTCGGGCGAATTTTCGGACGCGACGGCCGGACCATGGTGCTGCCCGTCGATCACGGGCTCATGCTCGGACGAATCGCCGGCCTGGAGGACCCGGTCGCGATGACCAGCACGGCGATCGAGGCCGGTTGTGACGGTCTGCTGATGTCCGCCGGACTCGCGCGCGCGACGGCGTCCCTCTTCGCCGAACGAGGCAGTCCCGCACGGCTCCTCACCGTCGATACCTTGTTTCGCGACGGCGAGACCGACGCCGCCGCCGCGACGCTGGTGACGTCGGTCCGACAGGCCGCGCGCCTCGGCGTCGATGCGGTCAAACTCCTCATGGCATGGGATTTCCCGAGCGCGCAACGGACCGCCACCGTGCAACGCATCGCGTCGGTCATCGAAGAAGCCGCTCGCTGGGATATGCCGGTGATGGTGGAACCCCTGACCCTGCGGGAGAAGGACGCCGCGCGTTCCGCGGAGCTGATGGTCGAGGCCGCGCGTATTGCCACGGAATTGGGGGCCGACATCTTGAAAGTGGCGTATCCGGGTGACCCGCAGGTGCTCGCGGATCTCGTGGCCGAGTCCCGGCTGCCCGTCGTCATTCTCGGCGGGCCGCGGGTATCGACGGTGGCCGAACTGTTGGGAGTCGTCGACGAAGCGCTGCGGGCCGGAGCTTCGGGGATCGTCATCGGGCGGCAGGTCTGGCAGCGGCCGCCGGCGGAGCGGACCGCGGTGATGAAAGCGTTGGTGGACGTCGTCCACGGCCGGCTCAGCGCAGCGGCGGCATTGGAAGGGCTGGCGAGTGTCGCCTAACGGCGAACCCGTCTGGTGCGGGCTGGACATCGGTACCACCCACATCAAGTGCGTGCTCGTCGGAGGAGACGGTTCGGTCCTCGGACTCGCCAAGACCGACACTCCGGTGAGCACCGACGGCGTCGGCCCTTGTCACGATCCGGAAGAAATTCGGCTGGCGGCGGAGTCCGTCATCTGCCGCGCTCAGGCAGCTGCTCGCGTCCCGACCGTCGTGCAGGCGATCGGCGTAACCAGCGTCGGTGAGGAAGGGGTACCGATCGGGCGGGGCGGTGAGGTGTTGTACCCGGCGATCGCGTGGTTCGAGCGCCGTCCCTCTCCGCTCGCCGACGACTGGCTACGTCGACATCCGCCCGAGGAATTGTTCGCGGTCACGGGCTTGCACCCGGATCTCGGTTTGACCGTGTTCAAACTTTTGTGGCTCAAATCGTCGCGGCCGACGGTGTGGAAGCAAACTGCGGTCTGGCTAGGGATCGGCGATTACGTCACCTGGAAATGGACGGGCCGGCGGGGAATGAGCTACGGCCACGCCAGCAGGACCGCCCTCTTCGATTTGATCGGCGGTTCCTGGCGCGAGGATTGGGTCTCCGAAGTCCTTCCCCGCGGGAGTGAAAGCCTGCCCCGGCTCGTCGTGGGCGGTGGGATCGTGGGGACGCTGCGTGCCGACGCGATTCCCGGGTTGGTTGCGGCGCGCGACATCCCCGTCGTCGCAACGGGTCTCGACCACATCGTGGGGGCTTACGCCGCCGCGGTGACCGAGGCCGGGCGTGTACTCGATTCCATGGGGACGGCGGAAGCGTTGCTGGCCCCGGTGAGCACCGAACAATTCCGTAGCACGTCTTTCGATCGGGGCATCGACTTCGGGTTGGGCACGGCACCCGACCAACTCATCGCGATCGCGGCCCTCCAATCGGGCGCCGGAGTCAGTGGTATCCGTCGAATCCTCGGCGGAAGAGACGAACGAGTGCTCGCCGAGTTGGATCGCGAAGCCGGTGTGCTGCCTGCCGGGGCGGAGGGCCTGCTGTACGTGCCGCCGCGCATTCGCGGCACCGCCGGTGGCGCGTTCTTCGGTCACCGTCTGGAGCATCGCGCCGCGCACTTTCTTCGGGCGGCGATGGAAGGTTGGTCGCTTGCTGCGGACGACGCCTTGGCGGCGCTCGTCGGTGCCGGCGCCGAAGCGGACGTCGTGTGTATCGGGGGTGGAAGCGGAGTGACCTTCTGGATGCAACTCAAGGCGAGTATTTTCGGTCGCGCCATCCGACGTATTCGCACCCCGGAGATCGTCGCGGTCGGCGCCGCGCTCCTGGCGCGTTCGGCGACCGGAGAGGCTCCGCTCAAGCTCGTCGACGTCGGGGCGGCTCAGGTCGAGGTGACCCCACCGGTCGATTCCTGGTTGTCCGCATATCGGTCGCTGCAGCCCATCTTTCGCGAGCACGCGGCGCAGGTGCATGGCCGACAGGGAGACTACGTCTATCCGTGAGCGTCAAATGGCCTGTTCGTGAGCGTCGAATGCTCCGACCGTTGTCGGTCGGCGAAACGGCGAAGAGCGAACAGTTCACCGCTGATCAGCGGAGCAGGAGCGGAGCCAGGAAGGCGTTGACGAATTTGCGTTGCGGATCGTACCTTTCGGTCAGGGCGACGAAATCGTCGAACCGCGGATAGCGGGCACGCAACTCGGCTGCGGGCATGGTGAAAATCTTTCCCCAATGCGGCCTCGGCTCGAAAGGTCGGAGGACCTCCTCCACCTCCGCGACGACGGGAAGCACGGCAGCTTCATCGGCGATCCACGTGAAATGGAGGGCGACGGAATCGCGCTGGTAGGCGGGACTGAGCCAGAAGTCGTCGCCTTTCACCGTCCGAATCTCGCTGATCTGGACGACGGACGCTATCCGCTTCCCGATCCGTGCCAAGGCTTTCATCGCATCGAGCGCCAGAGGTCGTGGCACGAAGTATTCGGTCTGCAGCTCTTCCCCGGCGCTCGGAGTGAAGTCGAGCCGGAAATGCGGAAGACGCTCGTGCCACGGCCCCGGCTGTCCCTGCTGGGGAGTGCAATTCTGGGCGGGCATTCCGGGAACGGGGTTACGCGGTCCGTCGGCAAGCGAGCCTCCCCAGCGCCGCCCGGGAGCGGGAGGCTGGTCGCCGTCCACCCGCTCCTTGACCCACACCTGCCGCATCACCGGCGGATCCCACGTGGTGAACAGACTCACGCTGTAACCGCTGGAGGTTATCTCGTCGAAGTGCTGGGCGACCTCCGTGAAGGGGACGCCTTCGTACACCCACTGCCTGACTTCGAAAGTTGGCACCAGTTCGAGAACGAGTTCGCTGACCACACCAAGCGCTCCCAGGTGAACGCCGGCTCCAGCGAAATCCGGATGGGCCCGGTCGAAACACACGACTCGTCCGGTGCCGTCCACGAAGGTGATGGAGGCAATCGCCGTCGTGAGCACGCCGTGGGCATCGCCGGAACCGTGGGTCGCGGTCGCACACGCGCCGGCGACGGAAATGTGCGGGAGCGAGCCCAGGTTCTCCACTGCCCAGCCGGCTTGGTGCAAGCGGATCGCCAGATCGCCGTAGCGGACCATTCCGGTGATGGTGGCACGTCCGGAGTCGATCGAGACGGCGGTGGGCATGTCGTGCAGCGAGATGAGGGTGTCGTCGCAGTCGGCGATCGCGTTGAACGAATGCCCGGTTCCCAGCACTCGGCAGTGCTCGGATCGCTCGACCAGTTCGACCAATTCTTCGAGATTCCGCGGGCAGCCGATGTGCCGTGGCTGGAAGGTGAGATTGCCTGCCCAGTTGCGTGCCACCGATGTCATCACGCCGTCAGGATACGCGGTCGCGCGTGCCGGGCCGTGTCTCGCGACTACTCGCGGCGTTCGGCCTCCAAGGCCTGCGGCCGGCGGATGCTGAGAATCACGCTGAGCGTCACGCCGAGCGCGGTGAGGGCGAACCCCGCTGCCGCCACCAGGATGCTTCTGAGGAACAGCACGTGGTCTCCGCCTACCGCCAGGTAACTTCGCCCGGTAGCCCAGCCGACGACCGCGGCCAGGACTGCTGCTATTGCGCAGACGCCGAGACTTTCGGCCGATGTCGCTCGTCTCAGGGTTCGGCGGCTCGCACCGAGCAGCCGCAGACCGGCGTCCTCGTTGCGTCGTCGGTGGACGGATTCGTACGTCGCGAGGGCGTAAGCCGCTCCGACGATGAGCAGCCCCATGGCTACGGACCACTCCAGAAGCCTTTCGATCACCGGGAATTGGTAGTAGCTCACGAAGTCGGTGACTTCATCACCCGGATCGAATTCTGGGTCGATGGCGAGAAGCGAACTGATGAGGTGCTCCTCACTGGGCCCACTCGGGACGGCGAAGACGAGCACCCCGCGACGCGCATGTGCTGCCCATAGCGTCGGCCGATCAGTGCGCAGTGCTATCACTCCGTCGGGAATTGTCCCGGGATCGGTGAAAGAGACGGTTCCCGAGGGTACGCCGAACGACACCACGCTTTGATCATCGGTCTGTATTCCTGGCGTCGTGTTTCCGGCTACGCGGTACAGCGTGTGATCCCGGCATTTCTCACCCGGCGGGAACGAAAGGGGAAGGGCTCGGGTAGCGAGGGTTGCGCAGTCGGCCACCAACACGGCCTCGGGTGGTCGGCCTGCGGGCACGTCGTCGAGTGGCACGAGGAGCCAGGGGTGGCCTTCGGTGAGCGCTGCCGCTCTCGTCCACGTGGATGGACCCCCGGCCGAAGAGGCGAGCGGCAGCGCTATCGGATGCATGCCGGAATCGGCGTGTTGCTGGGCGCGGAAATCAGTCAGCACCCCGAGACCGGCCATGCCGACGGTGATGAGGAGGAAAAGCCCCGCACTGCTGCGCACCGCGTCGTCCGGTCGGAATGAGGCACGGGCGGCGGCTACGAGCAGGTGGGATTGTGTCACGCGGCTGCGGAGGAAGTGGGCCGCCTTGCCGACCAGCCAAGGCATGGTTCCGAGGGTTCCCAGGAGGGCGCAGCCGTCGGCGAGCAGCATGAGGCCGGTCGTGGGGGGAGCGTTGAGAACTTGGTCGGGTCGTGCCGACGATATCCCGATGAGAATGAGTTGTATGGCGAATGCCGTGAGTCCGATAGGCACCCACCACAGCCGAGGACGCGGCTCCGCGTTGTCGGTGATTTCTTGAGCGTGACGGACCAATCGTGTGGTCTGCCATCGGGCCGCGCGGGCGAATGCCCAGGCGGTGCCGACGATGACGATTACCGTTGCCGGAACGGAAATACCGGCAAACCACCAGCGAAGGCCGAACGTGCCGCGACGGGACACCTGTGGCAGAACCGCCCACGCGGCGAGGATTCCGATGGTCGATCCGACGGCTGCCGTCACCGCTGCTTCCAGGGCGGCGGTTCGTGTGAGGACGTCGGCCGAGGCCCCGATGAGCCGCAATGCCGCGGTGCGTTGTCGTCGGAGCTGCACGTTGGCTCGGCTTGCCACCGAGAACAACAGCAGCGTCGGGAGGCCGACGAATAAACCCATGGTCAGGAGGAGTCCTGAGCGAGGGACCACAGTTGCGTCGTCGAAGGGGCTTCCCCACGAGTCGGCCGCGTAGCCTCCCGGCAAGGGAGCGGGAACCCCCACGTACTCGAGAAGCTGTCCCGGTGCTTCCAATCCCTCTCGGCCGATGACTCCAGTGAGTTGCCCGGAAATTCTCGAGCGCGCATCGCCATCACGACGAATCAAGGCGAGGAGGGCCGGCGATACCCAGGTTTCCCCGGGACGCGGAAATCTGCGGACGCCCGGCGGTGGCGGGGGTGTACCGCGGTCGTCGGTCTGCAGAAGGATCGTGCGCCACTGCTCGCCGTGAAAAGAGAGCGTTCGAATGCGGGCGTGGAAGGTCGATGCGGCACTGCTCGATGGCCTGGGCAGCGTCGCACGTTGTCGCTGCTGACGTTCGCTCGACCCTTGCAACAGTCCGATCGCGATTGTGAGAGCGAAACCGATGAGTGCCGCCACACACGTCAGGGCCACGAGGCGTCTGCGATCCGTCTCCGTCGTGCCGCGAAGCAACCGGAATTCGGTGCGGAGCGGCAGAGTGTGCCGCCTCCGCGCTGGCCGCGTGCTCATGGTTCGGTCGGATCGGCTCGGCCGTCGGCGAGCCGTATCACCCTTGTGGCGCGGGTCGCCAGCCGCTCGTCGTGGGTCACCATGACGAGGCTACTTCCGGATTCCTCCACCAGTTCGAAGAGCATACGCAAAGCGACGTCGCCGGTTTGCCGATCCAACGCGCCGGTGGGCTCGTCGGCGAACACGACAGTCGGCTCATGGACGACGGCTCGAGCGATGGCGGCCCGCTGAGCCTGACCACCGGATACCTGAGCGGGCCGCCGATCCGCATGTGTTGCCACGCCCAGCCGCTCCAGGAGGTGGAGCGCTCTTCGTGCCGCCTCGCGTCGGCGGGCCCCCGTGAGGAGAAGAGGGAGCATGACGTTTTCCAGCAAGCTGAGTTCCGGCACCAGTCTGGCGAATTGCAGGACGATGCCGAAATCCCTGAGCCGAATGGCCGCGCGGGTTTCGTCGTCCAGGCGACTGAGCGGCTTACCCTGCCAAGTGACTTCGCCGCGGTCTGGGGTGAGGATACCGGCAAGACAGAACAGCAGTGTGCTTTTTCCGGAACCACTCGGACCCACGACCGTGACGCATTCACCGGACCGTAGTTCGAAGTCGACGCCTCGCAGGGCCGGAGTCGCTCCGAAGGACAGCGCTATATTCTTCGCACTGAGCATCGGTGACGGAAATCCTTCGATCAGCGGTAGATGCGCCGACGTGCGACGTACGAATCAGCTGAGAGTGTTCTACGTTGCGGCGATCCGTTCGTCACGGGAAGAACCGACGGCGTTGCCGTTCCACCGACGAAGCGGCGCGAAGCAGTTGCTGTCGACATCTGATTGATCTCCATATCGCTTCCGGCGCCAACGATCAGTGATCGATGCTGACGTAGCGTAGCAGGTGCCGTGACTGAGAACGACGGCACTCGGCTCGATCGGGGCGGGTAGTTCGTCGCCGGTGTGCGCCTCCACGCAGCAGTGATGCGTGGTCGGTCAGCTCGTTCGTAACCTCAGCTGTTGCGAG
>JAIMAI010000051.1 GCA_023512015.1 Acidothermus sp. | reverse complement strand
GGGGCGGGCAGTTTACCGCCGAGCTGCTTGAACATCTTCGCGAAGACCGGGACGACGAAGACGAGCATGCCGAGCACCGCGAGGAGGGAAATGCACAGCACCACCACCGGGTAGGTCATCGCCGACTTCACTTTGCTGCGGAGCTTGACCTCGGCCTCGTAGTTGGCGGCGATTTCCAACAGCACCGAATCGAGGAAGCCCCCGACCTCACCAGCCTTGATCATGTTGACCATGAGGAGCGGGAAGGCCTTCGGGTGTTTGGCCATGGCCGCAGAGAGCGCACTTCCCGTCTCGACGTCGTTGCGCACCTCGGTGAGCACCTTCTGCAGCGCCTTGCTCGGCGTCTGTTCGCGCAGAATGGTGAGCGCCCGCAACAGCGACAGACCAGAGTTGATCATCGTAGCGAACTGGCGGGACATCACCGCCAGGTCCTTCATCTTCACCCGGTTGCCGAACCCGGGAATGGTGATTTCCTTCTTGAGTCCGGCGTTGGCGGCCGTGATGCTGATCGGCGCGAAACCCATGGCTCGAAGCCGTTGGGCGACCGCAGCCTCACTGTCGGCGGCAAGGGTGCCGCTGAGCAGCTTCCCGGAACGGTCCCGAACAGAGTACTGATATGTCGCAGTCATCGTGGCGTCCTTCTCACGCTCGTCCGACCAGACGGTTGAAGTCCTCGACGTGGTGACACTTCTCCAGCCCGGTGTCGTAGGAAATCTTTCCGCTCTTCACGAGTTCGGCGAGGCTCTGGTCCATGGTGTGCATTCCGTACTTCGCCCCGGCCTGCAGCGCCGAATAAATCTGGTGGGTCTTGCCTTCCCGAATGAGGTTGCGGATCGCGGGGGTGGCGACCAAGACCTCGGTCGCCACGACCCGTGCTCTGCCGTCGGCGGTCTTGCACAGGGTCTGCGCGACGATGCCCTGCAGTGATCCGGCGAGCTGCACCCGGATTTGCTGCTGCTGGTGGGGAGGGAAGACGTCGATGATGCGGTCGATGGTCTGCGCGGCGTCCTGGGTGTGCAGGGTGGCGAGCACGAGGTGACCGGTCTCCGCGGCGGTGAGGGCGACCGAAATCGTCTCCAGGTCGCGCATCTCACCGACCAGGATGATGTCGGGGTCTTGACGGAGCACGTGTTTGAGCGCGTTGGCGAACGAGTGGGTATCGTCTCCGACCTCACGCTGGTTCACCAGACACGACTTGTGGGTGTGCAGGAATTCGATGGGGTCCTCGACCGTCATGATGTGGTCGCGCCGCTGGCGGTTGGCGATGTCGATGATGGCCGCCAGGGTCGTGGACTTACCGGATCCGGTCGGTCCGGTCACCAACACGAAACCCCGCGGCAGCATGGCGAAATTCGCGACCGCGGGTGGAATTCCCAGATCCTCGAGTTTCTTGATCTCGAACGGGATGAGTCGGAACGCCGCGCCGAGGGCCTCGCGCTGCCGGTACAGGTTGACGCGGAACCGGGCGCGACCCGGAACCGCGTAGGCGAAATCGAGTTCGAGTTCCTCCTCGAAACGTTCCCGTTGGCGCTGGGTCAGGATTTCGTACATCATCTGGTGGATCACCGGTGGGGTGAGCACCGGCAGGTCCTCCATGGGAGTCAAGCTCCCGTTGATGCGCATCGTCGGGCGCGCTCCGGCGGTCAAGTGCAGGTCGGAGGCACCGGCTTCCAGGACGCGGATCAGCATGTCGGTGAGCGTCACGCCGTCCAACAGGCGCGGCTGTTCCATCCCCGTTCCTACCGTGGGGAACGCCTCCCCCTGGGGGGCCTGCACCGCAAGGCCGCTGGTTCCCGGAATTCCCGACGGACCCGGCACAGCGGGAGGAGCCCCAAGCGGCTGCAGCGCCGGCGCCGGCGCAGGAGCCGGCGCGGACGGCGCCGCGGCGGGAGCGGCTGAAGGAGCGACCGGATCGGCGAACCCCGGCGGTGCGACGACCGCGGACGCGGGACGCGCCGCCCCCGGAGGTGGTGCAACCGGAGGTGCAGCGGCGGGAGCCGAAGAGAGCGGTGCCAAGGCGGGCGCGAGGCCGGGCGGAGGAAGCGGGTCGAACAGCGGGTCGTATCCGCCCGCACCGGGCGCCTGAGGCTGCGTCGGTTGACCGGCCACCCCCCCGGACGGCGGACCCGACGGCCTCCCCTCCGCGGCTTCGGACGGCACCCGGTCGGCGTCCGGGTCGGTGAAGAAACCGAAGGGCTCCATGCAGCGACCCCTTTCGGCGCAACGCGCACCTATTGATGGGACGGTCTCCTGCAGGCATCGGACGGCGGAGCGGCGCGCTTGAGCACGAACGGTCCCCCCGGGGCTGCTCACACCACCACGCGGAAGATTTCCTCCAGGGTCGTGATGCCTTGAGCTACCTTGCGCAGACCGTCCTCGCGCAGCGTGACCATCCCCTGCTCCCGGGCCACCCGGCCGATCGCTTCGGCCGAGGCGCGTTCCACGGCAAGCCGCTCGATCTCCTCGGTCACGGTCATCACCTCGTGGAGGGCGACCCGGCCTTTGTAGCCGGTTTTCGAGCATGCGGCACACCCGACGGCTCGATACAACGTCGGGAGCGGGTCGCCGTCCCGCCACGGGAAACGCGCTTCGCGAAGGGCTTGCGGGGTCGGCGTGTACGGCTCGCGGCATTTCTGGCAGAGGCGACGGGCCAGCCGCTGGGCCAGCACACAGTCCAGCGCGGAGCCGACGAGGAAGGGTTCGATCCCCATCTCGATGAGTCGGTTCACCGCGCTGGGCGCGTCGTTGGTGTGCAGGGTCGAGAACACGAGGTGTCCGGTGAGGGCTGCCTCGATGGCGATTTGCGCGGTCTCGTGGTCGCGAATTTCTCCGATGAGCACGATGTCCGGGTCGGCCCGCAGGATCGTACGCAACGCCGAGGCGAAGGTGAGGCCGGCCTTCACGTTCGTCTGGATTTGGTTGATGCCCGGCAGTCGGTATTCCACCGGATCCTCGACGGTGATGACGTTCTTCTCGGGCGAGGAGACGATGTTGATCGTCGCATAGAGGGTGGTGGATTTCCCCGATCCGGTGGGTCCGGTGACCAGGATCATGCCGTACGGCTTGGTGAAACTCGCGGAATACCGCGCGTAGTTGTCCTCGGCGAAACCCAAATCCGCGAGGTTGAGCATGGCCGTCGAATTGTCGAGGATCCGCATGACGACCTTCTCGCCCCACACGGTGGGCAACGACGCCACCCGCAGGTCGACTTTCTTGCCGTTGACCGAGACCGACATCCGCCCGTCCTGGGGCAGCCGGCGTTCCGCGATGTTCATTTCCGCCATGATTTTCAGTCGGCTGATCACTCCCGACTGGATGTTGCGGGGTGAACGCATCACCTCGTGCAGCACTCCGTCGATGCGGAACCGCACCCGCAGATCCCGCTCGGTCGGCTCGATGTGGATGTCAGAGGCCCGGTCCTGTACGGCCTGGGTGATGAGCAGGTTGACGAACTTGACGATCGGAGCGTCTTCGACGACCTCGTCGAGGCTGGCCAGTTCGTCGGCCTCTTCGGCCGCGAGGGAACTGGTGAGGTCGTCCAGCTCTTCGTCGGCGCGGTGATAGCGGTTGATGGCGGTCAGCACGTCGGCGCGGGTGGCAACCACCGGTTTGACGTCCAACCCCGTCAGGGAGCGGATGTCGTCGATGGCGAAGACGTTGGCCGGGTCGGCCATCGCGACGACGAGCTTGCCGTCCTCGTAGCCGATCGGCAAAGCGTTGTACCGCCGGCACACCGCCTCCGGCACCCGAGAAACGGCCGAACCGTCGATAGCGATCTCGGTGAGGTCGACGAAACGCAGCCCGATCTGGGTGGCGAGCGCGGCCACCAGTTGGCTCTCGGTCAGCACGCCCTGGTCGACCAGGACGCGGCCGAGGCTGCGGCCGTTGCGCTGGTGTTCGGCGTAGGCAGCCGCCAGCTGTTCGCGGGTGACCAACCCGCCTTCCAGCAGGATGTCGCCGAGTTGCTTCATGGTCAGGCTTGCGCTGCTGCGACGTCGTCCAACGAATCGACCACGGCGTACAGGAGGGCGAGGAGGACGTTCTTGACCGACTCGCGGTCGAGGGCGTTGCACGCCACCACCGGGACCCGCTCGTCGAGGTCGAGGACGTCGCGCACCCGGCTCTCGGTGCCGCCGTCCACCGAGGCGGCCCGGTTCAGCGCGACGACGAACGGTACGGCGGCCATGGCGCGGAACGCCCGCAGGATGCCGACGGCCTCCTCCAGTGATTCGTCCCGCTCGGCGTCGATGAGCAGGACGTAGCCGAGCATCCCCTCGCCGAGGATCTCCCACATGAAGTCGAACCGCTCTTGGCCCGGCGTACCGAACAGGTACAACACCAAGTCGTGATCGATGGTGATCCGCCCGAAGTCCATCGCCACGGTGGTCTCGGACTTGCGAGCCCGGGTCTCGTCGGTGATGTCCTTCTCGGTGGAGAGCACGGTGATCTCACTGATCGTGCGGATCAGTGTGGTCTTGCCGGCGGCGAAGGGACCAGTGATCACGATCTTCACGGCCTGTGCCGAGCCGCCGCGGCGTCCTCGTTTGATCGTCACATGCCGTCCCTTCTCGTTCGCAACGCCATCACAGCCCCCGCACACCGGCGATCAGGCGGAGGAGCAAGCTCTTGTTCACGCTGGGGTCGCGCTCGATCTTCGGGCGTGGCGCCTCGGCGGGTTGGGCGAGCGCGGCCGCAGTCCCCACCACCCGCGGGGTTGGCCCCTCTTCGGGGAATTCCGGCCGACGGGGCGGCAGGAAGGGCTCGGGTCGTGGCGGGACGACGGGCCCGCGGCTGTCCGGGATCAGGCGGGGCGAGGTGTCGGCGCGGGCGGCGGCAGCGAGCACGGAGCCCACGGTCGACGACGTTGGCAGGTCGGCGTCGTCCTCGAAGCTCACTGTGCCGGCGCCTTCTGCGGCAGGTGCCTGCGGCTGCGACGGTACCGGTGCCGCGGGCGCCGGCTCGCTCCGCAGCACCCTCTCCTCGGCGCTTTCGGGAGAAGGGCGTCCGGTGGCGACGGGGGATGCTCCCCGCTCGAGGTGGGCGAGCAGGTCGTGGCGGCGCAACAAGCCTTCGACCCCGCTGTCGTCGGCTCCCCCGCGGACGACGAGCAGGTGCCGTTCCACCAGCCCGGCCAGCGCCGAGACGACGGCGAAATCCCCGCGTCCGGCGAGCGCGACGACCTCCGCGACCGTGCGCCGACCATCGACGAGGGCGAGCAGCGCCCACTCGGCGCGCGACAGCCGAGGTTCTTCCCCCACACAGACCGGTATGGCGAGGACGGTCTCGGGAGAGGGGATCACTCGGCATGCCCGTTCCCAGACGTCGAAACGGCTCCGCGCTTCGGCCACGATCTCATCGGTCGCCAGCCGCACCCCGACGTCGTCCGGGCAGATTTCGTCGACCGCGAGGGAGAACTCGCCGTCCGGCCAGCGGAGGAAGTCGAAGACGGCGTCCACCGCCTGATCGGTGACGACCGCACGCAGGGTGGTCTCGTCGACCGCGCCCGCCTCCAGCAACGCCCGACCGACCCCGATGCCGTCGGCTTCCGCCCGGGCGACGGCGTCCTGCAGCGCGGCCAAGGGAATCTGCGCCGCCGCGACCAACCGACGGGCCAGTGACTGGCGGGCGTCGTCGGACAGCGCTCCGCTGATCGCACCGTCGGCGAAGTACACGCATCCGTGCACCCCTGACCGCCGCAGGTGGAGTCCTCCGGACTTCTTCGTGAAGCTGAGGAGCTGGAAGATGTCCGGAAGGCTGAACGCGTCGAGCGTGCCTTCGAGTTTCACGTCCGTCCTGTCGAGGTCGATGGGGCTAGGTCAGGTCGAAGCAGGGGTCGCGCGCATCACCCCCACGAAGGGCGATCACCGGGGAGCACGCTCCCCGAGGGGGTGTACGACGACCAGCTCACCGGCGCCGGCTGCTCCTCCGCCGGGGCGGCGGCCGGCTGTGCAGTTGGATACGAGGATGCGGTCTCCGTCGGAGTACTCTCGCCCCACGATGCGGGGGCCGCTGGGGCAGCGCCGTCGGATTGCGGGAGGGTGACGCCGTACTCGCGCACCGTGTAGTCGGCCAGGGTCTCCCGAATGGTCTCGACCGGTGGAGGCGGCGGAGGGCTCGGAGCCCGCAGCACCTCGGCTACCTGACCGGCGGCGAGGCGGATTTCGTAGAGCATCATCCCGACCTTGGCTCCCGCCGAGGTCACCGCCACGAGGACGCCTTCGTCTTGAGCGGAGACCAGGAAAACCGTGCCGTGCTCCCCCTCGATGTAGACCTGGGAGAGCATGCCGCGACCCAATCCCTGCGTGGCGCGTTCGGCGAGGGAGAGCAGAGCCGCACTCATCGCCGCGACCCGGTCTTCGTCCATCCCGGCGGGCAGGGCGGAAGCCATCGGCAACCCGTCGAAGGACACGACGGCAGCGGCCTCGACCCCGGGAGTCTGCTGCAACAAGTCACGAAGAATGCGGTCGAGGCGGCTGGCTCGACTGGTGTCGGGAGAGACGGAGCTCATCGGGCAACCCTCTTTTCGGAAACCTGGGCGAAGCCTCGGCGTGGGTGCGCGGCCTTCGGCTATCCCTTCGGCGGTGTCGGCGGGAGGCTTGAACGAACCGACACCGGTCCACAAACTGTTGCGCGGCTCTGGCTCTCATCGATAAAGATCCGGTAACATACCGGCCATGCGCGAGTTGATCACATCGTCTCGGACCATGGTCATCCTTGCGGCTGCCAGCGGCATCGCCGCGCTCGCCGACGTGCTGGCCGGCCTCGTCTTCGCCTTGGCGACGCACTCGGATTCCGGGCCCTTCGAGGCCCTGCGCATCGCCGCAACCTGGGTCGCGCTCGCCGCTTGGGTAACCGCATTGATCGCGATAGCCCAGCTCGGTTGGCGGATGGTGCTGGAAACCCGTTGGATCGCCGCAGCCGAGATCGCGGGCCTGAACATCGCCGTCCTGCTACTGGCCATCTCTGCGTTGATCGACGCGCTCGATGCGAGCAGCTCGCAGAGAGAAGGGGGTGCGTCGGACCTCGCCGGAGCGGGCTTCGGAATCCTCGCGTTGCTGCTCCTGGTCATCGGGGGGCGCCGGTCCGTCGC
>JAIMAI010000050.1 GCA_023512015.1 Acidothermus sp. | reverse complement strand
GGCACGTGCCCGATGCCCAACCCGACGATCTTGTGCGGCGGAAGCCCATCGATCCGTGCCCCGTCGAACAGGATCCGACCCGCGAAGGGGCGGAGCAGTCCGGAGATGGTGCGAAGCGTGGTGGTCTTGCCGGCGCCGTTGGCTCCGAGCAGCGTGACGATCTCACCTTCGTCGATGTGCAGGCTCACCTCACGCAACGCGGTGATCGCGCCGTACCGGACACCGACTCCGAGGAGTTCCAAGAGACTCACGATGGGCCTCCTTCGGCGGCGCGGGCCGCACGCGTTCCGAGATAGGCCTCGATCACCGCGGGGTCGTTCTGGACCTCCGCTGGAGTACCTTGGGCGATCACCTTGCCGAAATTGAGGACGACGACCCGCTCGGCCAACGACATCACCAGCCGCATGTCGTGTTCGATGAGCAGGATGGACAAGCCCATCTCGGTGTTGATGTGCCGGATGAGGGTCTCTAGTTCTTGCTTCTCCACCGGGTTGGTGCCCGCCGCCGGCTCATCGAGAAGGAGAAGCTGAGGACGAGTACCGAGGGCCCGTGCGATCTCCAGACGACGCTGGGCCCCGTAGGGAAGCGATGCGGCAAGATCGTTCGCACGATCGCGCAAGCCGACGAACTCCAGGAGCTCGACCGCAAGCTGGTCTCCTTCGCGCTCCTCTCGGCGGCGGCGTGGGAGCTGCAACATCGCACTGATGGGGCCGGTACGTTGACGGGCCTCCACTCCGATCTTGACGTTTTCGAAGACGGTCAGCGCCGCGAACAGGCGGATGTTCTGGAAAGTCCGGGCAATGCCGAGCTTGGTGACCTCGTGCACTTTTCGTCCGATCAACGACACCGGTTTGCCGCCGAAGGGGTGGAAGCGAATGTCACCGGACTGCGGGTGATACACCCCGGTGATCGCATTGAAGAGGGAGGTCTTGCCCGCCCCGTTCGGGCCGATGACGGCGAGCAACTCACCCCGTCGTTGCCGGATCGACACGTCCGCGAGGCTGGTCACCCCTCCGAAACGCAGCGTCACGGCATCGACGTCGAGCAGGACATCCGCGTCGGCGGCCATCACACCTCCTTGCTCGCGGTGGTGAGGGCATCGGCCTCGACCAGACCTGCCTCAGCCATCGCCAATTCGCGCGACCGCCGTCGCGAGGGGATGATTCCCTGGGGGCGATAGATCATCATGACGACGAGCACTGCCCCGAGGTACATGAACAAATCCGCCTTGTCGACGTAGGTTTTGAGCGCGTTCGGCAGCCACTGGATGACCGCAGCTCCGACCACGGCTCCCGCGAGCGACCCCATGCCGCCGAAAATCACCAGGACCAGAACCAGGATCGACTGCTGCAACACGAAACTCAGCGGGGTGATGACTTGAATCTTGCTCGCGAAGAGCACCCCGGCGAATCCGGAAGTGGATGCCCCGATGGCGAAAGCCAAGAGTTTGTAGCGGAACGTGTTGATGCCGCTGGCGGCGGCAGCAACCTCGTCCTCGCGAATCGCCGTCCACGCTCGACCGACGCGCGAGTTCTCCAGATTGTGAAAGAGCACGAGAATGAGGACGACGAAAGCAAGGAGCAGGTAGTAATACGGCAAATTGCTGATTTTCCACTGGTAGTGGATGCCCAAGAGGTTAATCGAAAAGTGCGGAATGGGCTTGGGCGGCCCTTGGGCTCCCCCGGTGACGCTCTGCAAGTTGTTGGCGTAAATCGTGATGATTTCCCCGAACCCAAGGGTGACGATGGCAAGGTAATCGCCGCGCAGCCGCAGTGTGGGGAACCCCAAGACGACTCCGGCAATCATCGCGGCGATGACCGCGAAGATGATGGTGACGAACGGGTTGAAGACGTGCGGCGGTCGGATGGGCAGCGAACCTGTCCAATACGCACACGAGTACGCACCGATTGCATAGAAGGCGATGTACCCCAGGTCGAGGAGGCCGGCGAATCCGACCACGACGTTGAGGCCGAGTGCGAGCAGCACGTAGACGCCGATCTGGTCGACCGCCACTTCCTGCCAATACTGCGATAGATACGGCGGCACGGCGATGGCCGCTGCCAACAGCGCGGCGTACCCGGCCCGCCGGTAGCGACGATCGGCAACGAGGCGGGACGGCGCAATGGCCGCCGTCCATCGGGACGTGTACGTAGCCAACCGGTCGCGGAAGGTCAGGAATGCCCAGAGGGCGACTCCGAGGGCCACGAAAATGACCGCACGGATCGACAGCAACGAGCCGGTCAGACCCCGCGTCGGTGCGGTGAGACTCCCGGAAGGTCCGGTCATGACGTCGACGACGAGGGCGCCGAGCACGGCGGTCCCGAGCTGCCGGGCACGCACCCCCATCAGAACGGAGCGGAGATCGCGTCGGGTCATGCCGACCTCCCCAGTCGCTCACCGAGCAATCCCATGGGACGCACCAACAGCACCAAGACCAGGATGTAAAACGCGACGACGTCCACCCAACTCGCCCCGAAACACGACGACGCAAGATTTTCCACCACGCCGAGCAGGAGGCCACCCAACATCGCACCGCGGATGTTTCCGATGCCGCCGAGGACCGCCGCAGTGAATGCTTTGAGGCCGGGGGTGAACCCCATGGTGTAACTCACCCCCGCGGTTCCCAACCCGAACAGGAAACCGGCGGCTCCGCCGAGGAGGCCGCCGATGACGAACGTCTGCGAAATGACCCGGTCGATGTTCACACCCATGAGGGCCGCGGTATCGGCGTCCTGCGCTACCGCACGGATTCCCTGACCCAGCCGGGTGTTCTGTACCAACCGGTCGAGCAGGACCAGCATGATAATCGCCGAGAGGGCGATGACAGCGTCGTAGAGGTTCACCGACGCACCGAAAATCGTGAAGAGCGGCTTGGACGGCGTGACGGTGAACGGCGGTTTCATCGTGCGGGCGTCACGCCCGAATTCCTTGCCCGCAAGGTTGTAAAGGAAATACGACATGCCGATCGCACTGATGAGGAAGGCAAGTTTCGGCGCGTGCCGACGGCGCAGCGGCCGGTAGGCAACCCGCTCCAACACGAATGCGACCACTCCCCCGGTGACCGCCCCGGCGATGATGCCGATGAGGACGAACCAGACCGACGACAGACCGTGCGGATGCCGGTCGGCGATCGCCCAGTTGATGACGAAAAGCCCTCCGAAGCCTCCCGACATGAAAACCTCGGAGTGCGCGAAGTTGATGAGCTGCAGGACGCCGTAAACGAGCGTGTACCCCAGTGCGATCAGAGCGTAGAGAAAGCCGTTGGCGATGCCGGGGACGAAGTAATCCCAGAAGTGGTTGGTCAGACACACGACGCACCTCGGTTCGGGCGTGGCCCGGGTCGGGTGCGAGAGCACCCGACCCGGGCGAGTCCGTCAGGAACCGGCCAGACCCAAGGAGACGATCTTGCCTCCTTGCACCTGGTAGATGTACACCGCGTTGCCCGAGATATTGCCGTTCGGTTGGAACTTCACTTCCTTGGTGATGCCCTGGTAGTCGACGGTGCGCAATTTCTCGACCACCTTGGCCCGAGTGGCGCTCGCGCCGAGCTCCTTCAACACCGCGATGATGGTGTTGGTCGCGTCGTACGCCTCCGCCGAGTACACGCTGATCGGGAAGCCCGCCAGCTTCTTGAAGTCGGCGGCGAACTTCTGGGCCTTCGGGTCGTTGGAGAGGTCCGCGCACGCGCAGCTGATGTAGGTGCCTTCGGCGACGTCCGCCCCGGCCTGCTCGATGTACTTGGGGTCGAGGCTGCCGTCGTCGGAGAAGAGCTTGCCGGTGTAGCCGGCTTGGTGCAAAGCCTTGGCCAGCAACGCGAAGTCGCAGTAGTAGCCGGCGTAGAAGACCAACTGAGCACCCGAGGCCTTGATGGTTTGCGCGACCGCGGGGTACTGCTGGGTGTTGCCGGAACCGGCCTGGCACTGGGTCGTTCCGGGAACCGACTGATGGGTGACCTGCGCGCCGTTCTTCTTCGCCTCGTCCTCGAAAGCCTTCTCCAGCGGCTGCCCGTAGGCGCTGGCGTCGTCGATGGCGAAAATGTTGGTGATGCCGAGTTTCTTCACCGCGTAGTCGGCGTCGGCCGGGCCCTGCGCATTGTCATCGGCCACCACTCGGAAAAAGGTCTTCCACCCCTGCGTGGCAAGCAGGGGCGAGGTCGCCGATGGACTCACGGTGGCCAGATTGGCGTCCGCGAACTTCGGCTCGGCCGCCTTGGTCGCCCCGGAGAACGCCGGGCCCACCACCGCGATCACCTGCTTGTCGTCGATCAGTTGCTGGGCGGCGGCGGGGGACTTGTCTCCCGAGCCTTGGTCGTCGGCTTCGGTGTACTGCAGCGTGAACGGGAGGTCGCCCTTCGCGTTCGCTTCGTTGATGGCGAGCTGGACGGCGTACTTCATGTTCAACCCGAGCTGGGCGTTGCCGCCGGAGAGCGGACCCTCGTAGCCAATCTTGAAAACGGGTTTGCCCCCGGAGGAGCCTCCCTGCCCTCCCGAGTTCTTGTTGCTCGAGCAGGCCGAGAGCACCAGGCCTGCGACGGCGAGCGGGATGACCGCCGCCACGAAACGACGTTGGTTCATGTCACTCCTCGTTGAGTGTGAGTCGCCGGCCGAGGCTTTCCCGGTCCGGCCGTGGCCTGACGGGGGGACGCTACCGCGATCGGCGTCCCGAAGGAACACGGACCCGCGTTCGTAACCTGCTCGTGATCCAACGAGCTTCGCCGCGGTCGGCCGTCATGCTACGGTTCGGCAGCCGACGAGCCGGGAGAAGCGCCGTGGTCGGCGATAACCTCCTCGGCGACCACCCGCATCGGCACCCGGCGGTCCATCGCCGTCCGCTGAATCCAGCGGAAGGCCTCCGGTTCCGTCCAGCCGCGAGCCGCCTGCAACAGGCCCTTGGCACGCTCCACGACCTTGCGGGTTTCGAGCCGCTCGGTGAGCTCCTGGACCTCGCGTTCGAGGGCGAGCACCTCGGCATGCCGACTCATCGCGATCTCGATCGCCGGCATCAGCTCGGCAGCGGTAAACGGCTTGACGAGGTACGCCAACGCTCCGGCGTCCCGCGCGCGCTCGACGAGTTCGCGCTGCGAGAACGCAGTGAGGATCACGACGGGGGCGATGCGGCGGGAGGCGATCCGCTGCGCGGCGCTGATGCCGTCCAGGACCGGCATCTTCACGTCGAGGACGACGATGTCCGGACGATGCTCCTCGGCGAGCTGCACCGCCCGTTCGCCGTCCGAAGCCTCCCCGACGACGTCGAAGCCGAGCTCCCCCAGCGTCTCGCGGAGGTCCATGCGGATCAGCGCTTCGTCTTCGGCGATGACCGCCCGGCGGCGTGGACGGCGAACCTGGCGGGCCGCCGCGACCTCCGTGGGGGTCGGTATCTTCTCGGGAGTCGGTATGTTCTCCACTGACACGCAGGAAGCGTAGCCGGTCGGCGGGCCGGTAGATTCGATGCTGCGTGTCGGCACCGGCGCCCCGGTAGCCCAACGGTAGAGGCAATGGTCTCAAACACCATCCAGTGTCGGTTCGAATCCGACCCGGGGTACGGCTGATGAAAGCGGCGATGTGCGCTCAGGGAAGAACTTCGGCATCGACGGTGTCGCCGATGCGATGGACCCGCAGCATGTTCGTCGACCCGGAGACCCCCGGCGGGGTACCGGCAATCACGACGACGAGATCGCCTCTTCGACACCGCTCCAGGTCCAACAAGGCCCGGTCGACTTGGCGCACCATCTCGTCGGTGTGCGAGACAGGAGAGACCAGGAATGTCTCCACACCCCAGGTGAGGGCGAGCTGCGATCGCGTCGCGGGAATCGGGGTGAAAGCCAGCAGCGGAATCGGTGAACGGTAGCGGGCGAGACGACGGGCGCTGTCGCCGGATTCGGTGAACGCGACCAGGTATTTGGCTTCGAGGTCGGCCCCCAAAACCACCGCTGCGTGCGCGATGGCCCCGGCTTTCGTTCGCGGCTGACCTACGACGGCCGGTAATTCGGTGAGCGCCTCGGATTCGACACGTTCGATGATGCGCGCCATCGTCTGCACGGTGAGGACGGGATGGGCCCCGACACTGGTTTCGCCGGACAGCATCAACGCGTCCGCGCCGTCCAGGACCGCGTTCGCACAATCGGAGACCTCCGCGCGGGTCGGGCGAGTGGCGCTCATCATCGAATCGAGCATCTGGGTGGCCACGATGACCGGCTTCGCCTTGCGGCGCGCGGCGGCAATCACCCTTTTTTGTACGAGCGGGACCTGTTCGATCGGCATTTCCACGCCGAGGTCACCACGGGCGATCATGAAGCCGTCGAAGGCGTCGGTTATTTCCTCCAGCCGCTCGACCGCCTGAGGTTTCTCGATTTTCGCGATGACCGGAACACGGCGTCCTTCTTCTTCCATGATGCGGGCGACATCGTCGTAGTCGGACGGCGAACGCACGAACGAAAGGGCCACCATGTCCGCACCGACCCGAAGCGCCCACCGCAAATCCTCGATGTCCTTCTCGCTGAGGGCCGGGACCGACAGAGCCGCACCCGGCACGTTGAGGCCCTTGTGGTCGGAAATGACCCCGCCTTCGACCACCCGTGTACGCACCCGTGGACCGTTGACCTCGAGCACTTCCAAGGTGACACGCCCGTCGTCGACGAGGATGTGCAAGCCAGGATAGACGTCACCGGGTAGGCCGGCGTACGTGGTCGAGACGAGGGCGGAACTCCCCGGCACGTCCTCGGTGGTGATGGTGAATTCTTCTCCTGCCACCAGAGTGACCGGGCCGTTCGCGATACGACCCAACCGGATTTTCGGACCCTGTAAATCCACCAGGACGCCGACCGCACGTTCGACCTCATCCGAGGCCTGGCGCACCCACCGGTACACCTGCTCGTGTTCGGCATGGCTGCCATGGCTGAGGTTGAGGCGGGCGACGTCCATACCGCCCCGCACCAAGGCAGTGATGACGTCCAACGATCCGGACGCCGGACCCAGAGTGCAGACGATTTTGGCGCGGCGGTTCACGGCTCAACCCTAGCGGCGCACAGAACGGCGTCGACGACACGCCACGCCCCGGCGAACTCCTCAGGACAGCGGTCGAGCGCTCGGTGCGATGGGCATCGGCAGCCGCGGCGCCCCGGTGAAGAAGCGGTCGACGGCAGCCGCCGCGGCCCGCCCTTCGGCAATGGCCCACACGATGAGCGATTGACCGCGACCGGCGTCTCCGCAGACGAAAACCCCGGGGACGTTGGTGGCATACGACTCATCGCGCGCGATATTGCCGCGGGCGTCCGTGTGCAGGCCGAATTGTTCGATGAGGGT
>JAIMAI010000049.1 GCA_023512015.1 Acidothermus sp. | reverse complement strand
GCCCTCCGCGCCCTCGGCGTCACCATTTCCTCCGCCGCCGACGGCTGGATCGTCGAACCCGCTGCGCTGCGCGGTCCTGCCGACATCGACTGCGGGCTGGCGGGAACGGTCACCCGCTTCGTGCTGGCCGCCGCCCCGCTTGCCACCGGCACGGTTCGTCTCGACGGCGAGCCGCGTAACCGCCAGCGCCCGCTCCGCCCGCTGATCGAGGCGTTGCGCGAACTCGGTGCCGAGATCTCGGACGACGGAAGCGGCCGCCTGCCGGTCACGGTGCACGGCTCGGGAGGACTCCCCGGCGGACGCTGCGACCTCGACGCCTCTGCATCCAGCCAGTTCATCTCGGCCCTGCTTCTTGTGGGCCCGCGCACCGACCGTGGGGTCACCGTTCGCCACGTCGGGACGAACCTCCCCTCGCTCCCGCATATCGCGATGACCGTGCAGATGCTCCGCGACCGCGGGGTCGTCGTCGACGAGACCGAGCCGGCGACGTGGCGGGTGGAACCTGGCGCGATCTCAGGTGGAGTGATCGACGTCGAGCCCGACCTCTCCAACGCTGCGCCATTCCTCGCAGCGGCCCTGGTGACGGGAGGGCGGGTCACCGTCCCCCGCTGGCCCCGAGCCACCACGCAGCCCGGCGACGAGCTACGATCCCTGCTCACCGCAATGGGCGGCAGATGCGAGTGGACCGAGCACGGTCTCACCGTCACCGCAAGCGGGTCGATCCGCGGTGTCGACCTCGACGTCCGACATGCCAGCGAACTCGTCCCCACCCTCGTCGGCCTCGCCGCGCTCGCCGATTCGCCGTCCAGACTGCGCGGCATTGGACATATGCGGGGCCACGAAACCGACCGACTTGCGGCCCTCGCGACCGAGATCAACCGGCTGGGCGGGAAGGTCACCGAACTCCCCGACGGGCTCGAAATCCACCCGAGACCGCTCCGGGGTGCACGCTTTCGCACCTACGGAGATCACCGCATGGCGACGACCGGGGCGCTCCTCGGCCTCGCGGTGCCGGGAATCGTCGTCGAGGACATCGGCACCGTCGCCAAGACCCTCCCCACCTTCACCACGCTGTGGACGGCGATGCTCGGGGGCGTATGAAGGGCCGTCTGGACCTCGACGAAGAGCTTCTTTCGCGGCGCGAAAGCTCTCGGCCGCGGACCAAACGGCGTCCGGCATATCCGGACGCCCGAGTGGGCCAGGTCGTCGCGGCCGATCGCGGCCGGTTCACCTGCTCGGTGGACGGGCGGGACGTGGTCGCCGTCCGGGCCAAGGAACTCCGGCGGACGCCGGTCGTGGTCGGGGATTTGGTCGCCCTCGTCGGGGATCTCTCCGGGCGCCCCGATTCCCTGGCCCGCATCGTGCGGATCGAACCGCGGCGAACGGTCCTGCGCCGCAGTGCCGACGACGCCGACCCCGAGGAGCGAGTGATCGTCGCGAACGCCGACCAGCTCGCCATCGTCTGCGCGGTGGCGAATCCCGAACCAAGGCCCCGGCTCGTCGACCGATACCTGGTCGCGGCCTTCGACGGCGGCCTCGACCCGATCCTCGTCTTCAGCAAGGCCGACCTCGCCGATCCCACACCGCTGCTCGAGATATACCGTCCCCTCGGGCTCCCGATGGTGGTGACCGCCAATCGCCAACCGGGGCCGGACCTGCCGGAGTTGTTACGCGACCGCTTCACCGTGCTGGCCGGCGCCTCGGGAGTTGGGAAGTCCACTCTGTTCAACGCGCTGGTGCCCGGAGCGCGGCGGGCGACCGGTGAGGTCAACGAGGTCACCGGAAAGGGTCGGCACGTGACCACGACGACGGTGGTTGCAGACCTGCCCGGGGGAGGACGGCTGGTCGACACCCCCGGGGTGCGATCCTTCGGTCTGGCACACCTCGACGTCAGGCGTGTGATCGAGGCGTTTCCCGATCTCGCTCCTGCGACGGAAGACTGCCCCCGGGGATGCACGCATCGAGCGGACGCGGGTGACGAATGCGCCCTCGATCCCTGGGTCGCTGCCGGCCGCGCCGCGCCGGAGAGGCTGCGGTCGCTGCGACGGTTGCTGGCATCCCTCGAAGGAAAGGACGAGGAGTGACGACCCGCCCCACCCGGGACGACGACCTGGCGCTCGCGTTGGAACTCGCCGATCTCGCCGATTCGCTCAGCCTCCCCCGGTTCGGTGTGCCTGACCTGCAGGTCGAGACGAAACCGGACTTGACACCGGTCAGCGACGCCGACCGCCTCGTCGAACGCGAACTCCGAGCCACGCTGCAGGCGCGGCGGCCGGGGGACGCGCTGGTCGGGGAGGAGTTCGGCGGGGAGGTGACGGCCGGGCGGGCCTGGGTGGTGGATCCCATCGACGGGACGAAGAATTTCGTCCGCGGGGTGCCGGTCTGGGCGACGTTGGTGGCGCTGCTCGAAGGTGGTTGCCCGGTGGTGGGGGTGGTCAGCGCCCCTGCACTGGCTGCCCGGTGGTGGGCCGCCGAAGGCGCAGGCAGTTGGACGTCACGCCCAGGGGTGCCCCGGCGTCGCAATCAGGTCTCCCGGATCCGGCGACTCTCGGAGGCTTTCCTGTCTTATTCCGGGTTGGGCGGCTGGGGAGAACGCCAGGACCGTTTCGAGACGCTCACCCGCCGGGTGTGGCGGACTCGGGCGTTCGGCGATTTCTGGTCCCACGTGCTCGTCGCTGAAGGCGCGGTGGACCTCTCGGCGGAACCGGAAGTCTCGCTCTGGGACGTCGCGGCGCTGGTCGTCATCGTGGAGCAGGCCGGAGGCAGGGTGAGCGGCGTGGACGGCGACCCGAGTCCGACGTCCGGGAGCATTCTCTGCTCGAACGGGGTGTTGCACGACGAGGCGCTGGCCTGTTTGAACGAGGGGGACGGCGATAGGACGCCCGCAGCGTGACGGAGCGGGAGGTCGAATTCACGTTGCGCTATTGCTGTCCAGCGGGGGAACGGTCCACGATGGGTCACAAGGGAGGTGACCCCGATGCGCGTCGCCGATGCCATGAATCCTCAGGTGCTAACGGTCGGTCCGAATCACACCTTGCGCGATGTCGCCCGCCGAATGGCGGAGCGCAGAGTCGGTGCTGCGGTGGTCGTGGATCCGGAGAATGGCATCGGCATCATCACCGAGCGGGATCTCCTGGAGTCGGTTGCGGCAGGCCAGGATCCGGACGGCGAAATGGTGAGTAACCACTTGACGAAGGATTTGGTGTACGCCGCACCCGAATGGGATCTGGAACAAGCCGCGTCGGCCATGGTGCGGGGCGGTTTTCGCCATCTCGTGGTGGTATCCGGCAACGACGTGGTGGGAATCCTCGCGATGCGAGATATCGTCCGGTCATGGGTGACCGCGGGAGCCGTCGCCCGCTGACCGTTCATCGCCTTTTTCCCCTGCGGCATCGGCGCGGTCACTGTGGCGTAAGCGGTCCACGATGGCCGCACAGATCGCACCGAGCTCGCGGACCTGATTTGGATCGAGGGCATCGAAGAGATAGCTCCGCACCGCAGTTACGTGACCGGGAGCCGCAGCCGCGAGTACCGCGAAACCGGCGTCGGTGAGCCACGCGATCTGACCGCGACGATCCGTCGGATGGTTTTCTCGCTCCACCCATCCCCACTCCTCCAAGCGGTCGACGGCATGAGACAGCGCACTACGTGAAGAAAGGCTGCGTTCCGCGAGCTCACTCATGCGCAATCGCCGACCGGGAGCCTCGGACAGCTGCACCAAGACCTCGTAGTAGGTGTGCGGCATCCCGGCGTCGCGCTGCAGTTGCTGGCCGAGCTTCTCCCAGAGCAACCGGTTGACGGTCAAGAAGAGCCGCCAGACCCTCTGCTCTTCCGCCGACAGCCAGCGCGGCTCGCCCTGCGGGGGCGCCGGGGCCGGAGGTACCTTCCGCCGGGGGCTGCCGGGGGTTCGTCGCGACATGCCCCTCATCGTACGGATCATTCCTCTCCGGGAATAGTCGTTGAGTGCTCAACTGTTGAGCTATATACAAGTTGTACGGAAGCGTTCGTCGTAGGAGGAGAGACATGACAACGAGCACTCTTGAGATCATCCCCGGCTACGTCGCGGGCACATGGACCATCGACCCGGTGCATTCGGAGGTCGGGTTCACCGTTCGGCACATGATGGTGAGCAAAGTCCGCGGCCGATTCACCAAGTTCAGCGGACAGATCGTCACGGCGGAGAACCCGCTGGAGTCGTCGGTGACGGCGGAAATCGACGTCGCTTCGATCACTACCGGTGACGAGACCCGGGACAACCATCTGCGCTCCAGCGACTTCCTCGACGCCGCCCATCACCCGACCATGACGTACCGGTCCACCGGTATCCGCCGCGAAGGAGATCATTTCGTTGTCGACGGTGAGCTCACCCTGCGCGGCGTGACCCGGCCGGTCCCGCTCATCGTGGAGGTCAACGGATTCGGGCCCGACCCTTACGGCGGTACCCGGGCCGGTTTCAGTGCCACCGCGAAGATCAACCGTCACGACTTCGGGGTGAGTTGGAACGCAGCCCTGGACAACGGCGGTGTGGTCGTCGGAGACACGGTCACCATCAACTTGGAGATCGAAGCCGTCCTCCAGAAGTAACGGCCCAGAGGAGTGAGGACCCGGCGCTGCCGGACCCTCAGCGTTCCGCCAGATAACGAAACACACGTTCGACGCGGACGGCGCCCGCCACCGTGCCGTCGTCGTGCACACACAGCAGCGGGTCGAGACGCCGGTCGACGGGGCGGTCGAGGACGAGCTTGGCCGCCTCGGCGATCGGCGTCGTCACCGGCAGCCGCAGCGTGACCGGGACCCGGCGCACGGAGGCCGCGCCGTCGGTGAAGACCAGCGCCGTCGGACGCCCGTCGTCGTCCAGATCAACTGCTATGGAGTCCGGATCGGGCGGCGGCTCCGTACCGGCGGGCCGGAGTCGAACCCGCTCGACCAACCGCACGAGCTGGCGCGACCCGAGGAGCTCCCGAGACGCGACCCGGATGCGAGCGGTGGTGCGGGCATCTAGATCCGACCACCCCTCCACCGGTCGGCCGAGCAAGAACCCCTGCGCGAGGGGGACGTCGAGGCCGATGAGGGTGCGTAATTCCTCGGCGGTTTCCACACCCTCGGCGAGCAACCACGCGTCGAGTCGGTTCGCCAGCACACCCAGCATTTCCACGCATGCCTTCTTGGCTTCGTCGGCATCGATTCCGCTTACCAAGGAACGGTCGATTTTCATCAATTCAGGGCGCAGCGCAAGCAGTCGCTGGAGGCCGGAATAACCAGACCCCGCGTCGTCCATCGCAATCATCGCACCGTGGTCGCGCAATTGCTGCAGGATGTCCCGAGTAGTCGGGATATCGAGAATGTGTTGCTGTTCGGTCAGCTCCACGAAGATGCCTGATAAATCACCGCTGTTCTGGAATTCAGCCATGACCTCAGCACTGGTCAACGCCCGCGGGGAGACATTGATGGTGAGAAAACAATTGACCGGGAGCGCGTGGCGAGCCTGCAACGCCCGGCGCACAACCCGACGTTCCAACTCCGGTCCGACACCCGCCTGCGCCGCGGCGGCGAACCACACGTCCGGAGTCGCGGTGATCGAGGCGTCGAAGCGGGCAAGGGCCTCGTACCCGGCCACCACTGCCCGACCCAGATCGATGATCGGCTGAAAGACGAGTCGCGGCTGATCCGGCGTCCGGAGTAGTTCCGGGAGGACCTGAGCGCACGCCGCCAGGGTCTCGAGATCGTCGGTCGGTGCTCCGGCCTCCGCCGCAGGGGCGGCTCGGGTCGACATCGACCACCTCCGCCACACCTGGTTGTCCGGACCAATTCCCTAGGGGTCCTTATCGGACGGCGGACCGGCTTCCCTCAGCGAAAGCGCTCGCCTCGTGGAGAGCAAGCCACGAACGTGCCCGTGCAGCGACGTCACACGCGGCGTAACGGCGGATGGGCCCTCAGGCCGCGGCGTGGGACCGAAGGGCGGCTTTCAGACCGAGGGCATCCAGCAGCTCGGCAGCGTCGTCGCGATCACGTGCGTGGCCGCAGACCACGAGAGCGGCCCTGCGATACTGCTCGGGCGTCAACGAGATCATCGCGCCGACGTCTTGCTGGGTGTGCTCCACGACGACCTCCTTCTGCTGCGGTGACTGCCTTCATTGTCACCGAGCGCCGACGGGGACAACCATCGAACCTGCGCGGCGCGTCGCAGCGGTTTTGTCGGTGGTCCGGTCTACGGTCGTGACGTGCTCGAACGAACCGCAACGCAGCAATCCGGGGCGACGTCCTGTCGCTGGTGCACCGACGACCTGGCTCACTGTCATGATCCGCTGGTGGTCCACGGAACGGGCACCACCGAATGTCTCTCGGAGGCCTGCGTCGTCCCGGCCGAGGCGCACGACGTCACCGTGTGCTGCGCGGAGCTGGGTTGCCCGTGCGCCGAGCCCGCGTTGGCCGACCTCCCCGTCGTGGGATGAGGCGGCCGTTCTGAGCGAGGAGGCGACCGTTCTGGGAGGGGCAGAACCCCCCGTTAGATCGTCGCCACTGTCGGTCGCAGTCCATTTCGGTCGGTGGGCCGGCGTCTGGTCGTCGTGGGTTCTCTGCTTGTGATGCCGTGCCGTAGTCGCGGTGGCCGCTTCAGTGACCGACCACCGCGGTCCCGTCCGCTGATCTCCCTCGACAAACACGTGGATCTCCGCCCGAATTGGGGGTAAAAACGGCAGTGAGGGCGACGAAACGCCGCTCCGACGTCACTATCGAGAGAGGTGATGATCATGGAAGCGAGCGACTCGCCGATGACGGCAGAGCCCTACCCGCGCACCGAGACACACGCGACGACCGGCCCCATCTACCGCGATGACCAGGAGGGCTGGCTGGCCCGCACCCGCGTCACGCTGACCCCGATGGCCGCACCGTCGATCATCGGGTTCTTCGGCTTGTTCGCCGCCGCCGTGATGGTCGGCGCCTGGCAAGCCGGCTGGTACGGATCCGACACGACACCCGCTGTGCTCTGGCCACTGGTGATGCTCTTCGGTGGCCTCGCCCAGCTAGTCGCAGGGTTCTCCGCCCTGCGCGCCCGGGACGCCGTCGCGGTCGCGCTGCACGGAACCTGGGGGGCCTTCTGGCTGGCCTGGGGAGTGCAGCAAATCCTGGTGGCGACCGGGGTCAGCTCCGCGATCACGCTTGGGAGCGTGGACACGGGTTACGCCTTCTGGTTCCTCGCCGTGGGTGCCATCACGTTGCTCACCGGCTTGGCGGCGCTCATCTACCACCTCGGCTTCGCCGCCGTCGCATGGACGCTGACGGCCGCGGCCGGGCTGAGCGCAGCCGGGTTCTGGGCGGGGAGCCTGAACGTGACCCGCGCAGGCGGGGTGCTCTTCGTCGTCGCCGCAGGCCTGGCCTGGCTGTTGGCCGGTGCAATGGTCATGGAGAGCGCGTCCGGCCGCGCGATACCGATCGGGCGTACCAAGGCGACGGCTGGCCGGGCGGCGGTCCAGCCGCTGCAGTTCAGCGCCGGGGAGCCGGGAATTCGCGTCGGTCAATAGGGCTCGACCATTTGCCGCTCAGCGGCGGCATCGTAAGAACCCAGATGTCGGCGTCCGTCGAGCATCGGCGGACGCCGACGCATTTCTGGCGAAGATACCGTCTTTTCACCGAATTCCTCGGCCCTTTCCCGAATTCCACGGCATTTCGGAGCTCAGGAGAGGCGCGCTCGTCGGTGCGCGCGGCGCATCGCGATCCCGAAGACGACCATCATCAGTAACGCCGCGGCACCGATCGCCCCGAAGCTTCCGACCAGCGACACGGGTTTACTGGTACAGGGGGTGCTCGAGGAAGAAAAAGCGACCGTGTGGCCGCCGCTGCCCAGCTGCCAGATGATCGTGTACGGCCACTGTTGCGTCCAGGTGACGGTGAAGGCGGTGGTCGACGTTCCCGGGGGATACAGCGTCGGCTGACCCCAGTTGTTGGGATCGCCGTGCTTGCCGTAGAAGGAGTTCACGTAAGTCCCGGGCTGCAACGCAAGGGTGTACGGCGAATTGTTGACGTAGCCGAGGGCGGCGGTGTAGGAACCGTCCCCGTTGTTCCAGACGCACGCGAAGGTGGGGGTGACGTCGAAACACGCCGAACCCGAGGCCTGCCGCTGCTGCCAATCCAGGCAGTCGACGACGCTGCCGGGCGACGCGCTGGGGGTGGGGGCGCACCTCAAG
>JAIMAI010000005.1 GCA_023512015.1 Acidothermus sp. | reverse complement strand
TCAACAAAATCCGGACCAGGAGGCAGTTTGCCATGACGCTCACCGCCGAGCCTCAAACTTCGAAAAGTGTCGAACTTCCAACTCCTTCGAAAGCGGATCGCTTCAGTTTCGGGCTCTGGACCGTGGGTTGGCAGGGTCGCGATCCTTTCGGAGACGCGACTCGCCCGCCTCTCGATCCTGTCGAAGCCGTCCACCGGCTGGCGGAATTGGGGGCCTACGGTGTCTCCTTCCACGACGACGACCTCATTCCTTTTGGCAGTGATCAGGCACAGCGGGACAAATGCATCGAACGGTTCAAGTCGGCCCTTGCCGAGACCGGGCTCGTCGTCCCCATGATGACCACCAACTTGTTCACGCACCCGATTTTCAAGGACGGGGCGTTCACCGCCAACGATCGCTCGATCCGTCGTTTCGCCATCCGCAAGGTCATGCGGAATCTCGATCTCGCCGCGGAATTGGGTGCCAAGACCTACGTCTTCTGGGGAGGCCGAGAAGGCAGCGAGATCGACGCCGGTAAGGACATCCGGGCCGCGTTGGACCGCTATCGCGAGGCCATCGACACGTTGGCGCAGTACGTCAAGGATCAGGGCTACGGCATCCGGTTTGCCCTGGAACCCAAGCCGAACGAGCCGCGAGGCGACATCCTCCTCCCGACGGTGGGCCATGCGCTCGCCTTCATCAGCACCTTGGAACATTCCGACATGGTGGGACTCAACCCTGAGGTTGGCCACGAACAAATGTCGAATCTGAATTTCGTCCACGCAATCGCACAAGCGCTGTGGCAAGGCAAACTCTTCCACATCGATCTGAACGGTCAGCACGGTCCGAAGTACGACCAGGATCTCGTCTTCGGCCACGGCGACCTGTTGAGCGCTTTCTTCTTGGTGGACCTCTTGGAGAACGGCGCCCCCGGAGGAGGCCCCGCCTACGACGGTCCTCGCCATTTCGACTACAAGCCGATGCGGACGGAGAACATCGAAGGAGTGTGGGCGTCCGCTGCTGCGAACATGCGCACCTATTTGCTGCTCAAGGAGCGGGCGAAAGCCTTCCGCGCCGATCCCGACGTGCAACAGGCGCTCGCCGCGAGCCGGGTCCCCGAATTGGCCGTGCCGACCCTCGGTCCCGGCGAGTCGTACGCCGACCTGCTCGCGGATCGCGCATCCTGGGAGGAATTCGACCTCCAGCGAGCGGCCGAACAGGGCTACGGATACGCCCATCTGGACCAACTCGCCATCGAACACGTGCTCGGCGCGCGCCGCTGAGCCGTCGTGCGGAGCCGCCCTTGCGAACCGGTGCCGAAAGGTAGGCAGCGATGACGACGACCCTCGTCGCGGGTGTGGACTCATCGACCCAGGCTTGCAAGGTGGTCATCCGCGATGCGGCGAGCGGAGCCCTGGTCCGTGAAGGACGCGCGCCTCACCCCCCCGGAACCGAGGTGGAACCCGAAGCGTGGTGGCAGGCCCTTTCGGCCGCGGTCGCTGCCGCAGGTGGCCTCGATGACGTGGCCGCAATCTCGATCGCGGCCCAGCAGCACGGCATGGTCTGTCTCGACGCAGCCGGTGCGGTGGTCCGTCCCGCACTGCTCTGGAACGACACCCGCTCGGCTCCCGATGCCGCCGAATTGGTGCGGGAGCTCGGAGGCGGAGATTACGAAGCCGGCGCGAAGTCGTGGGCAGAGGCGGTCGGCTCGGTACCGGTTGCGTCGTTCACGGTCACCAAGCTGCGGTGGCTGGCGCGCTGCGAACCGGAAAATGCCGCACGTACGGCGGCCGTGTGTCTGCCGCACGATTGGCTGACCTGGCGACTCCGCGCTCCCGAGGAAAGCGGCTCGCCCGACCTGACCTCGCTTGCCACGGATCGGTCCGACGCGAGCGGCACGGGGTACTGGTCGCCGTCCCAGGGATACCGTCTCGACCTGCTGGAGCGGGCTTTCGGACGGCGGCCACTGCTGCCCCTGGTCCTGGACCCCACCGAGCGTGCCGGATTCACTCCTGAAGGACGCATCCTGGGCCCGGGTGCAGGCGATAATGCGGCGGCAGCCCTTGGGGTCGCTGCCGGGCCGGGTGACGTCGTCGTCTCCATCGGCACGTCGGGGACGGTCTTCGCCGTCAGCGACCACGGAACCCACGACCCAACCGGAACCGTCGCGGGTTTCGCCGACGCCACCGGCCGTTTCCTTCCTCTGGTCTGCACGCTCAACGCCGCGCGAGTCCTCGACGCGACGGCCAAACTGTTGGGCACGGACGCCGCGGGTCTTGCCGCGCGGGCACTGCGCGCCCCTGCGGGGTGCGCGGGCCTCGTCGTCGTCCCTTATCTCGAAGGAGAACGCACCCCGAATCGGCCGGAGGCAACCGGGGCGATCCACGGGTGGACGCTGGCGAATTCCACACCCGATCATCTCGCGCGGGCGGCAGTCGAAGGAGTCTTGTGCGGATTGGCCGATGGGCTCGAGGCATTGACGTCACAGGGTGTCGAAGTACACCGGATCATCTTGATCGGTGGTGGAGCGCGGAGCGAGGCGGTGCGCCGCATCGCACCCGCGATTTTCGGTGTACCGGTCGTCGTCCCGGCTCCCGGGGAATACGTAGCGGACGGCGCCGCCCGTCAGGCCGCGTGGGTTCTTTCCGGGGAACCCGAGCCTCCTCGGTGGACACATCTGGCCACCGAGACTTATGAAGCGGAGCCCACTCCGTGGGTACGGGACCGCTACGCAGAGGTCCGTGAGCTGGTCGCCGCGCGAACCTCATCGGCGTAATCGTCGTCACCGGAGAGCGCGGTGGCAAATCCCGTCACGGCGAAGAGTAGAAACGTGACGACGTGCACGGCGGTGCACCACAAGCAGATCTTGCCGATGATGATGAACTCTGCATACAGCAGGTAGAAGACGAAGAGGATCCCCATCGCGCAGTAGGCGAGGCGACCCCAGCGAATTCGCGGGTCCGCCAAGCGCCACGCCCGTGGGAGCTGCCACGGAATCATTCCGACGAAATACGCCAGCCCGAGCACGGCCACGGGAATTCCGAAGACGTACGATTGCGGGCTCGTCGTCACTTGCTCACAGTTGATGACCCCTTTGCTGGAGCAGACGAGCTGAACGCCCTGGTCGAAATGGACGACGGTGAGATAGGTGGCGAGTCCGAGGCCGACCACGGAGAGCAGAAGGCCCAGCGGTGAAGCCCAACGGGGTACCCGCATCACCGTCGATTACTTCCCGCCGTGCAGGGCGTCCGCGGCGGCTTTGACGCCCGGAGCGTTGCACACGTTGCTCGGCTGGTTGCCGGTGGCCTCGCAGATGAGGGCGGTGTACACGTCGGCCGCGCTCAGGATGGCTTTCCCCGGTTTGGTCGAAGGATCGCTCATTGCCTTGGCGACTTCGTCGATCGTCATCCCGCTCAGCAGCGTGGGGACGAAGACATCGCCTTTCTGCGCCCACTTCCCCGCGAAGTCGATGAAGGGGTATCCACTTTCGCCGATCGAGCTGAACAGCGACTCCTCGCTGCTGGTCAAGGATTCCAGAGGACGTCCGAGACCGTCTGCTTGCTCTTTGCCGACGAAGACGAGGTAGGGACTGGAGTAACTCGATTGGTAGAACGACAAAGTAGGAATGTGGGCGGGACTGTCGGTATTCGATGAATAGGTGACTTTCAGATTGCTGAAAGTACCGAAACGCGCCAGGGCGATCGCCAACGGCCAGCGGGTATTCGCACAGTGCGGGCAGTATTCCGCTCCTACGTAGAGCACCTCCGGTTTGCCGCCCGACGTGAGCGGGGCGCCGGTCAGAGCAGTCGGCGGGCCGGCGATGGTCGTGAAATCGGGGGTCGTCGAGGTGAGCTTTGCGGCGGCCTGGATCGCCTCGATCACGTTGGCGGGAGCCGGATCTACGGGGTTGGCCTTCGCACCGCCGGACTTCTTGCTGAGCACCCCGACGGTCACCAGCGCCGCTACCACGACGAGAACGGCGGCAACGGAAGCGCTCACCACCAGAATGTTGCGGCGCCGTTCGCGGCGCGCCGCCGCTGCACGTTGAGCGGCGATCCGCTCGCTCGCGGCTCGCTTCGCCGCATATTTCGTCGAGACCCGTTCGGGCGAACGGGGAGACTTCTCGCTTTCGACCACCGTCGAGTCCTTCCAGCCGGCCGGGCGCCGGAGCGAGGCGCTGTGCTCTCAAGGTGCCACAGTAACCGGCTCATCTGAGACCGCCCTGTGCGGGAACAGCATGAGGGGCTCCGGACTACCCCGGAGCCCCTCATAGCCAGTCCACGGCTTCAGTTGCCGTCTCGCTGCTGTGGGATGCCCCCAAGCAGCGCGCGGACCTCCGTCTCGCGGTACCGACGGTGGCCACCCAAGGTCCTGATCGACGTCAGCTTGCCGGCCTTGGCCCAGCGGGTGACGGTCTTGGGATCGACGCGGAACATCGTTGCCACCTCCGATGGGGTGAGCAGCGATTCCGCTTCGGGCATACGGGTATTGACCACAGAACTCCTCCCATCAGAGCCGACGCTTGCCGACTCACACTCCTCGAGCCGACTCGAGCGTCGGCCCCCCACTAGGGACGGCCGAGTCATCGCCGGAAGAGGTGATTGGCTCAGCGAGTCCCTAGCTGAATAGTGCCCGATGACCAGGATGTCCGAAATGGCCCCCCCGGACCATCTTGCAATCTTGGGGTACTAGTACCCGATACGCCGTTCAGCCGAGAGATGCGGGCAAATGTCCAGCGGAGAGCCACCTTCGCCTCAGTGCTCCGTCCCAACTTCTCGGTGCTGGTGCGCTCTTTTTGCGACGTAAGAATTGCACGCCGTCACCATTACCTCACGCATTGTTGAAATTGCACGTGGCCGATCCACCCCTCGATTCCCGGACCGCCGTGTGCCACGCGGCAAATCCACTTCAGCTCGCCGGGCCCGACACAGTGATCAAGACGTCGCTTCGGTCTCGGTACGATGATCCAATACTTGATCCAGGGCTGCGAATGATTCCGATCACTCCAGGCGCGGGTCGTGACTCCCCAGCCGCCACCACGGCGATCGAGGAGCTGCAGCGGGTACCCTTGAGGTACACCAAAACGTCGTCCGACGTGGAGCATCTGCTCCGAACAAGGGGGTCGAGCCATGGGGCGCGGCCGAGCCAAGGCCAAGCAGGCGAAAGTCGCTCGTCAGTTGAAGTACTCCGCCGCTCGTACCGATCTCGAAGCGTTGCGCAGGGAGCTGCTCGGCGCCGGCGCGGACGCTTCGAAGCGCGCGGATGACCACGACGAGTTCGAGGACTACGCCGACTACCTCGACGCCGACGATGATGGCGGCGAGGAGCTGGACGACCTCCCCGACCACCGATCGCCGGGACCTTCCTGACACCGACGAAGTCCGTCCATCACAGCGGCCCACTGATCCCCAGACAGCGGAGTAGATCAGATCCGCCGAAGAGATCAGATTTCAGCGCGACGAGGCGTGCCGACCGACGAGGATCGTCCCCTGCTCCGAGGGAAACACCTGACCCGCGATCCAAGCGGTGACTCCACGAGAGGCGAGAACCTCAACCGCCCGCTCGGCGTCCGCCTCGGCGACGACGGCGACCATGCCTACTCCCATGTTGAGGGTCCGCTCGAGCTCCGCCTGGTCGACGCCGCCGACCTCGGCAACGAGCTGGAAGATCACCGGTGGTGCCCAGGTCGAACGGTCGATACGCGCCCCGAGCCCGGAAGGGAGAACGCGGTCGAGATTGCCCGCCAGTCCTCCGCCGGTGATGTGCGCGAAGGCATGGACGTCGACCGCGGTCGCCAATTCCACACAGTGCGGCGAGTAGATCGTCGTCGGCGTGAGCAGCTCCTCACCGAGGGTGTGACCGAGCTCGGGAAGGTGGCGCTCGACGGACCAGCCTGCGAGGTCGAAGAACACATGACGGACCAGCGAGTAGCCATTCGAGTGCAGGCCGGAGGAGGCCAAAGCGATCACTGCGTCGCCTTCGCGCACCCGATGAGGGCCGAGCAGCGCGCTCTCCTCGACGACGCCGGTTGCCGCACCCGCAAGGTCGTACTCTTCGGGGCCGAGGAGGCCGGGATGCTCCGCCGTCTCGCCACCGATCAAGGCGCAGCCGGCCTCGCGGCAGCCGGCCGCGATGCCAACGACGATGGTGGCCACCCGTTCCGGGACGACCCGGCCGCACGCGATGTAGTCGGTGAGGAAAAGCGGCTCGGCGCCACAAACGGCGATGTCGTCCACGACCATCGCGACGAGATCGCGGCCGATGGTGTCGTGCTTGTCGAGCATCTGCGCGATCGCTACCTTGGTGCCCACCCCGTCGGTCGAGGTCACGAGCAGCGGACGCCGGTAGCGGTTCACGTCGAATCGAAAGAGTCCCGCGAACCCGCCAAGACCGCCGACCACCTCAGGGCGGGTGGCCGTCTCCACTGCGGAGCGCATCAAGGCAACGGCTCGCTCGCCGGCGTCGATGTCCACACCGGCCCCGGCATACGAGACCTTCGCGGGCGGCGAAAAGGGGCGCGCGCGAGCAGAATCGTCGAGATCGGGGGAAGTCACGGGCGCTCCAGAGCCGAACCGCCGCCGACCGAGGGCACCGTGGCCAGCAGTGTCTGGACGGGTACGACCTCACCGCGGCCAAGGAGCTGGGCGTCGGGCACGACCGTGGGGTACTCACCGTCGAAACAAGCCCGGCACAGGTGCTCCTTGCGCATACCGGTCGCGGCGATCAGTCCGTCGAGTGAAACGTACCCCAGCGAATCGGCGCCGAGAGAACGGCGGATTTCATCCACCGCCAAGCCGTTGGCGATAAGCTCCGCGCGGGTGGCGAAATCGATCCCGTAGAAGCAGGGCCATTTCACCGGGGGCGACGAGATTCGTACGTGCACCTCGGTGGCTCCGGCCTCACGCAACATGCGGACGACGGCCCGTTGCGTATTCCCCCGCACGATGGAATCATCGACGACCACCAGCCGCTTGCCCCGGATGACCTCGCGCAACGGATTGAGTTTCAGGCGAATGCCCAGCTGACGAAGACTCTGGGTCGGCTGGATGAAAGTCCGGCCCACGTAGGCGTTTTTCACCAATCCGGCGGCATACGGAATTCCGGATTCCTCGGCATAACCGATCGCCGCCGGTGTCCCGGAATCAGGTGTCGGCATGACGAGGTCCGCATCGGCCGGCGCTTCCTGAGCCAACCGCCGTCCGATGGCGACGCGCGCCGCGTGCACGTTGCGCCCTCCGAAATGGGAATCCGGTCGGGCGAGGTAGACGAACTCGAAGACACAGAAGCGGGGGCGCGGTTCCGCAAAACGCACGGTGCGCGGACCTTGCTCGTCGATGGCGAGGAGCTCACCCGGCTCGATGTCCCGGACGTAGGCGGCCCCGACGATGTCCAGGGCAGCGGTCTCGCTCGCGACCACCCAGCCGTGCTCGAGTTTCCCGAGGGCGAGCGGACGCAGCCCGTGCGGGTCACGTGCGGCGTACAGCGTCGTCTCGTCCATGAAGACGAAACTGAAGGCTCCGGACACTTGGGGGAGCACAGTGAGCGCCGCATTCTCCAAACTCTGTTCGAGGTTCGCGGCGAGCAAAGCGGTGACCAAATCGGTGTCCGAGGTTGCCGAACTCGGTGGCACGGTGAGCGGTATTTCCCCGCTGCGCTCGCTGAGTCCGGCGAGGATTCGAGCCAATTCCCCGGTATTAGTGAGATTGCCGTTGTGAGCGAGGGCGATGCTGCCCACCGGAGTCGCACGAAACGTCGGCTGCGCATTCGCCCATACCGAGGCTCCGGTGGTGGAGTAGCGCGTGTGCCCCACCGCGATGTGCCCTCGCAGGCCGGCGAGATTCGATTCGTTGAAAACCTGCGACACCAAACCCATGTCCTTGTAGACGAGGATTTTTCTGCCGTCGCTCACCGCGATCCCGGCGGATTCTTGTCCTCGATGCTGGAGGGCGTACAGCCCGAAGTAGGTGAGGTTGGCGACGTCCTCACCGGGAGCCCACACCCCGAAGACACCGCAGGCCTCGGCGGGCCCACGATGCTGCAGGAGGGTTCGGCGGCCGTCGTCGTGCGGCTCGGGCACTATTCGATCCCTTCAGACGCCGATTCGCGCGCTCGTTTCCGAGTCTACGGCCCGACGCGGCTTGATTCGCCGACCCCGCGACCGCCGGACCATCCGCACGCGACCGGCAACAGGACCGCTAGATCGCTGCGCACTCCGCTGGCCCGCAACCGACCACCCTCGAGGGCGTCGGTCCAGGTGAGCCTCCCACTGGCGAGAGCGATCCACGTGCGGGGATCGGTTTCCACCACATTGGGCGGAGTGCCCCGAGTGTGTCGTGGCCCGGCTCCGCACTGCACCGCGGCAATCGGCGGGATACGGACCTCCACAGCATCACCCGGCGCTTTGTCGGCCAACAAGAAGAGCAGACAGCGGACGGCGATCCGTGCGGTCGCGTCGTCCCCTAGACCGGCGTCGAGAAGGTGGACGGCGGCCTCCGCGCCCAGCGTGGCAAGGGCGGTCGGCGGCACCCGGGGTGTCAGCAGGGCGCGTACCCGGGCGACGAGGTCGCCGTCTTCGCCGAGAGCGAGCTCCACCCCGGACGTCGCCGCGGCCTGAACCACGACGTCGCGCAGGTGCGCCAGCACGTCCGTCGCGCGCTCACTTCGGAGCTCCTCGACGACAACTCGCCAGAGTCGCTCGGTCTCAGCGGCCAGGGTCGGCGGTAGCAAGCGCCGGGACCACATCACAGATCGGCGAAGGCGGCGGGGAGGGTCGACGTCCACGCCCCGCGCAATTCATCGAGTGAGATTGCGAAGAGGCCGTCGACGATAAAAGCGTCGCCGCCGACCTCGCCCAAAGGTGTGAACGGCACCCCGTGGGATGCGGCTGCCTGCTCGACGGCGTCCACCATCTGCAGGGAAACGCTGACGACGGCCCGCGCCGTCGATTCCGACCACAACGCAACGAAGGGATCCCCGTGGAGCCGCACCCGCACTCCCTGCCCCCACCGCAAACACGATTCCACCAAGGCCTGGGACAGACCGCCGTCCGATACATCGTGAGCCGAGCTGATCAATCGCCGTCGACTCAATTCGTTCATCAGGGCCGCCAGCGACCGTTCGGCGTCGAAATCCACCCGTGGGGGAATTCCCCCGAGATGCCCGTGGACGACGTGCGCCCAGGCGCTGCCACCGAATTCCTCCCGCGTCTCCCCGAGCAGGACGACGACCTCGCCGGCATGACGGAACCCGATCGGCACGCGAGTCGTGACATCGTCGAAGACCCCGAGAACACCGACAACGGGAGTCGGGTGCACGGGGACGTCCCCGGTTTGGTTGTAGAAACTCACGTTTCCTCCGGTCACCGGCACGTCGAGCGCAACGCACGCATCGGCGAGCCCGCGCACCGCCTCAGCGAACTGCCACATCACCTCCGGGTTCTCCGGAGAACCGAAATTCAAACAATTCGTCACGGCCAACGGCCTGGCTCCGGTGACGGCGACGTTTCGGTAGGCCTCACAGAGCGCGAGCTGCGCCCCGAGATAAGGATCCAGGCGGGCGAATCGACCGTTTCCATCGAGGGAAAGTGCGATGCCGCGCCGCGAGTCGTCAGCGAGCCGGAGCACGCCGGCGTCGTCGGGCATGGCAAGCACGGTGTTGCCGAGGACGTAACGGTCGTACTGCTCCGTGGCCCACGTCTTGTCCGCCAGGTCGGGAGAAGCGATGAGCTTCAACACGGTGCTACGGAGTTCATCGGGAGTGGTCGGCCGCGGAAGCGTGGAAGGGTCGGAGGCTCGCAACGTCATGCGGTCGGTCGGCTCGCGCATCGGGCGCTGATAAACCGGCCCTTCGTGAGCAAGACTTCGCGGCGGTACGTCGGCCACGAGCTCCCCGTGCCAGCGCACCCGCAAACGGCCGGTGTCGGTCACCTGCCCGATGACCGTGGCCGGGACGTCCCATTTCTCACATATCTCGAAGAACCTCGGCAGGTGTTGCGGCTTCACGATCGCGCACATGCGTTCCTGCGACTCGCTCATCAGGATTTCTTCGGGTGCGAGCGACTCATCCCGCAAGGGAACCGCGTCGAGCTCGACGTCCATACCGGCGCCGCCGGCGGAGGCGAGTTCGGCAGTCGCGCAACTCAATCCGGCTGCGCCTAAATCCTGGATGCCGTCGACCACGCCGGCCTCGAACAGTTCGAGGCAGCACTCGATCAGCAGCTTCTCGGTGAAAGGATCCCCGACCTGCACGCTCGGACGCCGGTGGGACGCGTTCTCGTCGAAGGTCGCGCTGGCCAACACCGAAGCACCCCCGATACCGTCACGTCCGGTCCGCGCGCCGAACAGCACAACCGCTTTTCCGGGACCGACCGCTTCGGCTCGTTGGATCGCGTCCCGGCGAAGGACACCGACGCAGAGGGCATTCACCAGCGGATTTCCGGCGTAGCAAGAGTCAAACGCGATCTCCCCTCCGATGTTCGGGAGGCCGAGACAATTCCCGTAGCCGCCGATGCCGGCGACGACACCGGGCAGTACCCGGGAGGTGTCCGCCGCTTCCAACGGGCCGAAACGCAACGAATCCATCACCGCGATCGGTCGGGCTCCCATGGCCAGGATGTCGCGCACGATTCCCCCGACACCCGTTGCCGCCCCCTGATAGGGCTCGACGAAGCTCGGATGATTGTGCGACTCCACCTTGAAGGTGACGGCATAACCATCACCGACATCCACGACTCCCGCGTTGGCCCCCATTCCGGCGAGCAGGATGCCCGATGCGCTCGGCGGAATCTTCTCCGCGAATTGTCGGAGGTGGACGCGCGACGATTTGTACGAGCAGTGTTCGCTCCACAAGACCGAGTACATCGCCAACTCACAGGACGTGGGTCGGCGACCGAGGATGTCGCAGATGCGCGCGAATTCGTCGTCCGTCAGGCCCAGCTCGCGATACGGCAGGGCCAGATCGGCCGTGCGAACGGCCTGCTCCACGGTGTCGGTCATGCGGGCACCATCGATCGAACCAGGCTGACGAAGAAACCCAGACCATCGGTGGAAGGACCGGTCAGGGTGTCGATGGCGTGCTCGGGGTGCGGCATGAGTCCCACGACGTTGCCTGCCTCGTTGGTGATACCGGCGATGTCGTGCAGCGATCCGTTGGGATTCCTCTCCAGGTACCGAACGACGACTCGCCCGTTGGCTTCCAGCTCGGCAAGGGTGCGATCGTCCGCGACGTAGCGGCCTTCGCCGTGCTTCGACGGGACGACGATTCGGGCCCCCTTCGTGTAGCCGGTCGTCCACGCCGTGGAGGTGTTCTCCACCCGCAACGGCTGATCGACGCAGCGGAAATGCCGATGGGCGTTCCGGATCAAAGCACCCGGCAGGAGATGGGCTTCACACAGGATTTGGAAGCCGTTGCAGATGCCCAACACCGGCATGCCCCGACGAGCGGCGTCGACGACCGCCTCCATGACCGGCGAGAACCGTGCGATCGCGCCGGCCCGCAGATAGTCGCCGTAGGAGAAACCGCCGGGGAGAATGACGGCGTCCACGCCGAGCAGGTCGGGCGCCTTGTGCCAGAGCATCACAGGCTGTGCGCCCGCGGCGCGGACGGCCCGGGCAGCGTCGCGATCGTCCAGCGATCCCGGGAAGACGACGATCCCGATCCGAGGATCCCCGTCGCGCGCGAGGAGCGTTCGATCAGTCGACTCGTACGACATAGTCTTCGATCACGGGGTTGCTCAGCAGAGTGGCGGCGATCTCTCGTACCAGGGCGAGGGCGTCGTCATCCACCGCGCCTTCGAGTTCGATCTCGAAGTGCTTCCCCTGGCGCACCGATCGTACCTGTGAGTGCCCGAGACGTTTGATCGCACCGAGCACCGCCTGGCCTTGAGGATCCAATACCTCGGACTTGAGCATGACGTCGACGGCCACGCGCGCCACGGCTGACTCCAGGGGACGATCTGGGACGAGAACCGAGGCCAGCCTAACCGTTCGACACAGCGCCTCGACGCAGACCGTCGGGAACCGCCACACCTCGGAGGCCTACTCGATCACATGTCACCCTGGCGCGATGCGTACGATGGGGCTCCTTGAGTCTAGGCGCTTCATACGGTGGATATCTTGACATATCCATCTTAGTGCGATATGGTCTCCGATCGTTGGCCTAGCTGATGGTCGAGGGAGGGGTAAGCGCTGGGCCGAGTTCGAGGAAAAGTGAATCTTTGGGGGGACAAGATGCAGCACACGACGTACTGGCACATCGACGACTGCTTGGGGGCTTCACGTGGGCGGTTCTTCGCCGAGGGTTACCGCCGGGTCGAACGCATGATCCGCGAGGTGCGGCTCGACGCAGCGACGGACTGGCGCATCGTGGCTCGAGCGAGCCTGCACTATCCGCCGGACTGGTCCTGCAAAGCGACGGGGCAACTGGTTCCTCACCTCAGCAGCATCGACGCCTTGTTGATCGCCTGTGATCTGATCGAGGCGTACCTGCTCGCCGCCACCACCATGTCCACCGACGAACGGCGCCGAGCCTGGATTTGCGGCTTCAAGATGCTGGCCGGTTCTCAACCGACCGAGCGTCTGGAGGAGTTCGACGTCTGTGCGAGGCCCATCGACACCCAAGAAGTGGTCGGGGCTCTCGGCACGCACCGGACCGTCTTCGAGTGCAGAGTAGCCTCGATCAAGCTCGCCGTGACGACGGAACACAACGGTGCGCTGAAACCTCAGCCCCGCGAAATCGCTGCCGAGCGGTGCTCCGACCTGCTCGGACCCGATTGCGCGCGATACCTGGGTTCTCATTATCGGCACCGCAAACAAGAAATCTCCGAGATTCGAATCGGCGAGGACGGCGAAAGCGTCGAAGCTCGTGTCGCAACCCCTCCCATCGAGGTCGGTGAAGACTACGGACTCGGAGGCTGGTACCACCCCACCCTGTCCTGCATCGAAGTGATCGCAGCGCTTGCACAACTCGCACAGGTCCTGCTGTACACGTGGGACAACCTCTCGCGGGATCGCAGCAACACACTGTGGATGCGCTCGGTCTGGATGTCCTGCCGGAGTCCGTATCACCCCGTAGAGCTCCCCGCGTTGGCGCGGGTTGGCACTCGGCATAGGAACGTCGTCGAGCTCGGTGGCCGACAGTGGCGCACGGCTGAATTGCACGGCAAATTGCTCGATTTCACGGTCGGCGCCAAGCTCGCTCACGTCCTGCCCGACACGGTGCCGGCACCCAAGGTCCTCGTGGGGGCGTCATGACCAGGCCGAACATTCCCGCCTTCCTGCGCGACGACGTGCTCGTCGTCTTCGAGGGCCCCCGACGCCTCTTGTGGAAGCAACGCGGGCCTCTTCAATGGGTTCCTTATGCGGTGTGGCCCTCCGCCGAAGACCGCGCGGCACTTCTGCGCCGACGAGCCGGTGGCGACCCGATTCTCGTCGTGATCGAGGATGCTCCGGCGCGAATTCCGATTCTTGCCGAGGAACGCTCCTCCGCTCCGGCGGAGCTCCGGGAGCGGATGAGACCAACCGGTGATGACCTCTACGAGCTGGAGATTCCCCTCGCGGACTGGTTACCCGAGCCTCTGCAACAACGCGCGCAGACCCTGGCGGAGCGGGCACGTCAAGTGCGTGATACCTCTCCCGCGGCGCTGTTGCCACCCTTCCTATTCGAAACGAGATCTGATGTGTCCGATGATCCGTTGAAGTTCGTGCACCGACTCGGAGCAGGTCACTGCTCCCACCAAGCGCTGGCGGCGCTGGCCGCCTACGCGCACTCCCATATCCGGGGGTACTCGAGTTCTGACGACGCAGGAAGACAGGTGTTGGTATGACCGAGCAGGAGGGCCAACCTCTTCGGTTGGCGATCTCTGGAACCTATTCGACGGGGAAGACCACTCTCAGCGAGGCACTATCTCTCGCGACGGGCATTCCACGGATCGACGCGTTGTCCGCCCGGGAGATATTGCTCGATCTCGTCCCCACCAAGCAGTTCCAACACCTGGAAGCCCGTGAGCTTCTCACCCTCGGCCTGCGCCGTCTGGTGGAACGCGTTCACGGCGAAGCTGCGGCGCTCACGCACGGCTCCTTCATCTCGGACGGGTCGGTCCTCAACGAATGGGTTTACGGAGAGGTCCGTATGACGGTCGGTCTCAATCCCGGTGCCCCGTTGCTCGATCGAGCGCTCAAGGCTCTGAGCGGTGTGGTCGCGAAGCCCTTCATGCGCCGCTACCTCGACGCCTACGGCGCAGTGGTCAAGGAACGCGCGGCTCGCACCTACACGGCTTTCGTCCACCTGCCGGTGGAATTCGAGATGCGCCGTGATGGTCACCGGCCGGTGTCCGAGCGTTACCGGCAGCTCTCCGACCAGCTTTTGCTGCGAACCCTCGACGAGCTGAGGATTCCCTATCACATCGTGCGGGGCGGCCTCGAGGAACGGATTCGTCGGATCGTCGACATCTTCGAACTGCCCTTGCTGTTGGAGCCGGCGGAGGCGATACGGCGGGCGCACGAACGAATCGAGGCGAGTCGCGAAATGGTCGCCGAGCGTTGGATCGCTACCCGCGAGCGTCCGTCGCTGCTGCGCCGGATCCGGTACGCCCTTCGCTATTGACTCTTGCGGAGCCTTCGGCTGTCAGCCGACACCGCGAAACCTAAGCCCGATCAACGGTCAACGATGAGGAGAGCTCGATGAGCACAAGCAACGCCTCACGATGGTGGACCCTGCTCGCCGTCGCACTCGGAACTTTCATGCTGATGCTCGACATCAGCGTCGCCAGCATTGCCCTCCCCCAGATCCACGCGTCTTTGCACGCGAGCTTCGCCGAGCTGCAATGGGTCTTCGATGCATACGCTCTCACCCTTGCCGCTCTGCTGGTGACGGCCGGGTCGTTTGCCGATCGCACCGGACGACGGCGGGTGTTCCTTGCCGGCCTCGTCGTCTTCACGGGCTCTTCGTTGGCATGTGGACTGGCGACCACTGCCGTTGCGCTCAACGTGAGTCGAGGCATTCAGGGGGCGGGAGCCGCAATCCTGTTCGCGGTCGGACCGGCGTTGCTGGGTCAGGCTTTCCACGGAAAAGAACGCGCGACCGCGTTCGGAGTCTTCGGAGCCGTCACCGGTGTCGCGGTGGCATCCGGACCCCTCATCGGAGGAGGGCTCACCTCGGCCTTGAGTTGGCGCTGGATTTTCTTCCTCAACGTTCCGATCGGGATCGTCGCGCTCTTCGTCACGGTGCTTCGGGTCAGTGAATCACGAGACCCCCGCGCGAGGAACGTCGACTGGGCCGGTGCGATTACTTTCACGGTAGCGTTGGCGGCGCTCGTCTACGCCCTCATTCGAGGGAACGACGTCGGTTGGACCAGTGCGGAGCTCCTCGGTATGTACGCTCTGTCGGCCGCCATGCTCGGCGCATTTCTTCTCATCGAGGCCCGCCGCGGTGATCAAGCAATGTTCCCCCTCAGCTTCTTCCGGAACCCCACCTTCATCGGCATCTCGGCGGTCGCCTTGGTGGCGAACGGGGCCGGGCTCCCAGCCATTTTCTTGGAGACCAACTACGTCGAAAACCTCATGCACCTCTCGGCGTTCTCGGCGGGCGTTCGGTTCCTTCCGCTGACCTTGTCGCTCTTCGCCTTCGGCGCGATCGCGGGGATGCTCACCGGCAGAGTGCCGTTTCGCATTCTCATGGCAAGCTCCTGCATCGCGCTCGGCATCGGCCTGCTGCTGACCTATCAAGCCCACGAAAGCTCTATCTGGACGGCGCTGGTACCCAGCATGGTGGTCATGGGGGTCGGTATGGGCATTTTCAATCCGACCCGCGCCGCACTGGCAATCGGTGTCGCCGAGCCGGAACGTGCGGGTGTAGCTTCCGGCATCAACGAGACGTTCCAACAGGTCGGGATCGCCGTCGGAATCGCGGCGATCGGCGCGTTCTTCCAGAACCGCGTGACGGCCAGTTTGCTGGGCGCTCCCGAACTACGCCAAGTCGCGAAAGACACCCTGAACGAAGCGGCCCGCGGCATCAGCGCCGGCTCGGTCGACGCAGTTGCGGCCTCCTCGGGAGGATTGCGCACGACCATGTTGGAGCTCGGCCGCCACGCATTCGTCGTCGGGTTCCACGATGCGATGACGGCATGCGCGATCTGTGCATTCGTCGCCGCGGGCATAGCCGCCGTCCTGCTGCGGACCAAGGACTTGCACGCCTCGGCGCTCTCCTTGGTGCCGCCGGAAGTCGACGAACGAGAGATAGCCGCCCCGGCACAGACTGCGCTGGTCGTCGACTGAGGAAGTACGGGCGTGGTGGTCGGACTCAGCCCAGCGGAGCCGGCCACCGCGCTGCGAGGACCTGTTGCACCAGCGCGACGTATTTGGAAAGTTCCTGGCGATTCAGCGGCGCGAAGAATTCCTCCTCCGCGGCGTCGGCGGCCCGATGGGCCGAAGTGAGGGTGCGTCGACCCAGCGCCGTCAGGCGCAGGTCGTATCGACGACGATCCGCGGAGTTCCGGGCCCGCTTGAGGTAGCCGACCCGTTCGAGATCATCGACGAGGGTCACGATCGTCGTCGGGTCGATGCCGAGGATGCGCGCAAGTTCTTGCTGGGACAGCGGAGGGTCACGGTCGACGGCGCTGAGGATGAAGTATGTCCGAGTCGTGAGCTTCAAGGGGGAAAGCTTCGCTTCGAAGAGTGACAGCAGCAGTTGTGCCAGTTTGTGACTCAAAAACCCGACTCTGCGGGCCAGCGGGAGCGCTGCGAGCTCCGGCGTGATCGCCTGTGAATTAGCGGAGGGTTCCAAGCAGTCGGCCACCGCAATAGTGTAACGCACGGATTACGCCGACGCAGCGGGGTCGGTGCCAAACTCGCCACCGCACACCGGTCTGGACACTACCCACCCACGGATGTCGGCAGCCGAGGCCCGAGACCCCGTCGTCCCCGCCGGATTTCTTCCCTCCCCAGCCTGGGGACGGCGAACGCGCAGGTCACGGGCGCCAGCGGAGAAGCCTCCCGGACGTCGTCCACACGGCAATCGACAACTCGTTCGCCAACTTGGCGCGACTTTTCCCCAGGTCTTCCCCACCTCGCCCACAGGCCGCAGCTCCCCGAATCCGCGGAAGCCTCGCGTTTTGTCGGTGCTACCGGTAAAACTCGCTATCGAGCTCGTCGCAGGAGGAGTGATCGGACCCGTGAGTGTGATCGAACTGCCGGATCGACCCCGCGAAGGACTGCGCACCCCTCCTCAGGACATCGCGGCCGAGCAGTCGGTTCTCGGGGGCATGATGCTTTCGAAGGACGCGATCGCTGACGTCGTCGAGACCCTGCGGGGCGCCGATTTCTACCGCCCGGCCCATCAAGTGATCTTCGATGTGATAGTCGATCTATATGGTCGGGGTGAGCCGGCGGATGCGATCACGGTAGCTGCGGAGCTCACCAACCGGGGGGAGCTGTCCCGGGTTGGGGGAGCCGCCTATCTGCACACCCTGATCCAGGCGGTACCGACCGCCGCCAACGCCGGTTTCTACGCCCGGATCGTCGCCGAGAAGGCGGTGCTGCGGCGACTGGCCGAAGCGGGTACCCGGATCGTGCAGCTCGCCTACTCCACCGATGGCGCGGACGTCGATGACGTCGTCGACGCCGCCCAGGCAGCAGTGTTCGACGTCACCGCCCGCAGGGTCGGCGAGGACTACGTCGTCCTGGAGGAGCTGCTGCAGCCGACCCTGGACGAGATCGAGGCGAGCGGGCACCGGGACGTCGGATTGGTCGGCGTCCCGACCGGCTTCGCCGATCTCGATGCGCTGACCAACGGGCTGCACCCCGGTCAACTCGTGGTCATCGCCGCTCGGCCGGCAATGGGGAAGTCGACCTTGGCGCTGGATCTCGCGAGATCGGCCGCTATCCGCCACCGGCTGACGAGCGTGCTGTTCTCCCTGGAGATGAGCAAGACAGAGATCACTATGCGGCTACTGGCGGCGGAATCCCGTATCCCGTTGCAGACGATGCGCACCGGGCAGATGCGAGACGAGGACTGGGTGAAACTGACCCGCAGGCTCGGCGAGCTCGCGGGCGCGCCGCTGTTCATCGACGATTCCCCGAATCTGTCCATGATGGAGATCCGCGCCAAGGCCCGCCGGCTCAAACAGCGGCACGACCTCAAGCTGATCATCGTCGATTACCTGCAACTGATGACCACCCACGGGCGGGTAGAGAACCGTCAACAGGAGGTCAGCCAGATCTCTCGGTCGCTCAAACTCTTGGCGAAGGAACTCGACCTTCCCGTCGTCGCCTTGTCTCAGCTCAACCGGGGCCCGGAGCAGCGCACCGACAAGCGCCCGCAACTCGCCGATCTCCGTGAATCCGGCGCAATCGAGCAAGACGCCGACGTCGTGATCCTCCTGCATCGCGAAGACATGTACGAAAAGGAATCCCCGCGCGCCGGCGAAGCCGACCTCATCATCGCCAAACACCGCAACGGCCCGACCGCCACCCTCACCGTCGCCTTCCAGGGCCACTACAGCCGATTCGTGGACATGGCACCGGTCACGTGACGGATGCGGAGCCGGATATCCGGCTCACCAAAAACCCCACGTCGAATAGCGAGGATCACTGCGTCTTCGACACCGGACGTGTACAGCACGATCGACAGGAAGTCGACTGAAGTCGCTCGTCGCCAAATGCGCCGTTTGTGAAGCTTGCACATCGATCGACCGATCTCAGGGCGGCAACGGTAACTCTTCCGCAAGGCCGGCCGATAGGGAGATGTCCCCAACCGCGAAGAATTCACGTGCGCGGACGTCACGAATGCGAGACGATCCCAGCAGGCGCCGAAGCACCGCTCACCACAGCGGTGTGCGGCAACGGGGGAAGGGAGATCGGCCGTGGCCGAACAACGTGAGGAGGATTTCCGCACGCTGCTCGCGTTTCGCCTGCAGCTTCGGCAATTCCTGCGTCGCAGCGAGGCGGCGGTGCGACGTGCGGGACTCACGCCCGCCCAACACGAACTCCTCCTCGCGATTCGCGGTCACGGCGACCGGCGCGGGCCCACCGTCGGAGAGCTGGCCCGTTACCTCGCGCTCCGCCCTCACAGTGCGGTGGGGCTGCTTGACCGCGCGGAAGCCGCAGGCCTGGTGACCCGCACCCGCACGGATGCCGACGGGCGCGTAGTCCGGGTCACCTTGACCAGAAAGGCGATTGACCGTCTGAACCGCCTTGTACCGCCGCACCCGGAACAGCTCCGGCGGCTGTCTGTGACCCTCGCACGATTGACCAAGGAGATCGACGAGATCGCCCACGAGGTCGAGGCGCCACCGCTCGCCGCTCGACGGCCGCGTTCGACGTCCGCACGGCGGAGGTCTCGCGACGCCGCCCTCTAGCTCGACGGCATCGGAGAGTTGGAGTCATTCCTCACGCCGACGCGAAATGCCTGCCCGCGCACTGCGCGCACGTTCCGACCACTTCAACCGTGTGATCGACGTCGACGAATCCAGCGCGAGCGGCGACTCGTTCGGCCCAGCGCTCGACCGCCACACCCTTGACTTCGACCGTGCGACCACAGGAGCGGCAACGCACGTGATGATGGTGGGAATTCGACTCGCACTTCCGGTAGAGGATCTCCCCGTCGGGAGCGCGCAACGTGTCCACCAGGCCCGCCTCGGCAAGGGCGCGGAGTTGGTTGTACACCGTGGTCAGCCCGATCGATTCTCCCCGACCGACCAAGGCCTCGTGTATCTCCTGAGCACTCCGGAACCGACGGGACTCAGCCATCACGCTCGCCAGAGCACGCTTCTGGCGGGTCGATCGACTCGCCCGAGCTCCACCGGCGCCGGCCTCTGGTTCCATCGCCCCTACCGTACGTCCGTTTGCAATCGGGAACCATTGCCAATAAGCTGTTGGCAATGATTTTCAATAAGCGTATCCGACGCAGGTGGTCTCCCGCCGTCCCGGGCGTTGCCGGCCCGAGCGTGGGCGCGGTCATCGCGACCCTCACCACACTCGCCATCGCCGCCTCGCTCCTCGTCGCGTGCGCCCCAGCAGCGCTGAAGCGCACCGACTCACCGGGGACGCTGCGGGTGGTCGCGGCGGAAAGCGTCTGGGGCTCGATCGCGGCGCAACTCGGCGGCCCTCGGGTCACGGTCCGAAACATCATCGAAAGCCCGGCCGTCGATCCCCACGACTACGAGCCCACCGCCGACGACGCCCGCGCGATGGCACTCGCCGATGTCGTCGTCGTCAACGGACTGGGCTACGACCCGTGGGCTCGTGCGTTGCTCGCCCCCGGAGCACTCGGGCGGCGCGTGGTGGTGGACGTCGGCCACGTCGTCGGCGGCCATCTCGGGGACAACCCGCATCGCTGGTACAACCCGGACGACGTCCGCGCGGTGGCGGGGGCCATCACCGCCGCCTACCAGCAGGTGAATCCCGCGCAGAGCGCGTACTTCGCACAACGTTTGACCTGGTTCGAGACGACCGCGCTCGGCGAATATCACCGCCTCATCGCCGAGATCCGCACCAAATTCTCGGGTACCCCGATCGGCGCCTCCGAGAGCATTTTCGAGATGTTGGTCCCGGCCCTCGGCCTCGACCTCCTCACCCCACCGGGATTCTTGCGAGCCATCAGCGAGGGAACCGAGCCCACCACCGCCGACAGACGGACGGCGACACGACAATTGGCCGATCACGCCGTGCGGCTCTACCTGTACAACTCGCAGAACGCCACTCCCGAGGTGCGCGACCAGGTGGCTTTGGCCAGACGCGAAGGGATTCCCGTCGTCTCGATGACGGAGATGCTCTCACCACCGTCCGCCACGTACCAGGCCTGGCAGACGACTCAACTGCGTGCGCTTCTCGACGCCCTGGAGCAGACGCGATGAACGGCCGAACACATCCGTCCGCAGCAGATGCCACCACGGCAGTACCTGCAATAGTGGCTCACCACCTCGCTGCCGCATTCCAGGACCGGACGGTGTGGAGGAATCTGGACCTCGAGGTGGAGCCCGGCGAATTCGTCGCGATCCTCGGGCCGAACGGTTCGGGGAAATCGACTCTCATCAAGATATTGGTGGGGCAGCTCTCGCCGACCGCCGGAACCGTTCGCATTTTCGGTGAGGATCCGCGCAGGGCCCGTTCGACGATCGGATACCTCCCGCAGCGGCGGCATTTCGACGCCTCGACTCGGGTGCGCGGGGTGGACGTCGTCCGGCTCGGATTCGACGGACATCGACTGGGAATACCGCTGCCCTGGGGACGCGGCGCTCGGGAGGCTCGCTGCGCGGTCGCCGCGGTAGTCGAGCGGGTAGGCGCGGCGGAATACGCCCATCATCCGATCGGACGACTCTCCGGCGGGGAACAACAACGACTGCTCATCGCGCAAGCGCTCGTCCGGCGGCCCCGGCTCTTGCTGTTGGACGAACCCTTGGACAGCCTGGACCTTCCCAACCAAATCGCCGTCGCGGGGCTGCTGAAAGACCTGTGCACGGTGGACGGCGTCACGGTGGTGATGGTCGCCCACGACGTCAACCCGATCCTGTCGTACCTCGACAAAGTCGTGTACCTCGCTGCCGGTACCGGTGTATCGGGTCGGCCTGAAGAGGTCATCACCTCGGAACGGCTTACCGCACTTTTCGGGGCGCCCATCGACGTGCTGCGGGCATCAGACGGTCGTCTCGTCGTCGTCGGTGAACCGGAAGCCCCTGCCTTTCACGCCGATCGGCATGCGAGGTAGTGCCGTGAGCTCCCCCGCCCTCGACGTATTCGCATATCCCTTCATGGTCCACGCATTGATCGCCGGAAGCATCGTGGCCGTCACCAGTGGGGTCATCGGATGGTTCATGGTGATACGTCGGCAAACATTCGCCGGTCACGCCATCACCCTGGCCGCTTTTCCCGGTGCCGCCGGCGCGGCGCTGCTCGGCTGGAACACCACCGCCGGGTATTTCCTGAGCTGCCTCGCCATCGCGTGGATTCTCGCGCTGTCGACCGGTCGATCGACAGAACGCAGCCGGACGACGGAATCAGCCGCGATCGGTACCCTGCTCGCATTCCTCCTCGCCTGCGGATACCTGTTCGCCGCCCTTTCGGGCACCCTTCTCTCGGAGACGACTCAGACCCTTTTCGGTTTCGTCTTCGGAATTTCGAACCGGCAAATCGCCGTTCTCGCCCTCACCAGCGCAGTGATCCTCCTCGCACTGGGAATGGTATTTCGACCGCTGTTCTTCACATCCATCGATCCGATCGTCGCGGCTTCCCGCGGGCTGTCCACCGGAGTCTTGGGAGTGGTCTTTCTTTCCCTGCTGGCCCTTACGGGTGCACAGACGACTCAAATCACCGGAGCGCTACTCGCCTTTCCCCTCCTCGTGCTCCCTCCTGCGATCGCACGCGATCTGACGTCCTCTCCCCAAGCGAGCCTCGTCACCAGCATCCTCATCGGGCTGGGCGCGGTCTGGATCGGACTCATCGCCGCGTACTACACCTCGTACCCGAGTGGGTTCTGCGTCACCACGCCGGCTTTCGTGGCATTCGTCGCGGTGCGCACGGTTCGGGGACGGCGCCCTAGCGTGCGGGCAACGGAGGTCACATGACGTCGTACCTACGCGACGCCCTCGTCGTGGGAAGTGTCGTTGCCATCTGTGCGGGACTGGTGGGTTATTTTCTCGTTTCCCGTGCCCAGGTCTTCACCGCCGATTCGTTCGGTCACGTGGCCTTCACCGGTGCGCTCGGCGCGCTGGTGGCAGGGCTAGACCCTTTCCTCGGCATCCTCATCGCGACCTTCGCCGTCGGAGGAATTCTCGCACTCCTCGCGGAACGTGGTCGACACGCCGACGACGTCACGATCGGATCGACTTTCGCCTGGATCCTTGGAGTAGGCGCTTTCTTCGCCTCGATCTACACCACGAACCGAAGCGCCGAACACAATGGACGTGCCGGCATCACCTATCTTTTCGGGTCGATTTTCAGTATCACGAGCCAGCAGGTTCGCTGGGTGGTCGTGCTCGGTGCGATCGCCGTGATCGGCGTCGTGGTGATCGGCCGACCATTGCTGTTCGCGAGCATCGATCCGGCAGTGGCGGCGGCTCGCGGCGTCCCGGTACGTGTCTTGGACGGCGTGTTGCTGGCCCTGCTGGCCGTAGTGACGACGGTCGCAGCCCCGACGGTGGGCTCGCTTCTCCTCCTCGGCTTGCTCGCGGCGCCGGCCGGAGCCGCCTACCTGCTCACCGTCCGACCCCTCTACGGTCTGCTGCTCTCACCGGCGCTTGCGCTGGCCGCCACCTGGTTCGGCCTGCTGCTCGTCGAGTGGGTCCCCCGACTTCCCCCGAGCTTCGCGATCCTCGCCGTCGCGACCGCGGAGTTCGTCGCCACGTTTCTCGCACACCGGTTCGGACGACGACCACTCCGCGGCGTCCGGTGATCGTGGCTCCTCAGCTCGATGTCGAGGGTGCCGAAGAGAACAGCGGCCACCCACGACGAGGCGTGAGGCGCAGATGCCGGTACAACCGATCGAAACCCCTGCGGCGGAACTCCCGCAGCGCCGCCGCCTGGGCGACGTCCTCATCGAACGAGACCTGCTCACCCGCGAGCAACTCGAAGAGGTTCTAGCCGCCCAGCGTCGCCTCACGGGGAAGGACCGCAAACGACTCGGGCAGTTGCTGGTCGAGATGGGCTACCTCACCGAGCGTCAGGTCGCCCAGGCACTGGCCGAGCTCCTCGCGTTGGAGCTCGTCGACGGCAACGATCTCGCCGTCCCCATGGAGGTCGCCCGGCTACTGCCCCGACAGGTCGCGGAACGGGCACGGGTGCTCATCCTCGGCCGCACCGAGGACGGCCTGAAGGTCGCCACCGCGGATCCGACCAACGTCGTGGCGCTCGACGACGTCCGCGCTTACACCGGTGCCCATTCACTGTCGGTCGTGGTGGCACCAGAGTCGGTGATAAAGGAACAAATCGCCCGGGTGTATTCGATGGCGGCCCAGGCGCAATTCGACGCGCACACCGACGAGGCCACCCGCACCGACCTATTGGAGGACGCCGAACTCGCCCGCGCCGCGGACCAGGCCCCGACCGTACGGTTGGTGAATCAAATCCTCACCGACGCGATCCGCATGGGCGCAAGCGACGTCCACATCGAGCAGCAAAGCGACGGGGTCTGGGTGCGCCACCGTATCGACGGCGTGCTCCGCGACGTGACCCGAGTACACAAAGGCGCGGCACCCGCCCTGATCAGCCGTTTGAAAATCGTCTCCGGGATGAACATCGCCGAAAAGAGGCTGCCCCAAGATGGGCGGATGAAAATCGAGACAGACGGCGTCACCACCGAGGCGCGGGTCAGCACCCTTCCCGCCATCCACGGCGAAAAGGTGGTCATACGGCTGCTGGCCAGCGCTGAGCGGATCACCCAGATCGACGGCCTCGGAATGGAACCCGACCAACGTGAGACCCTGCTGGAGGCGGCGAATTCCCCGCAAGGTCTGATTCTCATCACCGGGCCCACAGGATCGGGGAAGACCAACACCTTGTACTCGGTGCTGACCACCACGGCATCTCGGGAGAAGAACGTCGTCACTCTCGAGGATCCGGTGGAAATCCAACTCCCCGGTATCACGCAGGTGCAGATCGACCCGCGCTCCGGTTTCACCTTCGCCAACGGACTTCGCGCAGTACTCCGCCAGGACCCCGACGTGATCCTTGTCGGTGAGGTGCGGGACGCCGAGACCGCAAGCCTCGCACTGGAGGCGGCCCTCACCGGCCACCTGGTCCTGACCACCGTGCACACCAACAACGCCCCGGCAGCGGTGACCCGCCTGGTGGAGATGGGAGCCGAGCCCTTCCTCGTGGCTTCGTCCCTGCGGCTCGTGGTCGCCCAGCGTCTGGTCCGGCGGCCCTGCTCCGGCTGCGTCAAGCCCTACCAACCGGATGAAGACGTCCTGCGCCGCCTCGGTGTGCGACCGGAGGCGCTGGCTTCCGCGCGTCCGCTGCGGGGGGTCGGCTGCATGGAGTGCAACGGGACCGGGTACCGCGGCCGCACCGGCGTCTTCGAAGTGTTCCCGATCACCGCCGAGACCCACCAGATCGTGCTCCGCACTCCGACCGAAGCGGCGGTCGCTGAGGTGGCGGCACGGGCGGGCATGCGCACCCTGCGGGAGGCCGCGCTCGCCAAGGCGTGGCGGGGGGAGACCACGTTCGAGGAGGTACTGCGGGTCTGCTGAGGAATGCCTGCGATCGCACCTCGGTTGCACACGTCGTCGAGGCGGAGCGAAAGGGCGCGGGGTGTCGAGACGCGGGTGGGCTCTTTTCGGCGCAATGTCTTTGATCTGGGGAATTCCCTACCTGTTGATCAGGATCGCGGTCCGTGACTTCTCCCCCGGCACCCTGGTCTTCGCGCGGACGGCGGTCGGTGCCGCGCTCCTGCTTCCCCTTGCGGTGCGTCGCGGCGTGCTGCGACCTCTGCTTCCGCGGTGGCGCATGCTGCTCATCTACACCGCCGTGGAGATCGCCGTCCCGTGGTTCTTGCTCTCCGAAGCGGAGACCCGGCTGTCGAGCTCACTGTCGGGTCTGCTGGTGGCCTCGGTCCCGCTCATCGGAGCGGTCGTCCTCGCGTTCCTCCCTGATGGCCGGCACGACGAGCGGCTGTCGGCCGTCCGGGTGGCCGGGCTGCTCATCGGGATCGGGGGTGTCGCCGCTGTGGTCGGGGTCGACGTCACGGCCCGCGACGCCTGGGCCGTCGTCGAAGTGATCGCGACGGCCGTCGGGTACGCGATAGGTCCGATCATCATCGCGCGCAGGCTCGCCGACCTCCCGAGTTTGGGGGTCGTCACCGCCTCCTTGGTGGTGACCGCGGTCGGCTACGCCCCCTTCGCAGCCACTCATTGGCCCGATCGGATCAGCGCCTCTGCCGGCTGGTCGGTCCTCGGACTCGGGGTGATCTGCACGGCATTGGCTTTCGTGGTCTTCTTCGCGCTCATCGACGCGGTAGGACCCGGACGCGCCACAGTGATCACGTACGTGAACCCGGCGGTGGCCGTGCTGCTCGGCGTCCTCGTCCTCGGGGAGCCGCTCGGTCTCGGTCTCGCCGTCGGTTTTCCGTTGATCCTGCTTGGGTGCGTGCTGGCGACGGCCCGTGTGCGGAGTGCGGAGCCCGTTCCCGAGGTCGCCGAGCCGTGAGGGGTGCACCATGGCATGGTGCGCGCAGTGATGTTGGCCGCTCTGCTCATCGCGACGGCGACCCTCACGACGGCGGGCTGCACGACGCAAGCCCCCGCGCCGAGCACGTTCCCGACCGCCCCCGCCACCCCGCATCTACCCGGGCCGCTCACGCCGACGGCGGCTGCCTTGTCGCCCTCCGCGAGCATGCCGCCGTCACCGCACCCGCGTGAGACCATCGCTTCGCCGTCGTCCCGCTCGTCTCCGCCGCATTTGGTGGCATCGGCCTCCCCGCGGGCAACGGTCGCCGCGACTTCCCCGCGGGCAACGGTCGCCGCGACGCCATCCGCGACATCCACGCCCCTGCTGGTCGAACAGCTGGACGTCGGTGACGCCCGACAGGTCCTCACCGTCACCTCGGCGAGCTGGGCATCGACGACGGCGACGTTGCGCGCCTTCGAGAAAACCGCTGATGGCTGGCGACAGGTATTCGGCCCGATGCCGGCGCACCTCGGATATAACGGCTTCTCGGCGGACAAACACGAAGGCGACGGCACCACTCCGACCGGCAGATTCGGTTTCACCATGATGTTCGGCCAACGACCGGATCCGGGCGTGCATTTCCCGTATCGGGTACCGGATTCGCAATCCGTATGGGTGGACGACGTCCACTCGCCGTACTACAACACCTGGCAGGAGAACGCCGCCCTGAAGGGCGAACATCTCGCAAGTCCCGGGTATTCAACCGCCTACGCCTACGCCGCGGTCATCGCCTACAACATGAATCCCGTCGTCCCGGGGCGGGGTAGTGCGATATTCCTGCACGTCGATACCGGAGGACCGACGGCCGGTTGCGTCTCGGTGAGCCGGCCGAACTTACTGGAGATCCTGCGTTGGATGCGCCCCGACGCCCATCCGGTGATCGTCATGGCTCCGGCTTCGGTCATCGCCCGCTACTGAGCTGTGGACGCCGACCCGCCGCCGCGACCGGCACCGGATATCGTTTCGCCGTCCCGTCCCCGCAGCCGGCGGGTCCGAATCGAAGGCTGGCTGACACCGACGAAAGGCAGCATGCCGCAATGTCCCGCGACCTCTACATCTCGCTCGACGTAGAAGCCGACGGTCCGATTCCGGGGCCCACCGGCTGGGGTTACTCGATGCTCAGCCTCGGTGCCTGCGTCGCGGGGAGCATGGACGGCGGCGGGTTCCACCGCGTCGATCCACGGGCGACGACGTTCTACTGCGAGCTCCAGCCGATATCCGATGACGTCGTCCCCGACGCTCTGCGGGTCTGCGAGAAGGCCCTGTCGATGCCGCGTGAGGAATTACGCCGACACGGTCGACCTCCGCGCGAAGCGATGAGCGATTTCGTGCGCTGGGTGGAGCAAGCCGAGCGGCGCTACGAAGGTCGTGCTGTGGCAGTGGGATGGCCTTCCGCGTGGGATTTCGGGACGTGGGTCTTCTGGTATCTCATGCGTTTCGTGGGTCGCTCACCATTCAGCCACGGCCAGCACCGCGACATCCGGGACGTGGCGGCCGCTCTGATGGGGCGGCCGATTCGTGGGATGACGAAGCGCACGCTGCCGAGGGCTCTGCTCCCCGACGCCCGCCACACCCACAACGCCCTCGACGACGCCGTCGAACAGGCGGAATTGTTCGCCAACGTCATGACCTGCCGATTCACCGGTGCCGCGGAAAGCAGCGGGTGAGGTGCGCAAGCTTGCGCACCCCACCCGCAACACCAGATCTCAGCGGCCGAAATTCTTCGCCACCCGCGCTCCGAGGTCGGGGTCGACATTGCGCCAATACTCGAACGCTCGCTCGAGCACCGGCGTGCTCACCCCGGCCTTGAGGTGGCGGGTGATGTTGTCGACCAGCCGATCCCGGGCGGCGTCGTCCAGGACCTTGCGGTAGAGCGTGCCGGCCTGGACGAAATCGTCGTCGTCCCGGTGCTTCACGTACGCCGTCCGCATGATCTCACCGGCCTCGACGTGCCAGGTCGGCAACTCGTAGCTCGGATCGGCTTGCGGTCCGCCGTAGGAATTCGGTGCGTACACCGGATCACCGGGGTTCTCGTAGCGCATCGAGCCGTCTCGGTTGTAGGAGTGGACGGGTACCTTCGGCCGGTTCACCGGCAACTGCAGGTAATTGGTACCGATCCGGTACCGGTGGGTGTCGGGGTAGGAGAAGAGTCGACCGAGAAGCATGCGGTCGGGTGAAGGGCCTATGCCGGGGACCATGTTCGCCGGCTCGAAGGCCGCTTGTTCGATCTGCGCGAAGAAGTTCTCCGGGTTACGGTCGAGCACCATGCGACCCACTTTGATGAGCGGGTAGTCGCCGTGCGGCCAGACCTTGGTGAGATCGAACGGATTGAACCGGTAGTCGGCTGCTTCGTGGAACGGCATGACCTGCACGTAGAGGGTCCACGACGGATGCTCGCCGCGCCTGATGGCCTCGTACAGGTCGCGTCGGTGGAAATCCGCATCCTCGCCGGCGATCCGGTCGGCTTCGTCTTGGGTCAGGAAATCGATTCCCTGGTCGGTCTTGAAATGATATTTGATCCAGAATTTCTCCCCACCGGCGTTCTCCCAGAGGAATGTGTGCGACCCGTAGCCGTTCATGTGTCGCCAGGTCTTGGGAATACCCCGGTCCCCCATCAGCCACGTCACCTGGTGCGCGGATTCCGGAGAAAGCGTCCAGAAATCCCACTGCATATTGTGATCACGCAAGCCGCTGTCGGCGCGCCGCTTCTGGGAGTGGATGAAATCCTGGAATTTCTGGGGATCGCGGATGAAGAAGATCGGTGTGTTGTTGCCGACAAGGTCGTAATTGCCTTGCTGGGTGTAGAACTTGACGGCGAATCCCCGCGGATCCCTCCAGGTGTCGGGAGATCCCTGCTCACCGGCGACCGTCGAGAATCGCACCAACACCTCGGTACGCCGCCCCGGCTGGAAGAGATCCGCCTTGGTGAACTGAGAGACGTCCTCGGTCGTCTCGAAGAAGCCGAAAGCTCCGCCTCCCTTGGCGTGCACCACACGCTCCGGCACGCGTTCCCGGTTGAATTGCGCCATCTTCTGGATCAAATAGTGGTCCTGCAGCAGGATCGGGCCGCCCGGCCCCACCGTCAGGGAATACTCGTCACTTGCCGCCGGGATTCCGGCGTCGGTGGTCGTCACGGGTCGACGGTTCTCGGTCATCGTTCTCCTCCTTCACTTCGTGCGGGTGCCGTCACGTCCTGCAGTTGGGAGTGCGCTTCCACGTCTTTCTTCTGGCACCGCGGACAAAGGCCCCAGTAGGTGACCTCGGCTTCGTCGACGAGGTAACCCGCGGCGTCCGCCGGCGACAGACAGGGCGGCTCACCGGTCGCGCAATCGACGTCCCTGATCGAGCCGCATTCCCGGCAGACAAGGTGGTGATGGTTGTCGGCCACCCGCGACTCGTAGCGTGCGGGATGTCCGATCGGCTCGATGCGACGCACCAGACCCGCTGCCGCCAGGGTTTCGAGGATGTTGTAGATCGCCTGCAGGGAGGCCGCTCCAAGGCGATCACGAACGATGCGGGCGATCTCGTCGACGGCACGGTGTTCGCCCGCAGCTAGGGAGTCCAGAACCGCGAGCCGCGCCGCGGTCACCCTCACGCCTGCACGCCTGAGCCGCTCCTCCGAGGCATCCGAGGACGGCGAGTTGAATGCCACGTCGCCATACTCGCACCCTTTCTTGAGCGACTCAAGGATTTGAGAGATTCCAGTAGGTCGATACGGCTTCGTCGCGAGCAGGGGCGGGTAGTTCAGTCGAGAAGCTCGACCAATCGCGACCGCGGGGAGGGAATCAAATGCCGACATCGACGTCCATGCCGAGCACCGTCCGACGGTCCACAGCGAAGGCACGGCGCACTTGGACGAAGACCTATGAATCGGCGCTGGAGCAGTACGGCGAAGCCGACCGCGCTCGGCGGGTCGCGTTCGCATCGCTCGAGCGGAACTTCGAGAAGGTAGGAGACCGATGGGTCCAGCGACCGCCGTCGAGGCAGGGCGCGGCTCGCACGACGGGCGGAGTAGACGAGAACGCCCCACGCCGCCACCTTTACGAGCTCGCCCGACGCCTTGGAATTCGTGGCCGTTCGCGGATGAGCAAGGCCGAGCTCGCCGACGCGATCCGCCGTGCCAACGAGCGAAAGACCGAAGCCGCCCGCCGAAAGGATTGACTCGATCAGTGCAGAACGGTCACGGCCGTACCGCGCCGCTGGGATGCCCCCAGATCGTCTGGATCTGCACGACGGTCCCGGTGTGGGGGGCGCTGATCACACGGCCTCCACCGATGTAGATGGCCACGTGCCACGCGGGATCGCCCCAGAAGACGAGATCACCTGGTTGCAGGGCGGAAAGCGGTACCGGTCGACCCTCGTGCTGCTGCGCCGAGGACGAGTGGCTGAGTTGTACTCCGCCCGCTTCCCACGCGCGCATCGTGAGGCCCGAGCAGTCGTAGCCGTACGGCCCGGCGCCGCCGAAGACGTACGGCTTCCCGAGCTGCGCATAGGCAAAGGCGACGGCGGCGGCCGCTCCGCCGGAGCCGCTGACTCGGGGCGGGGACACCGCGATCTGAGCGGTGGTATCGGCGCCGACCGACGCACCACTGGAACCGGCGAGTGTGCGCGAGCGGGAAGCCCGCTCCTGCGCCGCTTGCCGAGCGGCGGCGAGAGCAGCCGCTCGTGCGGCGGCCGCGCGGGCGGCTGCGGCCCGAGCAGCGGCGTCTTCTTGACGGGCCCTGGTCTGCAGGCTCGCGAGCAAGGCCTGCTGTTTCGAGATCAATTTTTCCGCTGCGGCCTTCTTCGCCGCGACGGCCGTGAGGGCCGCTTGCTGGGCGGCCAAGGCCTGCTTGGCACTGCGGGAGGCCTGGGTGGCTTGACGTGTGGCTGCGATGACGGCGAGCAGATCGGCTTGGTGGTATCGGTTCACCTGAGCGAGGAGATCTGCCCGGCGGAATGCGACCTGCGGATCGCCCGACACGAGGAAGGCGACGAGCGGGGTCGTGCCGCCGCTTTCGTACTGCAAAGCGGCGAACCCCCGGAGCCTGTCACGGGCCGACGCTAGCCGTGCTTCGGCCCGAGCGACCGCGGCTTGCTGGGCCCGCAGTCGTGCACTCGCCGATGCCAGCGCGATCTGTGCTTGGTCGTAGGCTTCGACGGCCTGGTCGGCGGCGACGTTGAGGGCTTCGAGCTGCTGTTGAGCTTTCTCGATCGCTGCTGTGGTCTCCGGTTTGGCGGCGGAGGCGGACGACGGCCATGCTCCGACCAGCGCCGCTGCGGCACAGACCGCTGCGGTCAGGCCACGCCACGCACGGGACGTCGTCCACCAACGCAGAGCGGACTCGTCTGACACAGCACTCCTCTTCCACTACGGCCTGCCGGGTTAGCTGACGGGTTCGGACGGGGAAGATCGCCCTACCGTCGAACGACGGATTCACCCCCTGGCGCACGAGCGCCGATCTGGGTCCCCGGTCCTGCGCGCTGCAGGTTCGGCGATACCGCACAGGTAATCAAATCGTTATCTGTGCGGGTGCGACGACCATAACCAGCTCAGCGAGCGGCAGACAAGGCGCGTCGGGTCCAATTCGGAGACCTGACCCGCTTTTCGCCCGGACGTACTAGCCCACAGCCACCCGATTCGGCCAGACCTCGCCTCACCCTGCTTACACACGGTGCGATATTCCTCACAGTGCGAAATTCATCGGAGGCGAAATGTCCAGTCGAGAACCGGGAGATCAGCCGAAGAGCAGACCGGCGCGCGGTTTTCACCGTCGCCGCGCAATAGAGATCTGGGCGGGATTTCTTCTCGCTGCGGCGGTGATCGGCGCGGGGGGGTTCGTCGCCGGGATCCGGTCCGCGACCGACCATGGCTTCCAGGCTGGGTACGCCACCGGTGAGATCGCGGGAGTGCGAGAGGGCCGACTACTCCAAGGGACGGCGGGCCTCCCCGGGCCGTCGGCGACCCAGGCCGCGGCAGCGTATGAGAAGGGGTACACGGCCGGGGCCAACGATGCCTTCACCCTCCCGTTCGACGGTGGTTGGCAGGTCGGGGTCCCCTACGTCGTCGTCCTCGAGCGAGGACCCGATGGGATCACGTACCGCTTCGCGTCGCGGGAACCGATGAACCCTGGTGTCTCCTACTACCGCTGCGGTTCCAGGGTCTGCTCGGCCCCTGCGCCGCACTGAACGACCACGCCGGGTCGGACCCGCGCGACCGTACCGCCGCCGGCCAGCCTGAGTACCCCCGCATCCGCCGCGACGAAAGCCGAGTCGGTCCGGGCAAGCGGGAGCACCCCGTCGTCCGTCTCGAGAAGGACCGCTCCGTCGAGGACGACGAGTACCTCCGCCGACCTGGGGATCAGTTCCCGCGGAATATCGGCCACCTCCACCACGGTGAGGGCGAATTCGTCCTGCCGGACGGCGAAACATCGACCGCCCCGGCCGTCGTCCGTCGCGGTGAGCAGATGTGCGGGCGTCGGCTCGCGGCAGAGGGACCGTGCGAGTTCGCTGAGCGCCAGGTGCTTCTCGGTGAGGCCGGCGCGCACGACGTTGTCGGAGTTGCCGAGGATTTCCAGGCCGATCCCGTCCAGGTAGGCGTGGAGTTCCCCGGCGCGGATGTACAGGGCTTCTCCGGGGCTCAGCTCTACGTAGTTGAGCAGCAGGACGCCGACCACCCCGGGGTCGGCCGGGTGGAGGCGGGAAAGCGAGCCCACCAGGGAAGCGAGTGGCGAGCTGTCCGTGCCCGCAGCGGCGGCAGCCTCTGCGACGAGCGCGGCTCGGTCGTCGTCCGGCCAGGCCAGCAGATCGAGGAAGACATCCCCCGGTGGGTCGCCGCGACGCAACCGGTCGACCAGCGGCGTCAGCCGTTTCGAGGCGAGCCGCTCCAGGCGCCGGGCGCTTTCGGCGGGCGGGGCAAAGCCGTGCAGGGCGCGGAACGGGCCGAGCGCCAGCAGCAGTTCCGGTTTGGCGTTGGGATCGCGATAGGTGCGCCACGGAGCACGGCGATCGATGCCCGCGGCGTCTTCCGCACGGAATCCCGCCGTAGCGATCTCCGCTGGGGGATGGACCTGGAGCGAAAGCGGGCGCTCGGCCGCAAGAATCTTGACGAGGAACGGGAGGGTCGGACCGAAATGCTTCATCACCTCAGCGCCGAGGATGGCTTCGGGCTGCGCGGCGATGAGTTCCGGCAACGGCACCGCGCGCCCCTCGACCTCGACCTCCGAAGGTGCCTGTGGATGCGCGCCCATCCACAGTTCGGCTTCCGGCTGCGCGGCGGGTGGACGTCCTTGGAGGCTCGCGAGAGCCGACCGCGACCCCCAGGCGTAGGGCATCACGCGGTTGCGCATCCGCCAGACTCTCACGAGCGAACGATAAGGCGCCGTCCGTACCCTGAGGGGCGGAGGCGTCGCCTAGTGGCCGATGGCGCCGGTCTTGAAAACCGGTAGGGCGCGAGCCCTCGTGGGTTCAAATCCCACCGCCTCCGCTCGATCACCACGGTGAACGGCGATGGCCTCACCCGATCGGAAGCGGTTGTGGCTTGCCGAGATGAAAACCTTGTGCCCACTCGATGCCGAGTGCGGCGAGCGTTTCGAGTTCCCGGGCGGTCTCGACGCCTTCGGCGATGAGGTGCGCGCCGACGTCCTTGGCGAAACCGACGAGGGCGGAGGCAAGAGCCCGGCGCGCCGGGTCGTGGTCGACACCTCGGGTGATCGAGAGGTCTAGTTTTATCACCTCGGGTTGGAGCAGCAAGAGGTGCCGCAAGCTGGCGAAGCCCGCGCCGGTGTCGTCGATCGCCACTCTCGCGCCGCGTTCCCGAAAAGGCGCCAGCCGCTCCTGGATGAGCGCATAATCCTCGACGGCGGCATGCTCGGTGAGTTCCAGGACGAGACGATCGCAAGCCGGGAAGTCGGCGAGCACGTCGAGTTTTCGGGACAAGACGAATTCCGGGGAAACGTTGACGGCCAAGAAGGCCTGCGACGGCAGCGCGTCGATGAAGGCTATCGCGCGTTGCAGCGCCTTCGATTCGAGCTCCGGACCGAGTCCCACGGAGCTGGCTTCGCCGAACCAGACGTCGGGGGGGCGCTGCGGCGCCGCCGAGAACCGCGACAGCGCCTCCAACCCCACCGGCTCCAAATCCCGAAGTCTCACGATCGGCTGGAAAACCGTTGACAGCGCGTCGGGGCTCGCCAAAACCGCTTCGATGCGTTCGATTCTTTCTCGCAGAAGTCGGGTGAGTTCCTCGTCTTGGGCTCGCCGTTTCTCCAATTCTTCGGCCAGAGCGATGTTGTGCTCACGCAGCGTGCAGTGCAGCGCCCGCATCTCCAGGAGATTACGCACCCGCAGGACCACTTCGGTGGCGTCGAACGGTTTGGTGAGGAAGTCCCGGGCCCCGAGGTCGAGAGCTCGGTGTACGGCTTCCTTGGTGAGGTCCGCGGTGAGGACGAGGACGGGCAGGTACTGCGCTTCCTCAGACGAGCGGAGTTCACTCAAGACGGCGTATCCGTCGAGTTTGGGCATACGCAGGTCGAGCAACACGAGATCCGGCGACATTTCTCGAATGAGCTGGAGCGCCGATTCGCCGTCGGATGCGGTGACGATGTGCCGGAGTCCCGCGCGGGTCAACAAAGTGACCAGCAGTTGGAGATTTGCTCCGTTGTCGTCGACGACGAGGACGCGGGCATCTGCGAATCGCTCCAAAGCCGGGCTCGACCCCCCCACCTCCACTGCCATCCGACTACCTCACCACCTCGTGCGGTACGTCACGTTGGGATCCGAGGACCGCATCGATGATTTCGAGCGCTCGAGGGACGTCGAGGGGTTTCGACAGGTAACCGTCGGCGCCGAGTTCGCGCATGCGCCGTGCCTGAACGGCCGTCGCATCGGCGCTCACTACGTAGACCGGCAGGTGGCAGAGAGCTGCATCCGTTCGGAGCTCACGCAGCACGTCGGCGCCCTCCAAATCGGGCAGGTGGATATCGAGGAAGACGAGATCCACTCGATCCTTCCGTGCAACTTGCACGCCTTCGGACCCACTCACCGCGCGCACCAGCCGAACACCCGGACGCCAGGAAACTATCTGTTCCATGAGCGCCTGATTGGCCTCGTTGTCCTCGATGTAGAGCACCGTGCCGCACACCTCGCTTGCCGGGCGCCGTCGCTGATCCGCACGTGAACGTGAATCAGCAGGAGCACCCTCTGCAAGCGGCAAGAGCACGGTGAAGACGCTGCCCTGACCGGGGGTGGAGTCGACGAGTAATTCGCCGTCCATTGCCTGTACCAGTCGCAGCGTGAGCGGCAGGCCGACGCCGGTGCCCTCGACGTCCGTGCTTTCCGCACCCAACCGATCGAATGGGACGAACAACCGTTCCACATGTTCGGGCGCGATCCCAAGACCGGTGTCACTGACCCGTATGGTCGCCACATCGAGTGAGGGCTCCGCGGCCGAGGAATCGGAGTTCGTTCCCCCACGGAAAGCGGTCACGAGGACCTGCCCCCCGCGTCGGTTGTACTTGATGGCATTGACCACCAGGTTGAGCAGGATCTGTAGCAGCCGTTGCCGATCGGCGCGGACGCAGATGTCGTCGTCCTCCACGAACCAGTCGATGGTGATGTCCCGCTCGGCGGCCATCGGTCGCAACTGGGTGACGGTTTCTCCGACCACGTCACGGACCGACACCGGCTCCGGCGAGATGGCCAGCGCTCCACTTTCGATCCGCGCGATATCCAACACTTCATTTATGAGATCGAGCAAATGACGTCCGGCCTTGAATATCTGATCGACCCATTCGCGTTGTTCACTCGAAAGGCTCTCCATCTGCAGCAACTGCGCGAAACCGAGGACGACGTTGAGCGGCGTCCGCAGTTCGTGGCTCATCCGTGACAAGAACTCGCTCTTAGCGGCCGAAGCAGCATCGGCCGCCTCCTTGGCCTTGACCAATTCGGCTTCCAGCGCGAGGCGTTCGCTGATATCCCGGAAGATGATGACCACTGCGGTGGGCGCACCGTCGGGGCCCAGCGCGGGCCGTCCGTGTCCCTCCATGACGATGTAACGGCCCGTGGCATGACGGGTGCGCACCCGAACGACGAAATCCTCGGCGGCGCCTGCGAGTACCGCCCGAATGCCGTCCAGCAGAGCTGGTCGGTCGTCGGGATGCACGGTTTCACCGATGCGCTGGCCGATGCGGTCGGATGCTCGGATGCCGGTCAAGCTGGTCGACGCGTCGCTGACGAACGCCACCCTCAGGTCGGGGGTTACGACCGCGATGACGTCGGGAGAAGCCGACGTGATCGCCCGAAGCTCCTCTTGGCGTTCGGCCATGGCACGTTCCGCCGCCCGGCGCGCGGTGATGTCCTCGATGTACGCCAGCAACCCGTGGGAAGAGGGAGGGTCAGCCTCCGGGCAGCAGAACAAGCGCAGCACTCGGGGACCCGTACCGAAATCGAAGGTTCCTTCGAATTCTGCGGAACCGGCCGCACCGTCGAGAACCGAACGGACGGCGGCGCGCAGTTTCTCGAAGGACGCGGGGTCGGTGGAACGTGTCCAGGTGTCCGACCGCAGCGCCTGTTCTTGTGATATTCCGAGGAGGCGCGTGACGTTGGGGCTCACGTATGTGAGCTGACCACTACGGTCGAGACGGAAGACGACGATGGGAGCGGCGCGGACGATAGCCTCTAAGAGTCGTGCTGCTTGGGCGGCTCCACCCGGAAAATCGGTGGCCGTGAGCGCCCAAGAAGAGCGCACGCTCCGGATGATTCTCTTCACCGTCCGTAATGTCATCTGTCCGCCAAGTGCCTCGCCTCAGCCCTCCGGATTCCCCGACGCGAACCGGCTCCGACCCGAGACCGGAATGATCTCAAGCATGACCCTTCCCTACCGCAGCCCGCAAGCCAAATTGCGAAGTTCGGCAGGAAACCACACGGTCGTACGCTGAGGAGCGATGAAAGCGATCACCTTACGGGGGTTCGGCGACCCCGACGTACTGGAGTGGCGTGACGTGCCCGACCCGCGAGCAGGGTACGGTGAGGTGGTTCTGGAGATCGCCGCTGCCGGGGTCAACCGCGCGGATCTCCTGCAACGCCGGGGACGCTACCCCCCGCCGCCCGGAGCCTCCGACATCCTCGGCCTCGAATGTGCCGGCCGCGTGATCGAAATCGGGCCGGGTGTCGACGGTACCCGCGTCGGCGAGGATGTCTGCGCGTTGCTGCCGGGAGGAGGATACGCGGAGCGGGTCGCCGTCCCGGTCGAGTTGCTGCTCCCGCGTCCATCGCACCTTTCGTGGGTCGAAGCGGCGGCGCTCCCGGAAGCGGCGTGCACGGTCTGGTCGATGGTTTTCATGGCGGCAGGCGCACGGCGGGGGCAGCGGCTGCTCGTCCACGGCGGGGCGAGCGGCATCGGAACCTTCGCCGTCCAACTCGCGGTGGCGATGGGTCTGCGCGTCGCGGCGACGGCCGGATCGGCCGCCAAATGCGAGCGGGTCCGCGAGCTCGGCGCCGAGTTGGTGGTCAACTACCGGGACGACGATTTCGTCGCCGCGATCGAGAAATGGACCGCCGGTGGCGGAGTGGACGTCGTGTTAGACATCGTCGGCGCGACCTACCTGCAGCGCAACCTCGCGGTTCTGGCGGACGACGGCCACCTGGTGGTGATCGCCACTCAGGGAGGCCGACGGGGAGAGCTCGACCTCGGGATGTTGATGGCCAGAAGAGGATGGATCCATGCGGCGGGTCTGCGCAGTCGGCCACTGCAGCAGAAGGCAGAGATCATCGCACAGGTACGTGAGCACGTGTGGCCGCTCGTCGACGGGGGCGCGATCCGGCCGGTGATCGAAGCAGCGGTGCCGATGGAAGACGCGGCGTACGCCCACCGAATCCTGGAAGCCGGCACCCACGTCGGCAAGGTGATCCTGCTCACGCCGTGGGGGCAATCCGCGCTGGCCGGGCACGCTTGAGAGACTGCAGGTATGACGGAACGATCCGAACACGGGGAGGCGGGTCGCGTCGTCATCGTCGGTCCGGATGGAATGGCGGTGGCGAACAGCCCGAGCGACCGATCGCAGGGCGACGAGCCGGACGAACAGGAGTCGGTCACCGACCTGGTCAACCAGCCGGCGAAAGTGATGCGCATCGGAAGCATGATCCGTCAACTCCTGGAGGAAGTCCGGTCCGCGCCGCTGGACGAACGTGGCCGTCAACGGCTGAAGGAAATTCATCGATCTTCGATAAAGGAACTCGAAAGTGGGCTCGCCCCTGAGTTGATCGACGAGTTGGAGCGCATCACGTTGCCGTTCACCGACTCCGAAGTCCCGACGGAATCCGAACTTCGCATTGCTCAGGCGCAGTTGGTCGGCTGGCTGGAAGGCCTTTTCCACGGGATTCAGACCGCGTTGGTAGCCCAGCAAATGGCGGCGCGCGCCCAGCTCGAACACATGCGCCGCGCCCTCCCCGCCGGACACCCTCCGCAGCAACAACCCGAGAGCCGACCGGGCTCCGGGATGTATTTGTGAGATTTCACGACCGACCGGGGAGGCCGGCCAGTATTCCTTCTAGGACGACGGCCACTCCGTCGTCGTCGTTACCGGGAGCGAGGTCGTCGGCTGCGGCGCGGGCTGACGGATGTGCCCCGGCCATGGCATAACCGCGCCCAGCCCAGCGGAGCAGCTCGACGTCGTTCGGCATGTCGCCGAACGCAACCACCTCCGAGGGGTCGATCCCCCACCGCTGCGCGAGATACGCGACCGTCGTCGCCTTGTTCACACCGCGGGCGCTCACCTCGACGAGGTTCCGCCCATTGGAGTGCGTCACCTGCGCGAGGTCGGAAATCTCGCGCCGTACATGGTCGAGCAAATCGTCGGAATTCATGCTCGGGTGGTACACGAGCAATTTCGCGGCGGCGAGCTCCTGCAGATCTTCCAGCGGGCGGTGCTGAACCACACCGTCCAGATGCCAACCGCCGTGGTAGCCGTCGGCGGCGTAGATATCGCCGCCCGTCTCGACGGCGAACCGCACGTCGGGAAGCGCGGTCCGCAATCGCCGGACGACGGCTTCGACCCGCTCCGGAGGCAACAGAAATGCTTCCAGGACACGGTCGGCGACGGGATCGTAAATCAAGGCTCCGTTGGCGCACACCGCCGGTCCACGCAGTCCCGTGGTGACCGCGACCGGCAGCACCCACCGGGGCGGACGCCCGCTCACCAGGACCACCCGCAGGCCGGCTTCCACCGCTGCGTTCAGCACTTTGGTCGTGCGGGGTGAAATGGTGCCGTCGCTTCGTACGATCGTGCCGTCCAGGTCGGTGGCAACGAGACGCAGCGGCACCATTTCACCTTACCCACAGCAGAATTCCGATCAGTCGCGGCCCGGCACGGGAGCTGCCGCATAACCGCAGGGATCGCAGACGCGATACCTCCGAATCTCAGAGGGATCAGACGTGACCCGGGCGCAAGATGTCGGTTCCGAGGTAGTCGCGGAGGGCGGGCGGCACGTACACCGAGCCGTCGGGGCGCTGGTGATTCTCGAGCAGCGCCACGATGGTCCGCGGGATCGCGACCAGCGTGCCGTTGAGGGTGGCGAGCGGGCGTACGCCGCCGTCGTCCCGCAGCCTGATGTTCAACCGACGGGCCTGGAATTCCGTGCAGTTGGAGGTCGAGGTCACCTCGCGGTAACGTCCCTGGGTCGGGATCCACGCTTCGCAGTCGAATTTCCGGGCGGCACTCGCGCCGAGATCCCCGCTCGCGACGTCGATGACCCGGAACGGAATCTCCAGCGCAACGAGAAACTGCTTTTCCCATTCCAGCAACCGTCGATGCTCTGCGGCCGATTCCTCTGGAGTGGTGAAGGAGAACATCTCGACTTTGTCGAATTGGTGGACGCGAATGATCCCTCGGGTGTCCTTTCCGTGGGAACCGGCTTCCCGACGAAAACAGGTCGATATGCCCAGGTAACGCCGGGGCAGCGACGCGACGTCCAGGATTTCGTCCATGTGGTAAGCGGCGAGCGACACCTCGGAGGTTCCGACCAGATAGAAATCGTCTTTCTCCAGGTGGAAGACGTTCTCGGCGGCTTGTCCGAGGAAGCCCGTCCCTTCCATCGCGGGGGGCCGCACCAGGACCGGCGGTATCACCGGGATGAAACCGGCTTCGGTGGCCTGCGCGACCGCCAATGCGACGAGGGCGAGTTGGAGCCTGGCCCCCACGCCCGTCAGGTAATAGAACCGGCTGCCGGAGACCTTGGCGGCCCGTTCGGTGTCGATCGCAGCCAGCAGGTTGCCGAGCTCCAGGTGGTCACGCGGAGGGAAATCGAATTCCGGCGGACGCCCGACCGTTTCGAGGACGACGAAATCGTCCTCACCGCCCCGGGGCGCGGCCTCGTCGACGAGGTTGGAGAGCACAAGGGCTGCTTCGCGGAGGGCCGTATCGGCCGAACGCACAGCCTCTTCGGCTTCCTTCACCAGCGCGGCGAGTTCTTTCGCGCGGGCGAGCAAGTCGGCTTTCTCCTCCTGCGGCGCGGCGGGAATCCGGCGTCCGAGGGCTTTCTGCTCCGCCCGCAACGATTCGAACCGAGCGACCGCGGCGCGCCGGGTCTCGTCGGCTGCCAACACTGCGTCGACCGCCGACGGGTCCTCGCCGCGCGCCCGCTGGGATGCGCGCACCCGCTCGGGGTCTTCTCGCAGGATCCGAAGGTCGATCACAGCTCGGGAATCTCCTCGTCGACCACGCCTGCGCGGACCTTCTCCAGCCAGCGAGCCGCTTCGGCGAAATCGGCGTCCGACGTCCCGGGCCGTGTCGTCGGTCCGATACCGTCCGCCCGCGGGTAACTCCCGAGGAAGCGAACGGCCGCGCAGATACGACGCAGCCCCATCAAGGCCTCACCGACGCGCGCGTCCGCGACGTGCCCCTCGCAATCGATGGAGAACGAGTACCGACCCAATTTGCTGCCGGCCGGGCGGGATTCGATCCACGTCAGGTTGATGCCCCGTACCGCGAATTCGGTGAGCACCTCCAGAAGGGCGCCGGGATGGTCGTCGCCGATCCAGGCAACCAGCGATGTCTTGTCCGCGCCGGTGCGCGGCATCGGAGGTCCCGGACGGCGGAGCAGTACGAAGCGGGTCACGGAATGCCCGTGGTCGTGGATGTCGTCGTCGACGATGCTCAGTCCGTAACGTTTCGCGGCGAGCGCAGACGTGATGGCCGCATCCAGGTTGTCTCGACCCGCGGCGACCATTGCCGCGGCATCGGCGTTGGACGCCGCCGGGATGATCTCGACGGTGGGGAGTTTTTCCGCGATCCACCGGCGGCACTGAGCTTCGGCCTGCGGGTGCGCCGCTACCCGCCGTACCCGGTCGCGGGTCCGCTCCGGACCGAGCGCGAAGGCGAAACCGACGTCCAGGAGGACCTCACGGGTGATGTGCAGCAATTCGCCGCTCGAAAGCTCGTCGATCGTGCTGTCTACCGCGCCGCCGACCGAATTCTCCAGCGGGACCAAAGCGGCGTCGGCCTCGCCGCGACGTACCGCATCGAGCGCGGTCGCCACGCTCCGATACGGGATCAGCTCTGCCGTCTCGGCTTCCGGCAGGGTACGGAGCGCGGCCTCACTGAAAGTGCCTTCCGGACCGAGATAGGCGTAACGAGGCACGTCAGCCATGGGTATTCGCCATCCGTCTTTCCGCAGCCGGGGCATCCGCGGCGACCGACCGCAACGCGAACCGGATGGCTTGCTCCTCCTCAGGGGAGAGCGGTTGATCGCTGGTGCCTCGGCGCACCCCCTTGGCGTAGGTGCGGGTCTCAGTCCGCCCGTGGATCGAACTGATCACCAAGCCGTCCCCGGCGTCGTCCAGCACTGCCGCCGAGAACGACATGCGGCCTCCCATGTCACCGAAAGCGTCGTACCGGACGACGGCCACGTGCCGCAGCGCCTGCGCCAGATCGGCCCGCAGGTCGGCGAGCTCGCGGGCTAGAGTTGCCAACTCGGCGCGAAGTTTCGCGGTCTCCTCGGCGTGGTGGGCCACCGCGGCGATGAGCGACTTCTCCTCGGTGCCCGCGAACGCAAGGGAATGAGCCCGACTCAGGCGTCGGAAACGCCGGTGACCGATCAGCCCGAAGAGGACCCCGAGCAGTCCCAGGATGGCGCCGACGGCGGCGAGCAGCTCGACCACGTTCTGCGGAAGCGACACGTCAAGAGCCTATCCCGCGGACCCGCGAAACCCCGGCCGGCGTGGGGACGCACCGACCCGAGGAAGGCGGTCATTCCGGAAGCGGGGAGAGGAAGGTCAGGGAACCGAGGATTGCGCCCTCGGGGGTGTGAAGCGGAGCGGCTACCGCATCGACGGTCACCGTGGAGCCGTCGGCTCGGCGGAGCCGAATGAGTCCCCGACTGAGTACGTTGGCGTTGATCACCTGTGTCGGGGGAATCACCGCCCGTTCCCCGATCGGCTGGGCGGCGGCCGAGAAATCCACGACCGCGAATACCTCACCGACCAGTCGCCGTCCGACCAATGCGACCGGATCCTCGTTGACGAGAGCCGCGGCGGGCGGCGAAATGCCGGCCACCCGCCCCGCTCGATCCAGGACGACGCACGCGTCCGCGGACGTGGTAACCACCGCGACCCAGGCCCGCAGTGCTTCTTGCAGGGGCGGCAGTTCCGCACTCGGACGCGTGACCAGCGGAATGAGCAGATAAGCCGTCGCGGTCGAATCGTCGTTCGTCTGCGGCGACGTCGGCGCCACATCGCGCGTGCCAGCAGGACTGGGCCTACGCATCCCCCCACCTCTCGATCGTTCTCAGCTTGACATGCCGCCGCGTACGGCGCCATCGGACGACCGGGTGTATCGCGAGAGCGCCGTTCGGACTATTGAGTAGGGAAAAATGGGAAATACGGCCTAAATCGTGCAGCGGTTTCGCCGGAAGGCACGGAAATCAGGATCCCTTGGTTGAATAGGGGCAACCAATCAATGCGGGGCTGTCCGGAGATTGGCGACGCCGAATCCAAACCGGGAGAGCGAGCCCCTCGTCTCGGACGGTGTGGTCCGATCGGAAAGGGGACCGACGTCCGATCCGAAAAGGAGCCGTTGCCCGATCAGAAAGGGAAAGGCCCGAGTGCCGCCGACGGGGGATGCAGCGGCACTCGGGTTGGAAAGAACTGTACAACGGTGGCGGCGTCTCTTCCAAGAGGGTCGCGGCAAGAGATATCGAACTCACCTGATCGGCTGATTAGCGCAGTACGCCGCTTGGCGCAACGTTCCAATCAGCCACACATGCGTGCACTTTCCGCCAGCGGAACGATGGCCCACACCAAGGTCTGTCCGGGATGGCGTTCGACGCCCCACCGGGAGACAAGTCGCGACACGATAGATAGGCCCCGACCGACAGTGGCGGTAAGAGAAGACTCGCGGACGGTCGGAACACTGGACCCTCCGCCGTCCACTACCGCGATCTTCACGCCCTCCGGCAAAACGTCCCAGCGGACTTCCAGGGTGCCGTCCTCGAGTCGGCCGCCGTGTTCGAGGGCGTTGCACAACAGTTCGGTGACGACGAGCGCGGCGTCGTCGCAGACCTCGGGTGGCAGATGAGCGAGTTCACGACGGAGCAGCGCCCGGACCATCCGGACGCTGGAGGCCGCTGCGGCTACCCGGACGGAGCGCACCGCCCTTCCCTCCTCGGGATCATCGCCTCATCCGCATCTGTCTACGTGATCGGTATTTCTCACCACGACCTGCGGGAAACCCCCGGGCGGGTACGTTTTCGCTACCGCCGCAGTCATACCACGGGCGACCGCCGTTCAACCGCTCTCGGCATCGTCACACGATCGGCGCGTCACCCGGCCACGGGACGACTACCTCGGTAGCGTGCCCCTAGTGATCCGTTCGTTCCGTCCCCGGGAGCCGATGGTTCGTCCGTCGTGCCCGCCCACGGCAACGAGAAGCCATAAGGAGCCCACGATGCTGATCGTCACCACGAACGACATTCCCGGCTACCACATCGACGAAATCTTGGGGGAGGTCTGGGGGTTGACCGTCAGGTCGCGCAACGTCATCAGCCAATTCGGAGCAGGGCTCAAATCGATATTCGGCGGCGAGCTCCGCGGGATGACCCGCGTCCTCATCGAGAGCCGCAACCAAGCGATGCAGCGGCTGATCGAAGAAGCGACCGCGCGCGGTGCGAACGCCATACTGGCGATGCGGTTCGACACCAGCGAACTCGGCCAGATGTGGACCGAAATTTGCGCCTACGGCACTGCGGCGCGGGTCAGTCGCGTCGCGCCTACTACTTGAGCAGCCGGGACAGGCGGCGATCGGCAAGCGGGCGGCCGTCGGTCTGGCAGGTCGGGCAATACTGCAGGGACGAGTCCGCGAAGTAGACCGAGCGGATGGTGTCGCCGCAGACCGGGCACGGCATCCCAGCCCGCCCATGCACTCTTGCGCGCGTCTTCTTGTCCTCCTTCAGCCGGTCCGGGCCGAGTCGTGAAGCGTGATCGATCGCTTCTGCGAGCACCTCTCGCGTGGCCAGGTACAGACGATGGATCTCGGGAGGGGTCAACGACGAGGTCGGGTGAAAAGGCGAAAGCTTGGCCGCATGGAGGATCTCGTCGCTGTACGCATTGCCGATTCCGGCGAGAATCGTCTGGTCGCGAAGCCAGGTCTTGAGTCGGCAACGGGTGCCCTGCACCAACGCGGCAAAGCGTTCCGGATTCAGCGCGGGGTCGAGCGGATCCATTCCCAGCCTCGCGATACCTGGAATCGTTCGCGGATCAGTGACCACATAGCAAGCGGTCTGCTTGTGGGTGCCGGCCTCCGTGATATCGAGAACTGCGGCGTCACCCACGGCAAGACGCATGACCAATGGCCCGCCCCGCACGGAGCGGCGGACACCGTCGGGTTCCCACCGGATCCACCCTCCGCGGGCCAGGTGGACGACGAGATGGACGTCGTCCACGACGAAATCGAGAAACTTGCCGTGGCGAACGACGGAGCCGATCGTTCGACCGACCAACGACTCGACGGGAGGGTCGTAGGTTTTCAACGCGGCCACCGAAGCCACCGTCACTGCGCTGATCCGCCGTCCGACGAGGCAGGACCTCAGGAACCCGCCCAGAGCCTCGAGTTCGGGGAGCTCGGGCACTTCGGCTACCGCAAGAACCGGCGATCGCGGTTGGGTCGGCGAGTGAGGGCCGAGCGGTTCGGCTTGTGTGATTTCTTGCGCCGCCGCGGCGGGTCGAGGAGAAGACCGAGCCCGATCCCCAACATCCATACGTCCTTGGCGAGCGGAACGCCCTGTGCGGTTGGTCGGAACCCGTCTTGCTTGGTCATGCCGGGGGTCTTCAGGTAGACCCGCAGCAAGGCGCCGGAGAAGGCGGTCAATCCCAGTCCGGCGGTGCGGGCGGAGACGGCCGGGGTGAGCAGAGCTCCACCCAACGCCAGTTCCCCCAGCGCGAGGAGACGGACGAAGGTCCGCGGATCGAGACGCTCGAGGAACGGGTAGACAGCAGCTGCTCGCTGGTGCAGCCGCTTGGCCGTCTCGTCGTCAGCGCCCAGTTTCTCGGCCCCGGAGTTCGCGATGAAAGCCCCCGTTGCTAGCCGCATGGGGAGATGGCTGAGCCTCATGCTTCCTGCTTACCCGAATGGCTGATCCTTAGCGTCGGGTCGCAGGAGGGTTACCCGTAGACCACTCGCATCACGGGAGCCGAGAGCGCGACGCTCAACGAATGATGAATCGCAGGTGAGCGATCGGCGTCGACCCTTTGCTGGCCGTGACGTAGAACCCGAGGCCGCCTATCACGGGCGCGTTCCGCGACTCGGAGATGGTTGCGTAGCCCGCAGCGGCCACCTGGGCGGGCATTCCCTCCATGGCCGCGACATAGGTGGGATCGTCACGCAAGACACCTCCGTCGCCCTCATGCGTCGTGATGACGAGCGGGCTCCCGTTCGTCACCCGGAGTCGCTGACCGGCCGCTTCGGCCAGACCCTGTAACAAGGTCGCGACACGCGCTGCGGCCGCCGGATTCTTCGGCTTCGTCAACACGGTGAACTCGGATTCGCCGGAGGGGCCTCCCTCAGAGGCGCCCACCGCCAGTTCGGAGCCGACGAGGGCGTAGAGGTCATCGGGGAGACGCAGGCCCGTCTCTGCTTCCAAGTCGTTGAGCTCATTACCGAGGAAGGTCGCGCCGAGCGGCGACTTGGTGAACCCCGTGAAGACGCTCTCCAGCAGACGATCCGCTCCGGCCACCGCGAAGGCGAACTGACTGTCGCTCGGCAATCTTCCCAGCAGGTCGTTCAGGTTCGCCAGCGACCATTGGCTCGCCGGTGCCCCCAGCACACGAGCATCGAGATCGATGGACGTCGGATGCACGCTCCCCACGAAAACGAGTCGGCCCCGGGGCGTCGACACGTCGAGGCCTTGCAGCAGGGTCGCAGCCCCCGGCTCGACGGCGGCTTGCTGTTCGAGCAGCGATGTCGTCTTGGCGAGATCGACCCAGCCGACCAGGATCTGGCCGCTTCCCACCGACGCCATGTCGGCGGTATACGTCGCCTGCTTGGCCAGCGACTGCCGGTGAGCTTGCGTGATGAGATCGTCGACAACCGCCTGCGACTCGGCGAGCACCAGGAACCCGTCGGTGACCCGGTAGGCGAGACGGTTAGTGTCCCGGCCACGGCTGGGTAACGCCGCCAAGGCCTTCATGGCCTGTGCCGCCTTGGCTGCGTCGGTGACGCGGACCAGCGTGAAGCCCTGAGACGTCCCAGCCGAAACGAATGCGCCGGCAGCGATCTCGTCGCCGAGCCACGGCTTGACCATCGCGTCGTACTCGGAGGCGTAGGTCCCGAGGGATCGGCGCACGATCGTGTCGCGTAATTCCACCGCGTTCTTGAAGCCGGGCGAGCCGGGGACGTGATTGGCGAAAGCCAAGGCGTCGGCTTCGGCCGAGCCGCCGGGGCTGAGGTCGAGTTTGATGAACGAAAATGCGCTGGACGGCGCCAGTGCCTCGACGCCGGCAGTCCCGTGATGGGCCATGACGCGGTAGGCACCGACGCCGCCACCCGCCGCGAGGACGGCGAGGACGGTGCCGAGGATTGCGACCGTGCGTCCGTGACGCGACCTGCTCGGAGCCGAGACGGCAGGCGGAGCGGGAGGCAGGACGTCGCCGAACGACGGCGCACGCGAACTCTCAGGACGGCCGGCATGGGCGTCGTCCGCTGTGAAGTAAGGCGGCGCGGGCATCGCCTGCCCTCCGGGCTCCGTCGCCGGACCGGGCGAAGTCCATGAGACGCCGTCCGCCGTCGGGTGGGGCCGAAAAACCCCATCTCCCGCGGCGGGCTGTGGCCCGGGCAGGCCGCTGGAAGGAGGCTCAAGATCGTCGGTCATGATGGCATTATCGGCCCTCGACCGGAACCAGTGAAGCGCGGTAGTCGAAAGTGTGGAAAAGTACCGGTGAGAGCCGCTGCTCCCGTGAAGGAATTTGCGCCGGAGCGGGTGACGGGAATCGAACCCGCATTATCAGCTTGGGAAGCTGACGTTCTGCCATTGAACTACACCCGCGGACGGCCTTGATGCTACCGGAGCCGCACCCAGGTCGCGCACTCCCCTACGACACCGGCTCCGGGGCGCGGACCAGGCGCGCCAGTGCTCGGCACCCCACGACCCGGCCGGCCTCGTCGCGCACCTCGTCGAAGGGGAAGAGGAGGTCGTCACGGTCGGGCACGGCCTGGGCTGTGAGCCGTGAGACGACGTATAGGACGTCCTCCTTCGGAGGGGGGAGATCGGCGACGCCCTGGCCGATCGTCAGGTCGACGAGCGGAATGGGGTGGCCCGAGACGTGCAGGGTCGAATGCGCGTGCACCTTCTCCGACACTCGCGCTGCGGTCTGCGCCGGTGGCAGTTCCAGGACGCAGGCATCGCCGTCGTACAAGCGAAGGGAATGCGGGGTGAGGTTCACCAGTGTGGTCGTCGTACGATCCGGAAAGATGATCCGGCTCTTCGGAAGATTGTGCGGGGGATTTTGGCACAGATGCACCAGGGTTGGCACGTAACGCCCGAGCCGCTGCTCGTAGTACAGCAAATTGAGCCGATTCCAGATCTGAGGTAGCTTGTATCGCCCCCTCTCGTCGGCCGCGTGCTTAGCACCGTCCGTTTTCCATTTATCCGGTAAGCGCCGTAAGTACCACCCGAGGGCGAAGTTCAACGTTTTCGTGCTCATCGAGAGCACGGTCATGGTCCGCTCCCGCGACGTCCCGTCGGGTGACTGCGCGGGGAACGAGAGCGCGTGGTGCAAGAGATGTGCGAGAAAGATCGCCAACCGCCGCTGCTCCGCGCCGTCCCTGCGCTGCAGGCTTTTCTCCCGCCGCCGTTCCGACTCACTCGGTTCTCGCCCGAACACCACGGCGACCTTTTCGTGCCCTTCGCCTACCGCATGAAGTTCCCACAGGCACTCTCGCGTCCCGACGGCGTCGCGAGGAGCGTCGCGGAGCGTATTGCTCGCGGAGATGACGAGGAGGACGTCCGCGTGGGGGCAACGGTCCGGGTGATCGGCACACTGGACCGCAAGACGCCAGCCTTCCGGGACTCTCGGCGATTCCTGCGGGTCCTCGGGAATATCGTCCGTGCCGACCTCGATCTCCACCAATTTCTCACCGGGGACCGAGTCGTCGAGCTCGAGGACCCGGATCTCGTCAGGGAAAGGCGCCTCGTACCCGAGATACACCGCAGCAGGCCACACCAAATTCGGGGCGACGATATAGGCCGTCCCTTCATCATCGTTCTGACGCGCGACCTCCACTGCCCGCCGCAAGTCTTCCATGTCCTCCCGCAGATCCCAGACGTCGTCCGGCGGCGGCGGCGGGAGCCACCGTGTGACGGGCCGCAGGTCACGTTTTCCACGGGCGGCGTTGCGCTCGGCCAAGCCGTGCGAGGGGAACATGCCGCGCACCAGACATGTGATCGCGTACAACGTGCCGTTGGCATGTCGGGTGCGACGACGTCGCCACAGAGCGAGGACGGCGGCCAGCGCGGCGACGGCCAGGACCACGAATCGCCACGGCGTCGGGGTCCGCACCCCGCCGCTCATCGGGAATGCCGCGTCGAGCAGGAGGCTGAGCGCAGCGGCCGCAAATGCCACGGCCAAACCGGCCGCCGCTTCGGCTGCGGCGGTGGAACGCAGCCAGGACAGGCAGGTCTGCCCGAAGGCCCGCAGACCCCGGTCGGAAAAGCGGCTGACCATCTCCGAACTCCCCTCGCGGCGTCGGCTCGTCCCTAGCTATCGGCGTGATCGTAGCGACGGCCGCGCCGCCTTGCGGGCGATTGCAGAGATCGGACGAACGGCCGCGTGCCCGCGGCTCGCTACGCACGTCGGACCTCGAACCGATAGATTGCGCGCGTGCTCCTCTCCGACCGCGACATTCGCGCCGAAATCGAAGCCGGTCGCGTGGTGATCGACCCTCTCGACCCGGCGATGATCCAGCCGTCGAGTATCGACGTGCGGCTCGACAAGTACTTCCGGGTCTTCGAGAATCACCGGTATCCACACATCGACCCGGCTCTCGAACAGCCCGACCTCACCAGGCTGGTCGAGCCGGACGGAGATGACCCGTTCATCCTCCATCCGGGCGAATTCGTGCTCGCGAGTACTTACGAAGTCATCACCTTGCCCGACGATCTCGCGGGGCGACTCGAGGGCAAGTCGAGCCTCGGACGACTCGGACTGCTCACCCACTCCACTGCGGGATGGATCGATCCCGGATTCAGCGGCCACGTGACCCTCGAGCTGTCCAACGTGGCCACGTTGCCCATCAAGCTGTGGCCGGGCATGAAGATCGGACAACTGTGCTTGTTCCGGACGTCGTCACCCGCCGAGCATCCCTACGGCTCAGCGATCTACGGGTCTCGCTATCAGGGCCAGCGGGGACCTACCCCGAGCCGTAGTTGGCAGAATTTCCACCGCACCAAGGTGTGAGCCGACCACCGTCCGTCCCCTCAGGCGTCGGCTGCTCCTTTTCCATTTCCCTGCGGGTCCAACGCCGAACGCAGCAATTCCGCGATGTCGCGGACGGCGACGCCGTCCGCGCTGCGGTCGCGCACCGCATCACCCAGCATGATCGTGCAGTAGGGGCAGGCGGTGGCGACGACGTCCGGCTGGAGTGCAAGCGCTTCGTCGATGCGCGTGTGGTTGATACGCCGTCCGACGCGTTCCTCCAGCCACATGCGCGCGCCCCCGGCGCCGCAACAGAAACTACGCTCACCGTGCCGGGGCATTTCCACACGGCAATCCCCGAGCAGGTCGAGGAGGTGGCGCGGCTGGCGGTAAATCTTGTTGTGTCTGCCGAGAAAACACGGATCGTGGTAGGTGACCCTGTCGCCGAGGGGCCGTGCAGGGTTCAATCGGCCGGAGGCCAGCAGCTCCGCCAAGAGCTGCGAATGGTGTACGACCCGATAGCGGCCACCGAGTTGCGGGTACTCGCGGGCAAGGGTGTTGAAGCAGTGCGGACAACCGGTGAGGATGGACGGCGGCGCAACCGCGTCGAGGGTTTCGATGTTGTGTCGGGCCAATGTCTGGAAGAGGAATTCGTTGCCGAGTCGGCGCGCGGGATCCCCGCTGCAGGTCTCCGTCGTTCCCAGGACGGCGAAGCGCACTCCCGCACGGGTCAGGAGTTCGGCCAACGCCCGTGTGGCCCGTTTGGCTCGGTCGTCGAAGGCGCCGGCGCATCCCACCCACCACAGGTAGTCGACGTCGTCCAGGGGCCGACTCGGGGTGGCGACACGAACCTCGACCGGCAGTCCGTCGGTCCACGCCAAGCGAGCCGCCGACGGCATTCCCCACGGGTTGCCGCGCTCTTCGAGATTGCGCAGCATCGTCGTCGCTTCGGCGGGGAAATTCGACTCGACGAGTACCTGGTGGCGGCGCATGCCGGTGATGTGGTCGAGGTGTTCGATGTCCACCGGGCACTCGTGCACGCAGGCCCCACAATTCGTGCAGGCCCAGAGCGCTTCCGGGTCGATGACGCCGGGGCCGCCGGATCCGACGAGCGGCCGGGGCTCACCGTCGGCTCTCTTCGCGAGCAGCGCATCGCGCAGATCCGTGATGATGAGTTTGGGATTCAGCGGCTTCTCGGTGTTCCATGCCGGGCATTGTGACTGGCAGCGCCCGCATTCGGTACAGCTCAGCAAATCCAGTCGGCCTTTCCACGTCAAGTCGTCGACGGTTCCGAGGCCGAAGCGGTCGTCGTCCCGCGGATCGGCGAAATCGACGACATGATCACCGGAGACCACCGGCATCAGCGGTCCCAGGCCGTCGGGAGAACGAGCGAAGAAGACGTTGACGGGTGCCGCGACGATGTGCAGGTGTTTCGAGAAGGCGAGAAGTACGGCGAACCCCATTATCACGGCGATTTGCGCGAGGACGAAAATGGTCTCGAGCGCCTCGTTCACCTGGCCGGCGGGCAGGGCCCGTGCGACGAGCCAGCTGGCGAAGGACCAGCGGTACGGCCGATACGGGAAATGGCCGGTGTTCATCTGCGCACCGCGATAGACCAACAGCGTGGCGACGACGGCGAAAATCATCGCAAGGATCGCCCATGCAGTACCGGTATGGGAACGGTAGAAACGAGACCACCGCCCCATGCGACGTGGTGTGTGCCGGTAGCGGATCACGGTGAAGACCACGAGAGAAGCCAACACCGCGACCGAAAAGACGTCTTCGAGAAAACCCAACCCAGCCCAGTGTCCGAGGCCGAAGCGCGGATCCACCAAATCGCCGTAGGTCTCGGCAATGGTCGCGAGCAATACCACGAATCCCCAGAACGTTGCCGCATGGGCCCACCCGGGCCAGCGCCAACGCACGAGGCGGCGTTGCCCGAAGACCTCGCTCAGGACCCCTCTCACCCCTTTGACGGCACTCACCCGGGCGTCGCCCAACCGCTCGGCGGGTGACCCCCCGGTCAGAACCCGCCGGGCCAGCCAACTCAACCGCCATCCTGCAACCGCCAGCCCCACTGCTGTGAACACCAACCCGATGACCAGACGCATGAGGGCCTCCTCGGCGTACGTCGCCACATGCCGTCCCGGTCATCGTGCCGCAGATCCGCGGCCGCGGCGGTAGGTCGCCCGCGTGTCCCCGCTCCGACACCCGCGTCGGGAACGGAACAGCCGTCATCGGGGGAGCCGTACGGCTCGCCGCGAAATGCCGCCCCGGTAAGCAGCGCGAAGTTCCTCGATCGTCCACGCATCCAGCGCAGCGAGAATCTGCTCGAGGTCGGGTTTCTCCTCCGAAGCCGAGGCACCCCCCGATACGCCAACGGCGTCCAACCGCAAGACGGTGGCGGCGTGGAGTTCGTCCGCGCGATCTGCCGAAGCACCGTCTCCCTCTGCGGCGGCACGCCAACGCTGCGCGAGGACGGACAATTCGGCCAGGTCCGGCTCGACGTCGCGTTCGGCCTGCCGGCGCAGCCACCGGCGAAGGTCGTCCCGCCAGCGATAACTGCGCAGCCAGCGTGCCGTGCGCTCCGCCCCCAGCAGACGAGCCGTCAACGCGTCCGCCGCATGATCGGCAGCCTGGGCGCAGCAAACGATCTCCGCTTCGAGCGCTTCCCGCCAGCGACAGGTCAAGCGATACGGAAGCGTCACGAGAGCGTTGGTCACGGTCAAGGTGAACGTCGATCGGCGCGGGCCGGGGCCTGCGCCGCGACGCGGACGCGCCACCTCCTGGGGAGTCAGCGGCCGCATGGCGTGACACCACCGGGCGATGCCGGCCTGCGCGCAGCGGATCCAGCGATTCCCGCGAGGGTCGGGAGGCCATCCCGGCTGCCGGGGGGACCATCCGTGCGCGAGGTGGTGGACGAGGATGCAGCCTCGCTCCTCCGGGGTGGAGGCCGCCCAGCGCGGCAAGCCGAGGATCAATACCCGCCGGTTCGCCCATCCAAAGGTGCGTAGGTCGATGAGATCGTCGAAAACGACGGCCACCTGATCGACGTCCGGAAGCCCCGTGTGTTTGCACAGTTCGGCGAGAGCGGCGAAGAGCCGGGGAGCAACCGCCGGTTCGGCCAAGCGGAGCTGTCGCCGGGACGGCGGCCACGGCGCCGTGCGCAGCGCGAGCGCGGCGATTGCCACTGCTGCGATCCAACTGAGCACCGGAGTGATGGGTCGGGTGAGCACGAATACCGCGGCGACGCCGAGCAGGACCGTAGTGATCGCGTATGCGGAGGCGGTGAGGGCAAGGAGCCGCAGGGAAGACGGTCGCCGCGTTCCGTCGGCTGGCCGCACCCGGGCGAGCTGGGTCGCCGCCTGGTAGGCCCCGTCTAGGCGGGCGGTCGGGGTACGGGGGCCCGGAGCCACGGTCTCGACTGTAGAGGCGATCACCGACGGGAGCGGCCTGCCAGGCCTCGAAATCAAGAAAAAGATCTGTTTGATGAACGGGCTGGCTCACATAATATGAGTCGAGACGACTCAACTTTGGAGGGAGCATCCATGGCACGTGCGGTCGGAATCGACCTCGGCACCACCAACTCGGTGATCGCAGTCTTGGAAGGTGGGGAGCCCACCGTCATCCCCAACGCCGAAGGGTCGCGGACCACGCCGTCCGTAGTGGCGTTCGCGAAGAACGGCGAGGTCCTGGTCGGCGAGGTCGCCAAGCGACAGGCCGTGACCAACGCGGAGCGGACCATCCGCTCGGTCAAGCGGCACATGGGCACCAACTGGACGATCGACATCGACGGGAAGAAGTACACCCCGCAAGAGATCAGTGCCCGCATCCTCATGAAGCTCAAGCGCGACGCGGAGGCGTACCTCGGCGAACAGATCACCGATGCGGTCATCACGGTCCCGGCGTACTTCAACGACGCGCAGCGTCAGGCAACCAAGGAAGCGGGACAGATCGCAGGCCTCAACGTGCTGCGTATCATCAACGAACCCACCGCTGCCGCGCTGGCTTACGGACTCGACAAAGGGGACAAAGAGCAGACGATTCTGGTGTTCGACCTGGGCGGCGGGACCTTCGACGTCTCACTCCTGGAAATCGGTGAAGGCATCGTCGAGGTGAAAGCCACCAGCGGTGACACCCACCTCGGCGGGGATGACTGGGATCAGCGCATCGTCGACCACCTGGTCACGACTTTCAAGAACCAGCACGGCATCGATCTGTCGAAGGACAAGATGGCGCTCCAGCGGCTGAAGGAAGCCGCCGAGCGGGCGAAGATCGAGCTTTCGTCGTCGGCCGAGACCACCATCAATTTGCCGTACATCACCGCGAGTTCCGAAGGTCCCCTGCACCTCGAGGTGAAACTCACCCGCTCGGAGTTCCAGCGGATGACCGCCGATCTGCTCGACCGGTGCAAGGGGCCGTTCCACCAGGCCATCAAGGACGCCGGCATCACGGTCAACCAGATCGACCACGTCATCCTGGTCGGTGGCTCCACGAGAATGCCGGCAGTCGTCGATCTCGTACGCGAGTTGACCGGCGGCAAGGAACCGAACAAGGGCGTGAATCCCGATGAGGTCGTGGCGGTCGGAGCCTGCCTGCAGGCTGGAGTGCTCAAGGGCGAGGTGAAGGACGTCCTCTTGTTGGACGTGACCCCGCTCTCTCTCGGAATCGAGACCAAAGGTGGGGTGTTCACCAAGCTCATCGAACGCAATACCACGATTCCGACCCGCCGTTCGGAAATCTTCACGACCGCCGAGGACAACCAGCCGAGTGTGCAGATCCAGGTGTACCAAGGCGAACGCGAAATCGCCGCGTACAACAAGAAACTCGGGATGTTCGAGCTCACCGGCCTCCCTCCGGCGCCGCGAGGCGTGCCGCAGATCGAGGTCACCTTCGACATCGACGCGAACGGGATCGTCCACGTGTCGGCGAAGGACCTCGCCACCGGCAAAGAGCAGTCGATGACCATCACCGGGGGTTCGGCGCTTCCGAAGGAAGAAATCGAACGGATGATGCGCGACGCCGAAGCCCACGCTGAGGAAGACCGGCGGCGCAGGGAAGAAGCCGAGGCACGCAACCAAGCCGACACACTCGTCTACCAGACCGAGAAATTCCTGCGGGAGAACGCCGACAAGGTGCCGGCCGCCGAGAAAGCGAGCGTCGAAACGGCGATCGCCAACGTCAAGAAGGCGATGGAAGGAAGCGACGTCGCGGCGTTGCGTTCGGCGACCGAGCAACTCGCCGCCGAGAGCCAGAAACTCGGAGCGGCGATGTACGCGGCGACGCAAGCGGCCGCCGGCGCCACCTCTGCCGGTACGTCGCAGAGCGCGGCAGGGTCGACGTCCGGCGACGAAGAGGTTGTCGATGCGGAAATCGTCGACGAGGGTGAGAAGTGACCGAACACGAGCAACCCGTGGTGCGTGACAAGCGGCGGGTACGTTTCGATCCGGTCGCAGGGGCCGTCCCCGGAACTCCGGCGGCCGGATCGAGTCCGCCGTCCACCGAGTCGCAGATGCCACCCACCGACGGCAAGGAGGGGGAAGAACTGCGCGCGGAGAACGCCAGGCTCCAAGCTCTGGTCGCGGAACGAACCTCGGATCTCCAACGTTTGCAGGCGGAATACGCCAACTACCGGAAGCGGGTAGAACGGGACCGAGCGTTGGTCCGCGATCGCGCGGTCGCAGACGCCCTCTCTGCCCTGCTACCGGTACTCGACGACATCGGGCGTGCCCGAGCGCATGGCGAGCTCGAAGGCGGGTTCAAGCAGGTCGCGGAAGCCCTCGAGGCGGCGGTGGCCAAGTTGGGTCTCGTCGCCTTCGGCGACGTAGGCGATCCGTTCGACCCGACCCGCCACGAAGCGTTGATGCATTCGTACTCCGACGAGGTTTCCCAACCGACCGTGGTGGAGGTCTTCGCGCCCGGGTACACCTACGCGGGCCTGCTGGTCCGTCCGGCGCGCGTCGCGGTCGCCGAGCCGACGGTCGCCTTGCCGGAGGCCCCGCAGGGCGGCAGCGAGTCGCCCGCCACCGGCGGATCGCCTGCGTCCGGCGGCGAGCCGAACACGCAGCAACCCTTGTCGGAAGGGCAAGAAACCTGAGCCAAGAGGACGTGCGGCCCGCCGAACGGACGGCGACAGGAGTACTCGCAGCGGTGATCTCTGGGAAGGGAGGAGGGGACGCCGATGGCCACGCAGGGTCCGTGCGTCCGACGTGACGCATGAGCACGCGCGACTTCATCGAAAAGGACTACTACAAAATCCTCGGCGTCCCCAAGGACGCATCGACCGCGGAGATAAAGAAGGCGTACCGGAAGCTCGCCCGGCAATATCACCCCGATGCGAACAAAGGAGATCCCAAAGCCGAGGAACGGTTCAAGGAGATATCGGAGGCGTACGACGTCCTCTCCGACGAAAAACGCCGCAAGGAGTACGACGAAGCACGTTCCCTATTCGGAAGCGGCGGTTTCCGCATCCCCACCGGAGCCGGAACCGGAACGGGCGGAGGATTTCCGTTCGACCTCGGCGACCTCTTGGGAGGATTCCAGACGGGGGGACTGGGCGACATCCTCGGCGGAATCTTCGGAGGGCGCACGCGCCGGGCACAGCCGCGAAGAGGCGCGGACGTCGAGACGGAAATCACCATCGATTTCGTCGACGCGATTCGCGGCGTCACCGTACCGATTCGACTGACCAGTCCCGGCCCGTGCCCGTCGTGCCGCGGAACCGGCGCACGCGCCGGCACGGTGCCGCGCGTCTGCCCGGCCTGCTCCGGTACCGGAATGGTTTCCCGAAGCGCAGGGGGGTTTGCGTTCTCCGAACCGTGTCGCGAATGCCGTGGCCGCGGGCTTGTCGTCGACGACCCGTGCCCGAGTTGCCACGGCAGCGGGCGGGCCACCAGCGTCCGCAGCATTCAGGTGCGCATCCCGGCCGGAGTCGAGGATGGACAACGCATCCGCTTGAAGGGACGCGGTGCTCCCGGAGAGAACGGGGGGCCGGCAGGAGACCTTCTGGTCCTCGTGCACGTGCGGCCTCACCCTATTTTCGGGCGATCGGGTCCGAACCTGACGGTCACCGTTCCGGTCACCTTCCCCGAAGCCGCTCTGGGTGCCGCGATAGAAGTCCCGACTCTCGACGGACCCGTCACCGTGAAGCTGCCACCCGGCACCTCCAGCGGCCGCGTGCTACGGGTTCGCGGTAAGGGTGCGCCACGCCGCGACGGGTCGCGGGGCGACCTCTTGGTGACCGTCGAGGTCGTCGTCCCCCACAAGTTGTCGAGCGCGGCAAGAGAAGCACTGGAGGCCTATCAGGCCGCCACCAAAGACGAGAACCCGCGCGCACATTTGCTGGTAGGAGGCCGATGAATGCTGGACGACGACACCACGCCCGTCTTCGTCATTTCCGTTGCGGCTCAGCTCGCCGGTCTGCACCCGCAAACGCTACGCGCCTACGACCGACTGGGTTTGGTCTCCCCGGGTCGAACCAGCGGCCGGGGTCGGCGGTACTCGGCCCGCGACATTCGCCAACTCCGTGAGGTGCAGAAGCTTTCTCAGGAGGGGATAAATCTTGCGGGTATCAAACGGATACTCGAACTCGAAAACGAGGTGAACGCATTACGCCGCCAAATCGTGGAGCTGCAGGTCGCATTGGAGGCCGCCGAGGCGCGAGTGGTCGACGAAGTCGCGGCCGTGCACGCGAGCTACCGCCGTGAGCTCGTGCCTCGTCCCCGTTCCCGCGCGATGGTGCTGGCGTGGAAACCCGCGTGGACGACGGCAGCAGCATCCGCGGTGAACGAGGCGGACGTCATCACCGCCGAGATCCTGGTCGACACCCCGGCGTCTCGGCGCGACGAACAACCCGAGGGCGGGTCTCGTGAGCCCACCCCCACCAACCCGCAGACCATCGGGGGAGGAGGACGCTGATGGACGGTTACAAGCTGACGACGAAGAGCCAGGAAGCACTGACCGAGGCGGCGCGGGCGGCAGCCGACGCCGGTCATCCGCACGTGGAACCGGCACACATCCTCGATGCGCTGCTCTCCCAGTCCGACGGCACCGCCGCCCCGCTGCTGCGGGCTGTCGGCGCCAATCCGGCAACGGTTCGCGCCGAACTCCGCGAAATCCTCGACCGCCTGCCGAGAGCCACCGGTGCGACCGTCGCTCCGCCGGGCTTGGACCGCCCTTCCATCCAGGTCTTGAATGCGGCGGCACGGGAAGCTACCGATCTCGGTGACGAATACGTCTCCACCGAGCACCTGCTGGTGGGGATCGCGCGGGAAGGTGGCACGGTTGCCTCCTTGCTCCGCCGTCACGGTGCCACTCCGGAGAACCTGCTGGCGGCCTTCGAGAAGGTGCGCGGGCACGCGCGGGTGACCAGCCCCGATCCGGAATCCACCTACCAGGCGCTGGAGAAATACGGAGTCGACCTCACCGAGAAAGCCCGCAAGGGCCAGCTCGATCCCATCATCGGACGGGACGCGGAAATCCGGCGGGTGATCCAGGTTTTGTCGCGGCGGACGAAGAACAATCCGGTATTGATCGGGGAGCCTGGGGTCGGGAAGACGGCAATTGTCGAAGGACTGGCTCAGCGGATCGTGGCCGGCGACGTTCCCGAGTCGTTGCGCGGCAAGCGTCTCGTGGCACTCGACCTCGGGGCGATGGTCGCCGGGGCGAAATACCGCGGCGAATTCGAGGAACGCCTCAAGGCCGTACTCAACGAAATCAAGGAGTCCAACGGCCAAATCATCACGTTCATCGACGAACTGCACACGGTGGTCGGAGCGGGCGCCGCTGAAGGGGCGATGGACGCAGGGAACATGCTCAAACCGATGCTCGCCAGAGGCGAGCTGCGGATGGTCGGCGCGACCACTCTCGACGAATATCGGGAGCGGATCGAGAAGGATCCCGCGTTGGAGCGGCGCTTCCAGCCGGTGTACGTCGGTGAGCCCTCCGTCGAGGACACCATCGGGATCCTCCGCGGCTTGAAGTCCCGCTACGAGGCCCACCACAAGGTGCAGATCTCCGACGCTGCCCTGGTCGCCGCCGCGACCCTGTCTCATCGGTTCATCAGCGGGCGTTTCCTGCCGGACAAGGCGATCGACTTGGTGGACGAGGCGGCCAGCCGACTGCGTATGGAAATCGACTCCTGGCCGGTCGAGATCGACGAGCTGCGCCGCGTCGTCGACCGGATGCGGATGGAGGAGATGGCCCTCTCGCGCGAGGACGATCCCGCCAGCAAGGAACGCTTGGAACGGTTGCGCCGCGAACTCGCCGACAAACAGGAGCAACTGAACGCCTTGATAGCGCGCTGGGAGCGGGAGAAATCCGCGCTCAACCGGGTCGGAGAACTCAAACAGAAGCTCGACGACCTGCGCAGCCAGGCCGAGCGTGCGCAACGCGACGGCGATTTCGAGACCGCGTCGCGTTTGATGTACGCCGAGATCCCCGCCCTCGAACGTGAGCTCGCGGCGGCACAGGCCTCCGAGGAAGGCCGGGAAACTCCGATGGTGAAGGAAGAAGTCGGACCCGACGACATCGCCGAGGTGGTGTCGTCGTGGACCGGTATCCCCGCGGGTCGGCTACTGGAAGGGGAGATCGGCAAATTGCTCCGCATGGAGGAAGAACTCGGCAAGCGGGTCGTCGGCCAGGAGCATGCGGTTCGGGCCGTCGCCGACGCCGTCCGCCGGGCTCGGTCCGGGATCGCCGACCCTGATCGTCCCACCGGTTCGTTTCTCTTCCTCGGCCCGACCGGTGTCGGGAAGACCGAGCTGGCGAAAGCCTTGGCCGATTTCCTCTTCGATGACGAGCGGGCGATGGTCCGCATCGATATGAGCGAATACTCCGAGAAGCATTCGGTCGCCCGCCTCATCGGTGCGCCTCCGGGGTACGTCGGCTACGAGGAGGGGGGACAGCTCACCGAGGCGGTGCGCCGGCGTCCGTACTGCGTCATCCTGCTCGACGAAATCGAAAAAGCGCACGTCGAGGTCTTCGACATCCTGCTCCAGGTGCTGGACGACGGCCGGCTCACCGACGGCCAAGGCCATACCGTCGATTTCCGCAACACCATCCTCATCTTGACCTCCAACCTCGGGTCGAATTACCTCATCGATCCGACGTTGGACGACGACGCGAAGCGGGAATCGGTGATGGCGGTCGTACGGGCGACGTTCAAGCCGGAATTCCTGAACCGGCTGGACGAAATCATCATCTTCAATGCCCTCGGCACCGAGGAACTGTCGCGCATCGTCGACCTGCAGATCGCACGTTTCCAGCAACGGCTGGCCGATCGCCGCATCACGTTGGATGTGACCCCGGCAGCCCGAGAATGGCTGGCCATCAACGGGTACGACGCGGTGTACGGCGCCCGTCCGCTGCGTCGCCTCATTCAAACGGCCATCGGGGACCGGCTCGCCAAGGCGCTGCTCTCCGGCGAGGTGCGGGACGGCGACACGGTCGTCATCGACGTGGCTTCCGACAAGAGCGGTCTGGAGCTTCGCCCGGCGGCGGCAGTGGCGGCGTCCTAAGAACCCGGCACGCCGAGCAGCGCGGCGACTTCGTCCTCGCGCGGCGGATCCGCGCCTGCACGTTGACAGTTGACCGCCGCTGCCGCGACGGCGAAACGCATGGCGGCTTCCAACTCATCTGCGCCGAGGCCGGCGAGGCGCGACGCACTCAAGGCGTTTTCCTTTTCCAGCCGGTGAAGGAGCGCCCCGCTGAAAGTGTCGCCTGCTCCGATGGTGTCCACCACCCGGACCGGCAGACCGCCGACCTCACACCGGACGCCGCTGCGGGTGGCGCCGCACGCGCCGTCGGCGCCCAGAGTGAGGACGACGACCAGCGGCCCGAGTTCGAGCCAGCGCTCCACCACCTCCCGCGGTTCGGCCTCGGGATACAGCCACCGCACGTCGTCCACACTCGCCCTGACGAGGTGGGCGAAACGCAGCCAGCGCTCGACGGCCTGCCGATAACCCAGGGGGTCGGGGCAGAGCACCGGGCGAACGTTCGGGTCCAACGAAATCACTCGATATTTCGACTCGCGACTCAGCATCGCTTCGAGCACAGGACCACCGGGTGGCCGCATCAACGCCATCGACCCCGCATGAATCGCCGACACCTCGGGCCCGAAGGCCTCCGGCAATTCCGTCGTCCGCCACTGCCAATCCGCGGTGCCCTCCAGGTAGAAGGAGTAACTCGCATTGCCGACGTCGTCGAAGGAGACGACGGCAAGCGTCGATGGTTCGTCGGCTTGGACGACATACCTCAGGTCCACCCCTTCGCGGACCAATCGATCCCGCAAAATGCGGCCGAACGGATCCGTCGAGATTCGAGCGAGCATGGCGGTCTGTGTCTTCAGTCGAGCGAGGGCCACGGCCACGTTGGCCGGGCTTCCCCCGGGAAGCGCCCGCCACAATTCCCCGCCGGAAGCGACAGAGTCGGCGTCGCCGACGGGTACGGTCCGCGCTCCCTCAGTATTCCCCCCAACGGGTGCCAGATCGATGAGGGTCTCTCCACAAACGACAATCAACGCGCGCTCCTAGCCGGCGAGTCCCTGCAGCCGCTCGACGGCTTCGCTCAACACCTCGTCACGTTTGCAAAATGCGAAACGCACCAAAGGTCGGCCCACGTCGACGTTGTCGTAGAAGACGACGTGCGGGATGGCGACGACTCCGACTCGGTGCGGCAATTCGCGACAGAACGCCAGGCCGTCTGCATACCCGAGCGGTCGGATATCGGCGGAGACGAAATACGTTCCCGCCGAGGGAAACACCGTGAAGCCCGCGGAGCGGAGCCCGTCCGAGAGCAGGTCACGTCTGCGCGCCAAGTCGGCCGCCAGCGTTCGGTAGTACTCGTCGGGCATCCCGAGCCCGCGGGCGATACCCGGCTGCATCGGAGCGGCGTTGGTGTACGTGAGGAACTGCTTGACCGTGCGCACCGCAGCGACCAGCTCGGCCGGACCGGTGACCCAGCCAACCTTCCAACCGGTGAAAGCGAACGTCTTCCCCGCCGAGGAAATCGACACCGTCCTTTCCCACATTCCCGGAAGGGTCGCGATCGGAATGTGGCGCCCCTCGTACACCAAGTGCTCGTATACCTCGTCGGTCACCACGAGCAGGTCATGGTCGATCGCGACCTCGGCAACCGCCTGCAGCTCCGCTTCGCTCAGCACCGCCCCCGTCGGGTTATGCGGGGAATTCAGCAGGATGAGCCGAGTGCGCGGCGTGACGGCGGCCCGCAGGGCGTCCACGTCCAGCCGGAAATCCGGGGCATGCAAGGTGACCGGCACCCGTCGCCCGCGGGCCATCGCAATCGCCGCCGCGTAGGAGTCGTAATACGGTTCGAGCGCGATCACTTCGTCTCCGGCGTCCACCAAAGCCAGCAAGGCAGCGGTCACGGCCTCGGTGGCACCCGCAGTGACGAGCACCTGCGAATCAGGGTCGACATCCAACCCGTAGAAGCGTTTCTGGTGAGTCGCTATCGCCTCCCGCAACTCGGCGAAGCCGATTCCCGGAGGGTATTGGTTGGGGCCGTGCCACACGGCGTCCGCGACGATCTGCTTGATCTCCTCAGGCCCATCGGTGTCCGGGAATCCCTGACCCAGATTGATCGACCCCGTCTCTGCCGCGAGGGCGGACATCTCGGCGAATATCGTCGTACCGAGTTCCCGCAAGTGCGGGACGAGCGGGTCGCGTGGCATGGTGCCAGCGTAGACACGCGACCCAGGCAGCCTCAGGAGGATCGATGAGCCGGGTCCTGATCACTGGTGCGAGCTCGGGGATCGGCCGCGCCTTCGCCGTCCGCTACGCGGGTCTGCGCCACGACCTCGTGCTGGTCGCCCGAGACGCCGCCCGGCTCGAGACTCTCGCTGCCGATCTGCGCGCCCGGACCAACGTCGACGTCGAGGTCCTCCAAGCCGATCTCGCCTGCGTCGCGGACGTCGAGCGTGTTGCCGACCGGCTCACCGACCCCGCACGCCCGATCGATGTGCTCGTCAACAACGCAGGTTTCGGTATCGGCGCGGATTTCCGTCACTCGGCGTTGGACGACGAAATACGCGCCGTCGACGTCATGATCAGGGCGCCGCTTCGGCTCACGAAAGCAGCGCTGCCGGGAATGCTCGAACGGAACACCGGGGCGATCATCACCGTGTCGAGCATCGCCGGAATCCTCCCCTACAACAGCTACGGCGCCATCAAGGCGTGGGCGCTCCGTTTCAGCCAAGCGCTTTCCCTGGAGCTGACCGGCACCGGGGTGCGCGCGATCGCGCTCTGCCCCGGCCTGGTACGGACCGAATTCCACCAGCGGGCGAACATCGACGTCCGTCGGGCACCGCGGCTCTTCTGGCTGGAACCGAGCCAGGTCGTGGAAGCCTGTCTGGCAGACCTCGCGCGCGGCAGGACGGTGAGTATCCCCGGGTGGCAGTACCGATTGGTCGCGGCGATCGGGAGATTCCTGCCCGTCTCGGTGTACGGCCGGCTCTTCCGCGACTGAGCGAACCGGGCGCCTTCCGGACCGATTCGCGGCGGCCGGGAACGCCGAGCCGCCGCTCCCCGGTTACGCTCGGCCCGTGATGCAGACCAGCGCCGCCGACGCTTCGAGTACCGGGGATCCAACCGTCGCCTTCCGCCGCACCCCGGAGTGGTCCCGGCTTCGCGAGGAAATTCTCATGAAGGCGGTCGTACGCGGGCCCGTGGTCTTGAGCTCCGGACGCCGGGCGGATTTCTACATCGACTTGCGGCGCGTCACCTTGGACGGCGTCGCGGCTCCCTTGGTCGGATCCGTGCTGCTCGACCTCACCGCCGACTGGGAGTTCGACGCCGTGGGCGGGCTCACCCTCGGCGCCGATCCGGTCGCCACCGCCATGCTCCACGCCGCCGCCGCCCGGGGCCGCAGCCTCGACGGTTTCGTCGTCCGCAAAGAAGCGAAAACCCACGGCCTGCAGCGGCGGATCGAGGGCCCAGACGTCGCCGGACGGCGGGTGCTGGCCGTCGAGGACACCTCCACGACGGGAGGCTCGGTGCTCACCGCCGTCGAGGCCCTGCGCGAAGCGGGAGCCGAGGTGGTTGGGGTTGCCGTCATCGTGGATCGTGGGGCGCGGACGGCGATCGTCGAGACGGGCCTGCCCTACCGTGCGGCGTTCGACCTCACCGATCTCGGGATCGAGTGACGATCACACCCGCTCGGTTTTCGTCGGCGTAGCGCCGGTCGTCGACGTATCGGCCTGTCCGGCCGCGCGGGCCGCGTTGAGGCGACGCATACGCCGCAACTCGACGGCAAGGGAAACCACGGAGGCGACGACCGCGAAACCCACCACCGGGAAGACGTACCGCTCGATGTGCAATTTCTCTCCGACGTAATAGCCGGCCAGCAGAATGCTTTCCGTCCAGACCAGACCGCCGACCACGTTCCAGATCGCGAATCGGCGCACCGGCATCTCCAGGATCCCGACCGCCGGGTTGATGAACGTCCGCAGCACCGGGATGAACCGGCAGAGCAGGACCGCCCACCCTTCACCGAACCGCTCGAAGAACGGCTCGATCCGCTTGATCCCGTGAGCGAAAGCGGAGCCGGGCCGCGCCAGCCGACGTCCCCCGCGCGCGCCGATGACGTAGCCGACCTGCGCACCGACGATCACCGCGATGGGGCAGCCGACGAGCAGGGCGGGGAGCGGGAGATGCACGGCCTCGTGCACCTGCGGCGAGGCGAACGCGCCGGCGAGGGCGAGCAGGGTATCGCCCGGCAAGAAGAAGCCGATGAGTAGGCCGGTCTCCGCGAACAGGATCACGAAGACACCGACAAGGCCGAAGGTGACCAACAGATCGCGGGGGCTGAGCGGGTTGAGCGCTGCCACGTGCGTGGAGATGACGGCACCTGCCGCGGAGAGAGCAGACGGGACGGCGGTGGGCTCGGGCACCCCTCGACGCTACTCGACTCCGCCCCTGTTGCGCCGGACCCCGCCGTCGCGGGGCGGAGCCGGCCGACGATTCTCCGAGGTTCCCCTCGGTCGCGCGCTTCCCCTCTCCTCGGTCGCGCGCTTCCTCGACTGCGCCGGTCGGTACGGCGATCCCGATTCCTCCCTGGTGCCTCTCGGTACGGCGATCCCGATTTCGCCGACGCGACGGTGGTGCGGGATACTCGACCCGGTGCGCCGGTAGGCATCGCTTCGGCGATGCGCGCCGCACCCACTCGACCCGCACACGCCGTGTCCCTGCGAGGAGCCAGGAGTCCGAGATGCCGATCGCCACGCCCGAGATCTACGCCGAGATGATCAACCGTGCCAAGGCCGGCCGGTTCGCCTACCCGGCGATCAATGTGACGTCGTCGTCCACCTTGAACGCCGCGCTCCAGGGTTTCGCGGACGCCGAGAGCGACGGCATCATCCAGATTTCCTGGGGGGGTGCCGAGTTCGCTTCAGGACAAAAGGTCAAGGACATGGTCACCGGCGCGGTCGCTCTCGCGGAATTCGCGCACGTGGTGGCGGCGAAATACCCCGTCCACATCGCGTTGCACACCGACCATTGCCCGCCGGAGAAACTCGACGGCTACATGCGACCGCTCGTCAAACTTTCCCAGGAGCGGGTAGCCCGCGGTCAGGAACCGCTGTTCCAATCGCACATGTGGGACGGCTCGGGAATCGACCTGGAGGAGAACCTCAAAATCGCCCGTGAATTGCTCGACGAATGCGCGAAAGCTCGCACGATCATGGAGCTGGAGATCGGCGTGGTCGGTGGCGAGGAGGACGGGATTTCCAACGCCATCAACGAAAAACTGTACACCACCCCCGGCGACGCGCTGCGGACCGCGGAAGTCCTCGGACTCGGCGAGAACGGCCGCTACCTGCTGGCGGCCACCTTCGGGAACGTACACGGAGTCTACAAGCCCGGCAACGTCAAACTCCGTCCCTCGATCCTGAAGGACATCCAGACCGAAGTGGGCAAGAAGTACAACCGCGAGCGGCCCTTCGACCTCGTCTTCCACGGCGGCTCCGGCTCCCTTCTCGAAGAAATCCGCGAAACCCTTGACTACGGCGTCGTGAAGATGAACGTCGACACCGACACCCAGTACGCCTACACCCGTAAAGTCGCCGACCACATGTTCAAGAACTACGACGGGGTGTTGAAGGTGGACGGCGAGGTGGGCAGCAAGAAGGCTTACGACCCGCGCTCGTGGAGTCGGCCTGCGGAAGCCAACATGGCCGCACGGGTCGTGATCGCCTGCGAGGATCTGCGCTCGGCCGGTACGAGCCTCAGCCGCAACTGAGCCGACCGGCGTCCACGCCGGACGGCGGAGAGGAAAATCTGCATGCCCGCCATCGTGCTCCTCGGAGCTCAGTGGGGCGACGAGGGCAAGGGAAAGGCAACCGACGTCCTCGCCGATCGCATCGACTATTGCGTTCGCTTCAACGGCGGCAACAACGCGGGGCACACGATCGTCATCGACGGCGAGACGTACGCCATGCACCTGCTGCCCACGGGAATCCTCACTCCGGGCGTCACGGCGGTCATCGGCAACGGGGTCGTCATCGACCTCGCCGTACTCTTCGAGGAAATCGACCTGCTCGCGGCCCGCGGTGTCGACGTATCACGTCTTGTGGTGTCGGCCAACGCCCACGTCATCACCGGATACCACCGAACGATCGACAAGGTCACCGAAAGATTTCTCGGCAAAGCTCGGATCGGCACTACCGGGCGGGGTATCGGGCCGGCGTACGCCGACAAGATGTCGCGGGTCGGTATCCGCGTCCAGGATTTGTTCGACGAGAAAATCCTGCGGCAGAAAATCGAAGGCGCCCTCGACCAGAAGAATCAGCTGCTGGTCAAGGTGTACAACCGGCGGGCCATCGACCCGAATTCTGTTGCGGACGAACTCTTGGGGTACGCCGAGCGGCTCCGCCCCCTCGTCGCGGACACCACCAAATTGCTCAACGAGGCCCTCGACGTCGGCAAGACCGTGCTTCTGGAGGCCGGCCAGGGCACGATGCTGGACGTCGACCACGGAACGTATCCGTTCGTCACCTCCTCCAACGCCACCGCCGGAGGAGCCTGCACCGGCTCGGGGATCGGCCCGACCCGCATCGACCGCGTCGTCGGCGTGGTGAAGGCGTATACGACCCGAGTCGGAAGCGGCCCGTTCCCCACCGAATTGCACGACGTGGACGGCGAAACGCTCCGCCGGGTCGGGGCCGAATTCGGGGTGACCACCGGTCGGCCGCGGCGGTGCGGATGGTTCGACGCGGTGGTCGTGCGATATGCGGCGCGCGTGAACGGAGCCACCGATCTGGTGCTCACCAAACTCGACGTGCTCTCCGCGTTCGACCGCGTCCCCGTCTGTGTCGCCTACCGGCTGCCCGACGGCACCGTGGTCGACGACATGCCGATGACCCAGACGGATTTCCATCACGTCACACCGGTTTACGAGGAACTGCCGGGGTGGAAGGAGGACATCTCGACGGCCCGTGACCTCGACGACCTCCCGAAGAACGCCCGACGCTACGTCGAACTCCTCCAGGAGGCCGTGGGAATGCCGTTCAGTGTGATCGGCGTGGGTCCCGGTCGGGAGCAGACCATCCAGACGCGCGATCTCGTCGGACCACGATCCGCGCCATGAGCAAGGTCCTCGTCGTGGGTGGGGGAGGTCGAGAGGACGCGCTCTGCCGTGCCCTCGCCGCCGACCCGAGTGTCACGGCGATTTTCTCCGCGCCGGGGAATCCCGGCACGGCCCGCGTTGGGGAGCGTTTGCCCGTCGATCCGACCGACGGGTTGGCGGTCGTCGAACTGAGCCGGCGACTGGGGGTGGACCTCGTCGTTATCGGGCCCGAGGCACCCCTCGTCGCCGGCGTGGCCGACGCGTTGCGCGACGCCGGTCTGGTCTGCTTCGGCCCGTCCGCCGCGGCGGCTCGCCTTGAAGGCAGCAAAGCGTTCGCCAAGGAGGTGATGGCGGCCGCGGGTGTGCCGACGGCGCGGTCACGAGTGTGTCGCACCGCAAGCGAAGTCGCTGCGGCGCTGGACGAATTCGGGCCACCGTACGTGGTGAAGAACGACGGACTCGCTGCCGGCAAAGGAGTCGTGGTGACCCGCGATCGGGCTGCGGCGCTCGACCACGCCGAAAAGTGCGAACGCGTGGTAGTGGAGGAATTCCTCGACGGGCCCGAGGCGTCGTTGTTCGTCGTCACCGACGGAACGAACCTCGTCCCGCTTCTCCCGGCCCAGGATTTCAAGCGGGTCGCGGACGGCGACCAGGGTCCCAATACCGGAGGAATGGGCGCGTATGCGCCCCTGGACTGGGTATCCAAGGACCTCGTCTGCGAAATCCTCGAACGTATTGCGATTCCCACTCTCGCCGAAATGCGCGGTCGCGGAATTCCGTTCACCGGCCTGCTGTACCTCGGGCTGGCGTTCACCAGCGCCGGTCCGAAGGTGGTGGAGTTCAACGCGCGGTTCGGCGACCCTGAGACGCAGGCGATTCTCGGTTTGCTCGAAAGCCCCTTCGGCGAAGTGCTCACGGCGGCCGCCCGCGGCGAGCTCGCGGGCACGACGCTGCGCTGGCGAGCCGGTGCGGCGGTGACCGTCGTCCTCGCCGCCGCCGGTTACCCGGGTACTCCCAGGCTCGGTGACCCGATCGAAGGCGTCGACGCGGTTTCACCCCCCGCATACGTGCTCCACGCCGGTACCGAGCTTCGCGACGGTGTCCTGGTAAGCGCAGGCGGTCGGGTGCTCGCGGTGAACGCGGTCGCCGACACCCTCGAAGCGGCGCGGGCCGCGGCCTACGCCGGTATCGAAAAGATTTCCCTGGACGGCGGTCACTTCCGGCGCGACATCGCGTTGCGCGCAGCCCGCGGGGAAATCCGGGTACCGGGAGACACGCGATGAACGAAGTCATCCCCGACGTGCTGGCCAGCCGTTACGCTTCACCCGACCTGGTGGAATTGTGGTCTCCACGCACCCGGGTGATCCTCGAACGGCGTTTCTGGATAGCCGTGCTGCGAGCCCAGTCTGATTTGGGAATCGATGTTCCGCCCGAGGCCATCGAAGCCTACGAACGGGTCGTCGAGCAAGTCGACCTCGAATCGATAGCGGCGCGGGAACGCGTCAGCCGCCACGACGTGAAGGCCCGTATCGACGAATTCTGTGCGCTCGCGGGTTACGAACACATCCACAAGGGGATGACGTCGCGTGATTTGACCGAGAACGTCGAGCAGATGCTGATCCGGCGTTCCCTGGAAATCCTGCGGGATCGGATGGTGGCAGCGCTCGCTCGGCTCGCCCGTCTGGCAGCCGAGTATTCCGAGCTGGTGATGGTGGCCCGCACCCACAACGTCCCCGCCCAGCCCACCACCCTCGGGAAACGGTTCGCGACCACCGGCGAGGAGGTGCTCGTCGCATACGAGCGGCTCACCAATCTCCTCGACCGCTATCCGCTTCGCGGGATGAAGGGGCCGGTCGGTACCGCCCAGGACATGCTCGACCTCCTCGGTGGGGACGTGCATCGGCTGGCCGAATTCGAGGGACGCATCGCCGCACATCTCGGTTTCCAACATGTGTTGACCAACGTGGGGCAGGTGTATCCCCGCTCTCTCGATGCGGACGTCGGATTCGCCCTCGTCCAAGCCTGCGCCGGGCCGTCGAGCCTGGCCACGACAATTCGACTCGCCGCGGGACACGAGCTGGTTTCCGAAGGATTTTCCGAGGGACAGGTCGGTTCGAGCGCGATGCCGCACAAGATGAACCCGCGCTCCTGCGAGCGGGTGAACGGACTGCTCGTCGTGGTCCGCGGCTTTGCGACGATGCTGTCGGAATTGGCGGGCCACCAGTGGAACGAGGGTGATGTATCCTGCTCCGCCGTCCGTCGCGTCGCGCTGCCGGGCATTTTCTTCGCCGCCGACGGGCTGTACGAGACGTTTCTCACCGTTCTCGACGAACTGCAGCCCTTTCCTGCAGTCATCACCAAGGAAGTGGAACGCTTCCTCCCCTTCTTGGCCACGACGAAGATACTTTTGGCGGCGGTGCGCCGGGGAATGGGACGCGAACGAGCCCACGCCTTGATCCGAGAACACGCCCTGGCAGTGGCACGAGATTTGCGAGAAGGCAAGGCCGCGGAGAACGACCTGCTGGAGCGCTTGGGGCGCGACGAAAGATTTCCGTTGTCGGCGGCCGAACTCGACGCTGTGGTCGGCTCACCCCTGGAATTCACCGGAGCGGCCGCCCACCAGATTCGAGCCTTCTGTGAACGCGCCTCCACGATCGCGGATAGGCACCCGGAAGCGGCCCGTTACACGCCCCGCCCGATCCTGTGACGGCGAAGAGGAGCGGCATACGGATGGAGACGACCTACCGGCACGTATACTCCGGGAAAGTTCGTGACCTGTACGAGCTGCCGGACGGTCGCCTGCTCTTCGTCGCAACCGACCGCATCTCGGCGTTCGATTACGTCCTGGCAAGCGAGATTCCCGACAAGGGTCGAATCCTCACCGCGCTTTCGCTCTGGTGGTTCGAGCAACTACGCGACATCGTGCCCCATCACGTCATCTCCACCGACGTTCCCGCGCCATTCGCCGGGCGCGCGATGATATGTGAACGACTGGAGATGATCCCGTTCGAATGCGTCGTCCGCGGCTATCTCACCGGCTCCGGCCTCGCCGATTATCGCGCGACCGGCTCGGTCTGCGGGATCGCGCTCCCGGCCGGACTACGCGACGGTGACCGCCTGCCGCAACCGATTTTCACCCCCGCGACGAAAGCTCCCCGCGGCAGTCACGACGAGAACGTGAACCTGTCGGCGCTGGCGGAAACACTCGGTGCCGACACCGCCTCTCGACTCGCCGAAGTAAGCATCACCCTCTACGAACGTGCCCGCGGCATCGCCGAACGTGCCGGCATCATCGTGGCCGACACCAAATTCGAATTCGGACGGCGGGCGAACGGCGAACTGGTGTTGGCCGACGAGGTACTTACCCCGGATTCGTCACGCTTCTGGCCGGCGGCCGAGTGGGCACCGGGCGCCCCGCAGCCCTCCTTCGACAAACAGTTCGTCCGTGACTGGCTGCTGGCCTCCGGGTGGAATCCGAAGTCGGGCCAGGCGCCACCGCCACTGCCCCCAGACGTGATCGCCCGCACCCGAGAGAAATACGTCGAAGCCTACGAGCGGCTGACCGGGCAGCGGTGGCAATGACGTCCCCCGCGGACCGGCGACCCGCCGACCCTCGCTAGCCGGCCGGGACGACCTCGACGTTGACCGTGGCGGTCACCTCGGGGTGGAGCCGGACGTTGACCTGGTGGGCACCAACCGTTTTGATCGGGCCGACCAGTTCGATGCGGCGCTTGTCGACCTTCGGGCCGCCGGCGGCGTGGACGGCGTCCGCGACGTCTGCCGGCGTCACCGAACCAAAGAGCCGCCCGCTGCTGCCGGCACGTGCCGGGAGGGTGACGGTCAGCGCCTCCAGTTGGGTCTTGAGTTCCCGAGCCTGGTCCAGGTCTCGAATTTCCCGCACTTCCCGCGCCCGCTTCATGAGCGCGACCTGCTTGAGCGCCCCCGGTGTCGCGGGCATGGCAAGTCGTTTCGGCAGCAGGTAATTACGGCCGTATCCATCCCGGACGTCGACGACGTCGCCGGGTGCCCCCAAGCCGCTGACTTCTTGGGTGAGGATCAGCTTCACGTTCTCCCCCTACCGTGCGACGTTCGTGTAGGGCAGCAGGGCCATTTCCCGGCTGTTTTTGATCGCCGTCGCCACATCGCGCTGGTGCTGGGCGCAATTCCCGGTGACCCGCCGCGCTCGAATCTTGCCGCGATCCGAGATGAACTTCCGCAGCAGATTGGTGTCCTTGTAATCGACGTAATCAACACCTTCCTTGCAGAAGGTGCACACCTTTTTCTTCGGTTTGCGTGCCGGAGCTTTCGTCATTTCTCGCTTTCCCTCGTTCCCATCAATCGACCGTCGCCGTCACCTGCGGCATCCAAGCCGCGTTTGCCGCGTGGTGTCAGAAAGGTGGCTCGTCGGAGAAGGTCGCCGACGCCGTACTGGTGGTCGCCCACGGATCCTCGGCGGGACCGGGCATTCCGGCGCCGCCGCCACTTCCCCGTACCGCCTTGGTGACTTTTGCGGAGGCATTGCGCAGACTCGGTCCCACGTCGTCCACGTCCACCTCGAAGACCGTGCGGCGTTCGCCGTCCTTGGTCTCGTAGCTCCGCTGCTTGAGACGTCCCTGCACGATGACCCGCATCCCCCGGGTGAGCGACTCGGCGACGTTCTCCGCCGCCTGACGCCAGACGTTGCAGGTGAGGAAGAGGCTTTCGCCGTCCTTCCATTCATTGGTCTGCCGGTCCAGGTAGCGGGGAGTCGAGGCTACCCGGAACTTCGCCACCGCCTGACCACTCGGGGTGAAGCGTAATTCGGGGTCGTCAACGAGATTCCCCACCACTGTAATGATCGTGTCGCCCGCTGCCATGGCTACCGCGCATCCGGTCGAATGAGTTTGGTTCGCAACACGTTCTCGTTGAGGTTGAGCTGGCGATCCAGCTCCTTGACGGTCTGGGGGTTCGCCACCAAGTCGATGACGGCGTAAATGCCCTCGGACTTCTTGCGGATTTCGTACGCGAGTCTGCGACGACCCCAGACGTCGATCTTTTGTACCGTGCCGCCGTCCTGGCGGACGACGTTGAGGAACTGGTCGAGCGAGGGCTCGACAGTCCGTTCCTCGATGTCCGGGTCGAGGAGCACCATGAGCTCGTAGTGCCGCACGCACTACCTCCTTCGGTCTGAACGGCCACGTGGTGGCAGGAGGACGCGCCCTCGGATAGGCGCCAAGTCAGGATAGCAGTCTCGGGTCGCCCGCTCGACGCTGATCACAAGAGTGGGTGGGGAACAGGCCGCTCAGCCGACCGGGACGGCGGCTTGCTTCGGCGCGAGCCAGTCGGGGGCGCCGTCCAGCACGCCACCGGCCGGGTCGTCGGCGCCGTCACGGCGGACGACGTCCCGCGACGGTTTGAAAATGTCGATCACCACGAGGGTGCAGAGAAAGAGCACCGCGAGGTCCCGCAACGCCAAGCCGACCAGGTACGGCTGCCACTCCAGGCCTTTCCCGGGCCGAGTCACGTTCAGCAGGTACAGCCAGATCGCGAGGAAGTACAACACCTCGCCGAACTGCCATACCAGGAACGACGGCCAGCGCGGACGCGCCAACACGGCAAGCGGCAGCAGCCAGAGCACGTACTGCGGCGAGTAGACCTTGTTGACCACGAGGAACAGCGCCAGCGTGAGGAAACACAGGGACGCGAGCCTCGGACGCCGCGGTGCGGTCAATGCGATCGCCGCGACGACGGCCAGCACCACCACCGTTGCCAACGCCTCCATCAGGTTCACCTGCCGGGTCGAATACCCCGAGCCGGTGATCTGCTCGATGGCGTACCAAATCGAACCCCAGTCCGGGCCGCGGTTCTCGTTGAACCGGTAGAACGTCTCGAAACCCTGCGGGGAGCGCAACCACACCGGGACGTCGACCACCGCCCAGGTGAAGGCCGCGCCGCCGAGCATCGCGAAGAAGGACCGCAACCGTCGGGCGCGCAAACACAACAAGAACAGCGGGGCGAAGAGAACGATCGGATAGAACTTCGTGGCGATACCCAAGCCGAGGAGCAACCCCGCGATCACCGGATGTCGTCGCGCCCACGCGTACAACGCCAACGCGGTGAACGCCACCGCGATCAGATCCCAGTTGATCAGGCCGGCGAGGATCAGCCCCGGCGCCAGCGCCACCATGGCGGCGTCCCACGGTCGGCGGCGGTGGGTGAGGGCAGTGGCCACGACCGTCACCAGCGCCGCGATCGTCAAGACGACCCAGTTGACGTCGAGAAAGCGCTGTGCGGCATTCGAGCTCGGAGTCAGATGGAGTTTCGCGAGATCCGCCGTGATCTGCATCGTGGCCCCGATGAGCACCGGGTATTCCACGTAAGTCTGCTGTCCGCTCGCGTCGGTGTGAGGGTCGATGTACGGCCGCTTTCCTTGGTCCAGACCCTCGGTGTAGTAGAGCGGGTAGATATCCGTGTAACAGACGTGGCTGTATTGGAAGCCGTTGTTCCAGGCAGCGTTGCGGCACGGCAATTTCTGCGCGTACATCAGGCCGCATGCCAGGACGGCGAAGAGCATCAGCACCCGGATCGGCGTCCACCATGACGATCCCACGAGGGCGTGGCGCCCGAGCGGACCACCGAAGGCCTCACTCGCACCCCGGACGACCGGGTCCTCCAGGGTCGGGGCGACCGGGAGTGGCTCGAGTCGATCCCCAAGGTCGGCGGTGAGGGTCGGGCTCGCCGCCGTATCAGGCGTCGAACCCGGTCCGTCCTCCGGCCGAGCGGGAAGCGTCGTCACAAGAGGTCAAGGTATCGTCCCGTCCCTCGACCACGACGGCAGGTCGACTCGTGCCTCACGGTCCGGCCGTGCCCGCCGCCGAGTTCCCCGCCGAGACGGTAGGCGATGGGGAGGGTTTGCCGGCGCTCGTAGGCGATGGGCTTTCGGACGACGGCTGCGGCGTCGGCGACGGGGTCGGAGTCGGTGTGGGGCTGGGGCTCGGCGAACTGCTCGGGGAAGGTGAGCTGGTCGGCAGCGTCCGCAGATGCGGGGCAACCGTGTTCGCGAACGCGTAGCCGCTGGTGGCGTCCCAGTTGATCGACCACGTCATGGCTCCCCGGATCCCCGGCCACGTCGTCGGCGGATGAAATGTCGCGCAATTACTCCCGATCGCAAGACAGTCGAGCGCGTTGTTCACGACCGACGGCGAGACGTATCCGCCACCGGCGGCCGACGTCGTCGCCGGCAAGCCGAGACCGACCTGGTCTGGGCGCAGGCCGCCCTGCAACTGGATACACGCAAGAGCCGTCAGGAAGTCCTCACTACCTTGCGCATAGACCTTTCCATCGCAGCCGTTCATCGATCCCGAGTTGTAGTACTGGGTGTTGACGATCGTCAGGATGTCCTTGATATTCAAGGCCAGTTGGAAATACGCCATACCCGTCGACTGCATATCGATGGTTTGTGGGGCCATCGTTATGATCAGGCTCGGTCCGGCGAGCGACGAGAGTTGGCGGAGCGCCTGCGTCATGTACGTGGCGTTGATGCCGTTCTCGAGATCGATATCGACCCCATCGAAGCCGTACTGACGCATGAGTTGGTACACGCTGTTGGCGAAGTTCGTCGCACTGGACGAATCCGAGACACTGACCGTGCCGTTTTGTCCGCCCACCGAGATGATGACGTGTTTGCCGAGACTGTGAAGGTAATTGATATCGGAGATGAAGTCCGTGGCGGAATAGCCGCCCAAGGCCGACGAAAGACCCGAATCGATGGCAAAGGATACAGCGCCGGGTGTGGACGTGGCGTCGGCGAAGGCGACCGCAATGAGGTCGTAGCTCGAAGGCACGTCGCGAAGCCGCAGCGGTGTCGCTCCGTTGACGAAGTCCTGCCAGTAGCCGGTGAGCACGTGCGCGGGCAAGCCGCTCGCCGGAGGCGTAGGCGTCGGACTCGATGATGCGGTGGGGGTCGGCGTAGGAGTCGGGGTCGCCGTGGGAGTCGGTGTCGGCGTGGCGCTCTGCGTCGGCGCAGGACTGGGGGACGACGTCGGCTCGCTCCCCGTCCCCGGAAGCGAGAAATCATCGGCGTAATAGGTGCCCTGGCCGTACCAGCCGTGTACCCACACCGTCACACTGGTCGTCGCCGCACCGGTCGTGAAGGTCACCGAGAGAGCGGTGAACGCTCCATTGGTCGTCGGCGTCCACGTGCTCACATCGGTGGTGCCGGTACCGCTGACCCCGAGGTAGACGTAATTTCCGTTCACATATGCGGAGAGCGAATAGGTGGTCCCGGGACTGACGGAAACCACCTGCTGGCATTGCGCATTGTCCGAGCTGCTCGCCGCACCGGCGAGCGCATAAGAGCCCGCATGGACCGGGGACCGGACGACGGCGCACGCCGAGCCCGACCAGGGCGAGAGCGTCCCCGATTCGAAACCCGGATTTGCGATCAAATTCGTGGCTGCCTGTGCCGGTAATCCCACCAGCACTGCCGCGAGGGCCGTGGCGGCACTCGCAACTGCGGCGGCGACGACGGAACGATGGCGGCTCATGGCGCGACTCCCTCACCGACGTTGCGACCTGCGGTCAAAGTGACCTCGCATCGCCGATGCGCGTCGTCACCCGCACATCGTCGATAGCAGTATGGAAAAGGACTAGACCAATCCTTGTCAAGAGCCGTCCGAAAATCGACGGCGCGAGGTGCTTTGGTCAGCTACGCTTCGTGCCGACGTGCTAGAGGGAGCCGCAGGCGGCGCAGGCAAGCGCGAGGAGGTCCATGCTCGTCCCTCAGATCGCTCCGAACGCGGTCGTCGCCGTGCGATTGGTGCACCGCGACGGACGTGAGTTCACCACCCGTGTCGAGAGCGTCACCCCCCAGGCGGTGGTTGTGGCGGCACCGCCGGGCGCCAATGCCGCGCTGATCGCGAGCGGGAGTCGCGAGATCGACTTGTCGTGGCTTTCTCCTCGGGGCCGCTATGAGCAGCGCTGCGAGCTCCAACACAGCGCGGGAACTGCGCGCCAATGGCGATTGAGACCCCTCCGGCCAGCGGTGTTGGTGCAGCGCAGGCGTCACATCCGGGTGCGGGCCGCCGTCCCTGTCGTGCTGCACGTCGCTGGGGAGGCACTGCCGGGCAGCACCGTCGACGTGTCGGAAGGGGGATTTCGCGTCCGCATCCCACCTCGAGACCTTCCCGAGCTGGAACCCGCGACCGTCCACGTCACGATCGGCGGACGGCCGCTCGAGCTTCGCGGATACCTGCTGCGAGGCACCTTCCGCGGTCCGCAGGACGCCGAAGCAGTCGTCGCCTTCGAAGATCTTGGCTCGCAGGGCGAGACGCTGCGTCATTGGATTCTCCAACTGCAACTCCGCAGCCGCGCCGCACATCTGACGTCGCGCGGCTGAAATCACGAAGCCACGCCCGAGCCACGAATAGCCTGCGCGTAATCGGGCCATGAGAGGGGGGCTTCCCCACCGATCTGGCGGCGAAATTCCCCGAGGTACCAATGGCGATAAACGACGAGCTCCTCCGGCGTCGCAAGAGTCAACAGATGCCGACCTTGGCGGCAGTACACGTCGGCCTCGTCGAAGAGTTCGTCGAGATGACGCGCAGCCTCGCCCGCTGCTCCGGGAACCCGATAATGCAGATCGAGCTCGGCGACACCTGACGCCATGGCCTCCGCGAGCGACCGAGACTGCTCTTGCGTGAACCCCGCGTATCGATGGGTCAGCTCCTCGACCAATCGGACCAAGCGTTTCGGTAGACCCTGAGCGCCGTCGGGTTCGCGAAGATGTTCGGCAATGAGATACATCTCCCGGAGCAATTCCGCGGAGTGCTCGGCAATGCGCACGTGGAGGGCGACCGGAATGCGCAGCAGCCGCACGTCGAAGAGGGCCACCATCATGCGGCGCGAAGCAGCCGTCCGAGGCCGAGCAACCGCTGATTGGCCCCCGTATCGGTGGACCGGCGGCGAACACGGGGAAACCCATCGGGGTGAGCGCCGCCGAATGCGTCGCTGGAGTCGATGTCGGTTCTCAGCCCCGAGCCAGGGTCACCGCTCGTCCGAGCGACCTCGCACCACACCGTCTTGGTGGACTGCCCGACCTCTTCACCCCAGACGCGGGCCAGCTCCTCGACGAGCCGCAAACCCCGACCCGTAGTAGCGGCATCGGAGAAAGCCCGCCGTACCGCCCGTGCATGCGGGGCCTCGTCGATCACTTCTATCCGAACACGTGTTTCGCTCACGGCAACCCGGACGACGAAGGAGGTCGCGGCGTGGACGATCGCGTTCGTCGCCAGCTCGCTGGCGATCTGGACCACCGGCCACTCTTCGGCGCCGGCACCGGCTCGATCAAGCGCGGCACGAACGAAACGCCGTACTTGGGCCACGCTGTGTGGAGCCGGATCGAACCGCAATTCGGGCACGCAGGGATTGTAGGACGTCGGCCGCATCCGAGAGAACAGCACATCAGAATGGGAGCTTCGCGTCGGCGGGCATGTTGGGTAGGCAGAGAGGTCGGGCATCGTTACCGTCGAGTGAGCGCCAGCTCACCCTATGCGGGATACACCACGAGGTCTGTCGCCTTCACACTCAGCCAAACCTCCTCCCCCTCCCGCAGATGCAATTCGGCGACGGCATCGATCGTCACATCGACGATCAACCCAGGCGGCCTCGACATTGCCAGTCGAACGACGGCGGCATGTTGCTCGACACTGATCACCCGAGCATTCCAGGAATTCCGCGGACTTCCCACCTGCGGACGAGGGAAAACGGAAACGGCAGTTGGGCGGACGGCGACGAAGACCGGTCCTCGCGGCGCGGCAACCACCCGCCAGACCGTTCCATCGTCCAGCACCACGTGGTTGCCGTCGCTCGTTGCGGTGAACAGACTGAGCCCGCACAGCCTCGCCACGTACTCGCTGCGAGGATGCGCGGCCACGTCCTTCAGTGTCCCGCGCTGGACGACGGTTCCTTTTTCGAGGATGACGATCTCACTGGCGAGCACGAATGCGTCGATCGGGTCGTGCGTGACGAGAACCGTGGCTCCGTCGAATGCTGCGACCATCGCCCGTAGCTGGGTTCGTGTGGACATTCGAGTCGCCGCATCGAGCGCCGCGAACGGTTCGTCGAGGAGCAGAATCCGTGGCCCTCGCGCCAACGCACGAAGCACGGCCACCCGTTGTGCCTGGCCCCCCGAGAGGTCCCCCGGACGGCGGCGTGCCAGGTCCGCGAGGTCGAAGCGACTCAGGAGTTCGGACGCGTGCCGGCGAGCACGTGCTTTCGGCACCCCGCTGGCTCGCAACGGAAAGGCCACGTTGTCGAGCACGCTCATTGAAGGAAACAGGACGTAATCCTGAGGAACGTAGCCCACCGGGCGCCGAGCCGGGTCGACGAATCGGAGGCCCCCGTCGTCCAGGACGTGCCCATCGACCCGGAGTCGCCCCCGTTCGATCCGCTGCAAGCCGGCTATGGCCTGCAGCAGGGTACTCTTCCCCGCCCCATTCGGACCGAGGACGGCGACCACCTCTCCGCCGTCGACCTGCAGATGCGCGTCGACGACGAAATCACCCCGTCGGATCACGAGCGCCGCGTCCAGAACCGGCCGAAAATCGTCCACCACTACGTCCCTCCCGCTTACCTCCGCGCGCTCTCTCGGGTCGGAAAGCAACGCGGTCATATCCACCAGCGTTTCCGCAGCGCCGAAAGCACCCCGGCCGAGACGACGAGCAGCACGAAGCTGAGCGCGACGGCGGCGGAGGGGTCGTCTTGGAAGGCAAGGTAAATCTCGAGCGGCATCGTCTGGGTGGTCCCGGGGAAACTCCCGGCGAATGTGATGGTCGCCCCGAACTCCCCGAGCGCCCGTGCCCAACACAGCAGGGCTCCGGCGAAGATTCCGGGAGCAACCATGGGCAGCGTCACGGACCGGAAGGTGAACCAACGGCCGGCCCCCAGGGTCGCCGCGATCGCTTCGTACCGCGGGGAAATGCTGCGCAACGCACCCTCCACGGAAATGACCAGGAACGGCATGGCTACGAAGGTTTCGGCGACCACCACGCCGGGGGTGGTGAACGGCAAGCCCAACCCGGTGAGCTGCCAGAGCACGTGGCCGACGACCCCGCGCCGTCCGTACGCGAGGAGCAGGGAGAGTCCTCCTGCCACGGGAGGCAGCACGAGAGGCAGCGCGACGAAAACCCGCAGCATCCGGCGTCCCGGGAAATTCGTACGCGCCAACAGCCAAGCGAGCGGAACTCCGAGAACGGTAGACACGATGGTCGCGGCAGTGGCCGTCTCCAACGACAACACCAAAGCGGTCCGGGCGCGCGGCGAGCCGAGCTCGTCGACGAGAACCGCCCACGGAGTCTTGATCGGGATAGCGATCAGCGGGAGGGCTAAGAAGCACACCCCGGCAAGGGCGGGAATAAGGAGCACTAGCGGGCTTCTCGCGCCCGCCGAGTCAGGGTTCTTGGAAACCCGCATCGACCAAGACCTTCCGATGGTCGAGGACGAACTCGATGAATTCCCGCGCGACGTCCAAGTGATCGTTGGGAACGATAGCGCCGATCTCGTATCGATTCGTCGCCGCCGCAGAGCCGGCGAAAGGAATTCCTTGCACCTTACCGGCCGCCGCCAAAACGTCGGTGTGATAGACGAGACCGGCGTCGACTTCACCCAGTTCCACCTTGGTGAGGACGGCGGTCACGTTGCTCTCCAGCGTGACCGGATGCGGCTGTAACCCGGCTGCCGTGAATACTTTTTTCGCCGCCGCTCCGCACGGCACGGTGGGAGCACAAAGCGCGAGCCGAATACCGGCCCTGGTGAGATCTCCCAAGGTCGCGATGTGCTTCGGATTGCCCGGCGATACGGCGATCTCCAACTGGTTGGCCGCGAAAACCACCGGATGGTCGACGCGATGGGCGCCGGCTACTCGGTCCATCACGGCTTCGTCGGCCGACGCGAAGACATCCGCAGGAGCACCTTGGAGAATTTGAGTCGCCAAAGAATCGGACCCACCGAAGCTGGTCACGACTTCGGTTCCCGGATGAGTTCGCTCGAACTCCTGCCCGAGGATGGTGAAAGCCTTCTGCAGAGACGCTGCGGCGAAGACGACGATCCGGGTGTGGTCGGACGCGGCCCGTGACGATCCGCATCCGACGCTCCCCACCAGCAGAGCCACCACCAGCAGCGTCGAATTCCATGCAGCCGTGGTCCGCCGTCCGAAATCTCGCGGCCAAGAGAACACGTTCAGCCCCGTTCCTCCGACTCAGATCGTCGGCAGTTCGACGACGACGTTGGTGGATTTGATGGAGGCGACGGCGACCGTCCCGGGAGCGAGTCCCAGATCCTCGGCGGCTTCTCGGCTCATGAGGGAAACCACCCGATACGGTCCGCACTGCAACTCGACCTGGGCCATCACGGTGTCTTTGATCACGTTGGTGACGATGCCGGCGAATCGATTCCGCGCGCTCTCGCGGATCGTCGGGCCCGGCGAGACCGCGTCGTGGAGCGAGCGGGCCATCCGCGCGAGCTCTGCCCCCTCCACGACCTGCCGGCCGGAGTCGTCACGGACGGCGGGAAGTCTTCCCGAGGTGATCCAGCGACGTACCGTGTCGTCGCTGACCCCGAGCAGCGCTGCGGCATCCCGAATTCGCAACATGGTCACGGAGTGACTCTAACGCAGATGCGGATACTCCACGCCGTCGGATTCCGAATTCGCGTAAGCGGGCGTGAGGCACTGCGACCGGGGAACGCTCGCGCAGGAAAGCGCAACACAACGGAGGGGCGACATGACGAGCACTACATCAGGACGCGTGACCGTCGTGACCGGGGCGAGCGCCGGGGTCGGCAGGGTCGTGGTCCGCGAACTCGGCCGACGCGGACACGCCGTCGGGTTGATCGCACGGGGGGCCGCCGGTCTCCAGGCTGCCGCCGAGGAGGTGGTCCGACTCGGAGGGCGCGCCTCCTGGGTGGCGGTCGACGTGACGGACCTCGACGCGCTGCGACAAGCCGCCGGTCGAATCTCCTCCGAGCTGGGCCCCCTCACCGGCTGGATCAACACCGCTTTCGTCGGCGGACTGCGTTATTTCTGGGACACCGACGACGCGACGTTCCGCCGTATCACCGACGTCACCTACCACGGGTACGTCAACGGCACACGGGTCGCTCTCGAACACATGCGTCCGCGAAATCACGGCGTCATCATCCAAGTCGGATCTGCGATGGCCTTCCGAGGCATTCCGTTGCAGGCCGCCTATTGCGGCGCCAAACACGCCATCAAAGGGTTCACCGAATCGGTGATAACCGAGTTGAGACACGAGAGAAGCGCCGTTCGAATATGCATGGCCCAACTACCCGCCGTCAATACCCCGCAGTTCAATTGGAACGACACCGAGTTCGACGAGCATCCGATGCCGGTGCCTCCGATATTCCAACCGGAGCCGGTGGCCCGTGCGATCTGTTACCTACTGGAACACCCCCGTCGCAGTCTTTGGATCGGCCCATCGACCGCCTATACGATCCTCGGGAACAGGCTCGTGCCGCGGCTACTCGATTGGTATCTAGGCCGCAGCGGGGTCGATAGTCAACTCACCGAGGAATCCGGCCCGCGGTGGGGGACGAATATCGACCAACCCCGTGACGAGCGAGCCGACCGCGGCGCACACGGCATGTTCGACGATCGGGCACATGCCCACGATCCGTGGTCGTGGACGTCGATGCACCGCCGCGAGCTGGGCATCGCCGCCGGAGTTGCTGGCGCCACAGCCATGATCATCAGTAGGGTGCGCCGCGGATTCGCGCGCCCGCGACCGCGACAGAACGGCGGCTGAGGGGATAGGCTGCCGCAAAGGCGAGCGATCGCATGCGCGGTCGACGAACGGCTGCGATCACATGCCTGAGCGGCGACGGCTGGGGGCGAAGATGGGCGTTCGAGTTCTCGTCGGTACCCGCAAGGGCGCCTTCATCCTGAGTGCCACCGACCAGCGTCGCGAGTGGCACATCTCCGGGCCGTTCTTCCCCGGGTGGGAGGTGTATCACGTGCAGGCTTCAGCGGTGAACCCGGACCGACTGTATGCCGCTCCCTCCCGCGGGTGGTTCGGGCAAATGATGCAGCGTTCCGACGATGGGGGTCGAACGTGGCAGCCGATCGGCAACGAGTTCCACTACGAAGGCGATATCGGCGACCACCTCTGGTACGACGGCACCCCACGGCCCTGGAGTTTCACTCGCGTCTGGCATCTGACGCCTTCCCCGGTCGACGCGGACGTCGTGTACGCCGGGACCGAAGATGCCGCACTGTTCGTCTCCGCCGACGGCGGGAAAACTTGGAGCGAGCTCCCCGGTCTTCGTCGACACGAAACCGCACCGCACTGGTCACCCGGTGCGGGTGGGATGTGCGTCCACACGGTCCTCGTCGATCCGACAACCCCTCACCGTATGTTGGTCGCCATTTCCGCGGCGGGAGTTTTTCGGTCCGACGATGCCGGCCTGACGTGGTCGCCTGCGAACAATGGATTACGCTCGGACTTCCTGCCCGACCCGGAGGCGCAAGTCGGGCACTGCGTGCACAAGGTGGCCTACCACCCCAGCCGACCCGACGTCCTGTTCATGCAAAAACATTGGGACGTCATGCGCAGCGACGATGGTGGGAAGAGTTGGTACGAAATCAGCGGCAATCTTCCGTCGGACTTCGGTTTCCCCATCGCCGTGCACGCACACGAACCGGAAACCATCTACGTCATTCCGATCACGAGTGACACCAACCACTTCCCGCCGGACGGCGTCCTGCGGGTCTACCGCAGCCGCAGCGGGGGGCGGGAGTGGGAGCCCCTGGGCACCGGACTCCCCGACCGCAACTGCTACGTCAACGTGCTGCGCGACGCGCTCGCAGTCGACCAGCTCGAACCGTGCGGGGTGTATTTCGGAACGACGGGCGGTCAAATCTACGCCTCCGCGGATGAAGGCAACAGCTGGACGGCGATCGTTCGCGATCTGCCCGCCGTCCTGTCGGTCGAGGTGCAGACGGTGCCGTGATCGAGGTCGTCTTACCGTCTGCGCTGCGCGACGTATTGCGATCCGCCGGGGTCACCATCGGGCCGCGTCTGCAGGTCGAGGTCTCCGAGCCGGTTACCTGGCGCCGGGTAGTCGACGCCATCGAGTCGGCGTATCCGACGTTGCGAGGAACATTGCGAGACCCGGTCAGCGGTCGCCGCCGTCCGCTGCTCCGGCTCTTCGCCGCAGGAATGGATGTCTCGAATATCGGCGTCGATGAGCCGTTGCCGGAGCAGGTACGGACGGGTCGTGAACCGCTGCTGGTGGTCACTGCCGTAGCCGGCGGTTGAGGTCGGCGCTGCTCCAGTCGGGGCAGACGCCTCTCACTCGTTTCCGAACGAACGGATCAAGTTTCGCTTCCGAGCGAGCCGATCAATCGATCGATGAATTCGGCTTGCGCTGAGTTGATTTTGCGTCGTGCCTCACTCGGCTCGAACCACGCTGCCTTGTCGATTTCCGGAAATTCCTGAAACTTGCCGGAGCGTGGTGGCCATTCGATCGTGAACGAGTTGCTCGTGATTCGTGAAGGATCGAGATCGTGCTGCACGGCCCAGGCACGTACCACCTTCCCGCCGCGTTGGCGAATCTCCCCGAGTTCCAGCGCGTCGTCCAGAGAAATACGGCTCCCGAGTTCTTCGGCGAATTCTCGTTCGGCGACGGCGCGCGGCTCGGATCCCTCTTCGTACTCCCCTTTGGGAATGGACCAGGCGCCGTCGTCCTTCTTTGCCCACCAGGGGCCTCCGGGATGCACCAGGAGCACCTCGAGCGTCCCGTCGGAAGCGAACCGGTAGGCGAGCACTCCCGCACTCCGCTGCATCACACCCCCGTCGCATGGCGTGACCGTGGTAATACCCCTACGCTACGTTGAACCCTGATGCGACCGCACAAGGCGCGCTTGCCACGGAAGGTTGCCATGGAGCGACCCCAACAGACTGCCTCGCGACTCGCCGTCCGGTTGGACGGCTTCTGGGATTTCGCCCTGGATTCGCACGACCGTGGCCTCGACGAGGGGTGGTGGCGGACGCCACTCCGCGATCCGACACTCATGCCCGTGCCGGGAAGTTTCGTCGAGCTCGTCCCGGGAGGCGACGGCCATGTCGGGCCGGTGTGGTACCAGCGTGACATCGTCGCACCATGCGACGCTCCCGCGCATCGTTGGATCCTGCGATTCGATGCTGCGACACACCAGGCGAGCGCATGGTGGGACGACGTCCCCCTCGGCGGGCACACCGGCGGCTATGCACCTTTCCAGTTCGAGGTCTCGCACCTCCTGCGCGCGGGGCAAACCCATCGGCTTGCGGTGCGCGTGGACAATCGGCTGACCCGCCACACCATCCCACCGGGACACTTGACCGACGATCCGGTTCGTCAGTGGTTCTACCACGATTTCCGCAACGATGCCGGGCTCATCCGCTCGGTGTGGTTGCTCAGGACGCCTCGGGATCACATCGGCGACGTCGGGGTCCGCGCCCTCCTCGATGAAAACGTCCGCGATAGGGGTTACCTCGAATATCAAGTAACGATCGGCGGGCCCCACGTCGAGGAACTGGATTCACGATGGGTCGAAATAAACGTGCTCGACCACCTGGGAAGCACAGTCGCGTCGGAGCGCGGAACGAAGGGCCGCTTGATCATCGCTCCCGTGCAGCCGTGGAGTCCGGAGAGTCCGTACCTGTACACGGTGCAGGTCCGCTACGCGCCGCCCGGTGCTCCCACCCCCGACATCTACGAGGTCACGACCGGTTTCCGCAGTATTCGCGTTCGCGACGCTCAACTACTGCTCAACGGGACGCCGATCAGGCTGCGCGGCTTCGGGATGCACGAAGATTCGGCGTGGCACGGCAGAGGGCACGACGATGTGCGCGCCCTACACGACCTCCAACTGCTGCGTTGGACCGGCGCGAACTCCTTCCGGACGTCTCATTACCCGTACGCCGAAGAGACGCTGGATCTCGCCGACCGGCTCGGCCTTCTCGTCATCGACGAGGTCGCCGCAGTCGGCCTGAATTTGTCGTTGAACGCCGGGCACGTTCCCGTCGAGGATCCGCGGACTTTCCGGACCGGTGGGGTGGACGAGCGCACCTGCGCCGCACACGTCGCAGCCGTTCGAGAGCTCATCGCGCGCGACGGTCATCACCCATGCGTCATCATCTGGTCGCTTGCGAACGAGCCGGATACCCGCGAAGCGGCAGCACGCCCGTATTTCGCCGAGGTGGTCGCTGCAGTCCGGGAGGCCGATCCTACCCGGCCGATCGGTTTCGCGAACGTCGCCCAGGCGACACCTGAGCTCGATACCGTCACCGATCTCTTCGACGTCATCATGCTCAACCGGTATTACGGCTGGTACGTGAGTCTCGGGGATCTCGACTCCGCCCGCAGGCTCTTGGACGACGAACTGCGCCGCTGGATCGCGATGTACCGAAAACCCATCATCGTGACCGAATTCGGCGCAGATGCCCTACCCGGTTGCCACGACACCGATGCGCGGCCGTGGAGTGAGGAATTCCAGCGAGACCTCATCGAGACGTACCTCGATCTCCTCGACGGACTCCCTGAGGTCGTGGGGGCCCATGTGTGGAACTTTGCTGATTTCGCCACCCCGGTCGGTTTGCACCGCGCCGGCGGCAACCGGAAGGGCGTCTTCACGCGAGATCGGCGTCCGAAGCTTGCGGCGTGGGCGCTACGCGGGCGTTGGGCTCGGGAGCAGTCGACACCCGACCAAGAATTCCCGCGATCCACGTGAGCTGGCGTCCCTGCTGGAAGGGCCCTCCGCCTTCGTGGTCGTTGTACGGGTAAACCGCAATTTCCTTCGGCCCCCGGTACGCGTGGTAAGCGGCGTACACCGTGGAAGGCGGGCAGATCTGATCCATGAGCGCCACCGAGAAAAGGGCTGGGGCCGTCGCCCTTCGCGCAAGGACGGCTCCGTCGAAGTACGCGAGCGTGGAGAAAACCCGGTCGACCCGGTCACGGTGAGCCTTGAGATACCGCACGATCTCCCCGTAGGGGTCGGATGGTGAGATTTCGCAGGCGCGGCGGAAGTGGCAGAGAAACGGCACGTCGGGCATCACCGCGGCGACGTCGGGGACGAGGGCCGCCACGGCGATACTAATTCCCCCACCTTGGCTGATACCGGTGACCGCGACGCGAGCTGGGTCGACCATCGGCTGCGCCCGCAGCGTGCGAACCGCTTGGACCGCGTCTACGTACACCCTTCGGTAGAAGTAGTCCCGCGGGTCGTCGATCCCGCGCGTCATGAAGCCGGGCTGGGACGGCGAAGTGCCGATGCCGTCTCCCGTGTCGCCCGTCGTCCAACCACTTCCCTGACCGCGTGTGTCGACAACCAGGTGAGCGTATCCGGCGTTGGCCCAGAAGACGTGTTCGTGGACCAGACCGCGACCGCCGTTGTAGCCCTGGAATTGCACGACTCCGGGAAGCGGTTCCGTTCGGAGCGGTCGGGCCGGCAGGTGGAGCCAGGCGCGGATGGGGTGTCCCCCGAAGCCCCGGAAGGTCACGTCGTACGACTCGACGGTGCGGAGGCCGTTCGGATGGGGCGTGACCACCGGCTGCGGGTCGCCCACTTCGGCGAGGGTTTCGCGCCAGAAATCATCGAGGTCGGGTGGTTCGGGAATGTGCGGCGCGTAGGTGAGCAGTTGCTCGAAAGGCAGATCGATATTCGGCATCGTCACCTCGACGACGAGCCGCGCGGTGGGGCGGTCGATTCCCGCACGATGAGATCGGTCGCAAGCTCCATGCGCTGGGTACGAAGCTTGGTTCCCTCGATGAGGTTGAGGAGCATTTCCGCAGCCGTTCGCCCCATCGCGGTCAGCGGCTGACGCACGGTGGTCAACGGCGGGGACAGCCACCGGGCGACCGGGAGATCGTCGAAGCCGACCACGCTCAGATCCTGCGGTATCCGCAAGCCACGCTGCCGCGCGGCCTCGTAGACGCCCAGGGCCTGTTGGTCGCTCCCGGCGAAAATCGCGGTAGGAGGATCCGGCAGCGCCAGGAGTTCGTTGCCTCGCGTGAAACCGCCCTCGTGTTGGAAATCGCCGTAGCGAATGAGCTCGGGGTCGCAGACCTCTCCGGCGCGTTCCAGCGCGAAGCGATATCCGTCGACGCGGGCTCGGCTGCACAGCCAGTCCTCGGGGCCCGATATGACGCCGATACGGCGGTGACCCAGGTCCAGCAGGTGCTCGGTGGCGGCCATCCCACCGGCCCAATTCGTCGCGCCCACACTCGGCACTTCCGGAGCGGGCAGATTAGCAGGATCGATCACGACGAGTGGAATCGATTGCTTGTGAAGCTGGGTCCACTGTTCGGTGGTGAGTTCCGACGTCACGAGGATGACGCCGTCGGTGTCGTGGCTGGCCAACGCGCTCGTCCAGCTGGTCGGACGCGCACTGCCGTGCCGGACGGCGGACACGACCACGCCCCGTCGCTGCTCCGAGAAGTAATCCTCGACACCTCTCAGGATCTCTATCGCCCAGGGACTGTCGAGCTGATTGAAGATCAGGTCGATCAGTCCGGCTCGGCGAGCGGTACGGCGTCCCGGCCGCACGTAGTTGTAATGCAACAAGAGCTGCTCGACCCGGGCTCGAGTCTGCGGCGCGACGTCTGCTCGACCGTTGACCACCTTGGAGACGGTGGGGAGGGAGACACCGGCCTCTGCGGCGATCGACGCAAGGGTGATCCGCGCGCCCCGCCTTGCTCGCGCTTGACCGGAGGGAGTGATCACCCGGTCCCGCTGGCCGACCTCCACCAGTCTCTCCTCCTGTTATGAAAAGTCTCGGCAAATTATCGTAGCGCCGGACGAGATCCTCCAGACCGGACGTCGTCCTTCATCCTTTCACCGCACCGGTCAGAGCGCCGACGATCTTCCGCTCTGCGGCTACGAAGAAAAGTAGTGTCGGGATGATGGACAACCCGGTGAAGGCAAGCACACGTGCCGTGTCTTGCGAATACTGGGTCTGGAACGCCGCCACGCCCAGTGGCAGCGTGAAATGCTGGGTGTCGTTGAAGACCAACAGCGGCAGGAGGTAGAAATTCCAGCTCGTGACGAACGACAGGATCGCGACGGTCGCCAATGCCGGCCTGGAAAGTGGAAGGAGAATCCGCACGAAGAAGCCCAGGCGACTCGCGCCGTCGACCACCGCGGCGTCCTCCAACTCACCTGGTATCGAACGCATGAATGGTCGCAGAATCACGATCGTGATGGAGAGGGAGAACGCGGCTTCGGGAATGGCGACACCGAAGAGGTTCTCCAACAGACCGAGTTC
>JAIMAI010000048.1 GCA_023512015.1 Acidothermus sp. | reverse complement strand
GACACGTTCCGTGCGCTCTTCAAGGACGTGTACGACGATGTGGTGAAGGGGAGACCCTCGGAGACTCCCAGATACCCAACATTTGCCGACGGCTACGAGATGTTGCTTGTATGTGACGCTATCGCGGAGTCTGCCCGCACAGGAAAGTGGACACAAGTGAGGAGGGACAATGAAGCTGGGATTGCTGACTGCAGCGTTTCCAGAGAGCACGCTGGCTGAAATCACGGATTGGAGCGCAGAGAACGGGTTCCAGGTGCTCGAGGTCGCCTGCTGGCCTCGTGGAGAGGGCGCAACGCGGCGTTACGGAGGGGTGTGTCATATCGACGTGGCGACCCTCACGAAGGATGGAGCCGATCAGATCAAGGGCGACCTCGCATCGCGGGGCGTTGCGATTAGCGCACTCGGATATTACCCGAACCCTCTGCATCCCGACCCGAGCCATCGCGCGGCCGTCCTCGATCACTTGCGAACGGTGATCAGGGCTGCAGCGCTTCTCAGCGTACCGGTTGTTAACACCTTCGTGGGGGCGGACAAGAACAAGCCACTTCCGGAGAACATCAAGGATGCTCGGGCCTTCCTGCCGGATCTCGTCTCGTATGCACGAGATCACAACGTGTGCCTCGCCATCGAGAATTGTCCCATGATATTCAGTTGGGATGAGTGGCCGAGTGGCAACAACCTTTTTTATGCTCCGGCAACGTGGAGGGAAATCTTCGGCTGGTTCGATGACGATACCCTGGGACTGAACCTTGATCCGTCCCATCTCGTGTGGCAGATGATCGATATTGAGCAGGTTATTCGGGAGTTTGGATCTCGCATCTACCACGTCCACGCTAAGGACCTGGAAATCGACCGAGCGGGGCTCTACGAACGTGGGATCCTGTCTGCCGGCATGGGCTGGCAGGTGCCGCGGCTTCCTGGACTTGGAGAAGTGCCCTGGGGACGCGTCTTTTCAGCCCTATATCGCGTCGGATACGATGGACCGATCGTCATCGAGCATGAAGACCGCAGTTTCGAGGGCTCGTTGGATCGGGTCCGTGCGGGCTTCCTGCTCGCTCGAGATGTCCTGAAGCCTTTCGTCGTTTGAACCGCGCAAGTCGGTATGCCGTCGATAGTCCAGCGTGGCCTTACCTCACTGCTGGCGGGCGTCACACCGTTCTGTCGAGGAACTCACCACTGACGGGATCCTTCAGGATGAGCTTGCGACGTCCATCCGGGAGCCGTTCCTCCTTGATGAGGAGAAGCCCGTCAAGATACCGCTGCTGCTTTTCTATGCGGGATGCTGTACCGCCACGCCATTCCAAGTCGACCGGCTCCCATCGATGGCTTCGCGCAGAGGTCAGGCATGCGTCGATGATGGCATTGACAACATAACCATCGTAGATCGTCTCTTTGGGAAGGCGCCCGGTATCCATCGCGTCGAACATGTCGGCGAACATGTCGACGTAGCCGAGTTCGCTGATTTCGTCGCCTACGGGGAAGAGCCAGCCGCGTTCCACCTCGGCCTTCTCTGCAACGTAGGAGGAACTCTCGCCGCTCGTGAACATTTCGAAGCCAGTTCGTAGGAAGTGATTGAGCCAGATCGTCCCTTCGGTCCCGGCAATCTCATCCCGGAGGTCCATGCCTCCCCGGAAGGTCCAGCTGACCTCGAACTGACCGATCGCGCCGTTCTCGAATCGCACTAGACCTATGGCATTGTCTTCGGCCTCGATCGGATGCACAAGAGTGTCCGCCCAGCACAACACTTCAACTGGACGGTTGTCATCCTTTCCGGCGAAGTTCCTGATGATCTCTATGCAGTGACATCCGAGATCGACGATAGCGCCGGCACCAGCACGGCGACTATCCCAGAACCATGCGCTGTGCGGACCTGGGTGTGTCTCGCGACTCCGTACCCAGAACACCTGACCCACCGCACCGTTGCGCACCTGCTCCAGCGCTCTCAGTGTCTTCGGCGTGTAACACAAGTCTTCGAGGTATCCGGCGAAGACACCGGATCTCTCCACGATGTCGAGAATTTGGTGAGCTTCCGCGGCGTTGCGCGCAAGTGGTTTGGTGACCAAGACGGCCTTCCCACTGCTCGCCGCGCGTTCGACTGCGTCCCGGTGAAGGTCGTTCGGCAGCGCGACGACGACGGTGTCCACATCAGGATGAGCGGTTGCTTCGGTCAGGTCGGTCGTCCAATTGGCCACGCCGAATCGCTCCGCGAAGGCTCGTGCGCGTTCACCGGTCCTCGAATAGACAAGTGTGATCTCGTCTAAAGGCCGGCCACGCCGCAGGGTCTGCGCGTAGAAGTTACCGATCAAACCAGTTCCGAGAATGGCGATTCGATGAGCTTTCATGGCACCAGTTTCGCCGATGCGCGGCAACCTGTCTAGACCTATTTTCGGGTTGCGGTGTGAGAAGGGTCGCTTCGGCCCGGGGCGTACGCTGCTGCCATGTTGGCTGTCGCGGTGAGTGCATTCGACCCTGCCGATCCCTTAGCGGGTCTCGTGGTGGGCGATTTCCCGGCGCCGGAGCCCCCTGCGGGTTGGGTGCGTGTATTCGTGCGGGCCGCCTCGCTCAACCACCACGACCTCTGGAGCCTGCGGGGCGTTGGGTTGCGCGCCGCCGAGCTCCCACGCATCCTCGGGCTCGATGCAGCCGGTGTCACGGAGAACGGCGAGCCCGTCGTCGTCCACGCGGTCATTGCGGACCCGGACGCCGGGCACGGTGACGAAGTCGACGATCCGAACCGAAGCTTGCTCTCGGAGCGCTACGACGGCACGTTTGCCGAGCAGGTGGTCGTTCCCGCCCGCAACGTCTTGCCCAGACCGGTGCAGCTCGATGCCGTCACCGCAGCGTGCCTTCCCACGGCGTGGCTCACCGCGTACCGCATGCTGCTACGCAGCGGAGCGCATCCCGGCGACACGGTGCTCGTCCAGGGCGCGGGGGGCGGTGTTTCGACCGCCGCCATCGTGTTGGGGACGGCGATGGGTTTCGAGATGTGGGCCACCAGTCGTCGGGAGGAACGGCTCCACCGGGCTCGCGCGTTGGGGGCCTCGGAGGTTTTTCCGTCCGGGACGCGATTGCCGCGGAAGGTGGACGCCGTCCTCGACAACGTCGGAGCAGCCACCTGGCAGCACTCGCTGCGATCCGTGCGGCCGGGCGGCAGCATCGTGGTCTGCGGGGCGACCAGCGGCGATCCTCCGGCGGTGGAATTGGCCCGCATCTTCTACCAGGAGATTCGGGTCATCGGGGTCACGATGGGCTCTCGGGAGGAGCTCCGACGTCTGCTCGATTTCTGCGCCACTCGCGGGATACGACCGGTCATCGATCGGGTCCTGCCGCTGTCGGAGGCTCGCGACGGCTTTGCGGCGCTTGCTGCGGGGGAGGTTTTCGGGAAAGTCGTCTTCACCGTTCCCTGACCGCGCGGCGGTGTATCCCTGGGCTCTTATTCATCGACCGTGTCGTCTTGGCGGGCGAGCCAGGTGGCCAGCCGATCCACCGCCGTTTCGAACTCCGGGTTCAGATCCACGAACAGGCGCAATTGTTCGGCGAGCCACTGGAAGGACACGGTTTCCTCACCGCGGCGGTCGGCGAGTTCCTCGATTCCTCGGTCGGTGAAGTACATCGTCAGAGGCTGGGAAGTGCGGCGGCGAGCAGCTCTTCACGTTCACGCTCGCTGCGGACGTGGGAACCCGTCGCGGGAGCTGAGCTCTCGGGACGTGCCACGTGCTGCAGCGGCTTGTCGAGTTGGGGAGCCAGGTGCAAGGCGAAGTAACTCCACGCTCCCATGTTCTCCGGTTCCTCTTGAACCCAGACGTATTCTTCGGCGCGCGGGAACGCCGCGAGCGCGGAGCGAACGTCGTCGACGGGCACCGGGTACAGTTGCTCGACCCGCACGATGGCCGTGTCACGACGCTGCTGGGCGGCACGCCGTTCCACCAGCTCCCACACGACTTTTCCACTCGCCAGCAGGACCCGAGTCACCTCCGCGGGATCTCGGGGGTCGGGGTCGCCGAGCACGGGCGCCCAGCTCCCCGCGGTGAACGCCGACGCGGGCGAGGCTGCCGCTCTGGCGCGCAGCATCGATTTCGGGGTGAAGACCACCAGCGGACGGCGCACACCGGAGTGAATCTGCCAGCGCAGTAGGTGGAAATAGCTGGCCGCACACGACGGCATCGCGACCGTCATGTTCTGCTGAGCGCAAAGCTGCAAGAAGCGTTCGATCCGCCCGGACGAGTGGTCCGGGCCTTGACCCTCGTATCCGTGGGGGAGGAGGAGGACGAGGCCGCTGCGCTGACCCCATTTCTGTTCGCCGGCGACGATGAACTCGTCAATGATGGTCTGCGCGCCGTTGGCGAAATCACCAAACTGCGCTTCCCAGGCCACCAAGGCTTCGGGCCGGGCCACCGAATAGCCGTACTCGAACCCGAGAGCAGCGAATTCCGAGAGCAGCGAGTCGTACACGTAGAACGGCGCCTGATGGGGGTCGAGGTGAGCCAACGGCACGTACTCGGCAGCCGTTTTCCGATCGATGAGTACGGCGTGGCGTTGCACGAAGGTGCCGCGGCGTGAGTCCTGGCCGGCGAGTCGCACGGGGTGGCCTTCGAGCAACAAGGACCCGAAGGCGATGAGCTCCGCCATGGGCCAGTCGATCGCGTCGGTATCCACCATGGCGGCTCGACGTTGCAGCAGCGGGGCCAGGCGCGGATGGGGGGTGAAACCCTCCGGCAGGTTCACCTGCGATTCTGCGATCCGTTTCAGGGTGGCGATGGGAATCGCGGTATCGACGTGCGAAGGTGACGGCGGTGACGGCGGCATGGCTTCGGCCCGTTCCGGTGGGGGAGCCGAGTCGCGGGTCTGTGCGAAGGCTTCCTCCAGCCGGGCCCGGTAGTCACGGAGCGCCGCCTCGGCCTCGTCGATCGTGATGTCGCCACGACCGATGAGGGCCTCGGTGTAAAGCTTCCGCACCGAGCGCTTCGCATCGATCAGGTCGTACATGAGCGGTTGCGTCATCGACGGATCGTCGGCTTCGTTGTGACCGCGCCGCCGGTAACAGACGAGGTCGATGACGACGTCCTTGTTGAAAGCCTGTCGGAATTCCAAGGCGAGGCGGGCCACCCGTACAGCCGCCTCGGGGTCGTCCCCGTTGACGTGGAAGATCGGCGCTTGGATCATCCTGGCGACGTCCGTCGCGTAGACGCTGGACCGGGCTGCCGCCGGCGACGTGGTGAACCCGACCTGGTTGTTGATGACGACGTGAATCGTGCCGCCGGTGCGATATCCGCGCAATTGCGAGAGATTCAGAGTTTCGGCCACGACGCCCTGTCCCGCGAACGCGGCGTCACCGTGGATCGCGAGGGCGAGAACGGGGAACTCCTTGCCCTTGTTGAGGACGTCCTGTTTGGCACGCACGATTCCCTCGAGAACGGGATCCACCGCTTCGAGGTGGCTCGGGTTCGATACCAGCGAAACCTTGATCTGTTTGGTGCGATCGCGGGTGAGATAGCTGCCTTCTGCTCCGAGGTGGTACTTGACGTCACCGGAGCCATGGGTCGAGGCCGGATCGAGATATCCCTCGAATTCCCGGAATATCTGGGCGTAACTCTTCCCTACGATGTTCGCCAGGACGTTGAGTCGGCCGCGGTGTGCCATACCGATGACGACTTCATCGAGGCCTTGGTGGGCGGCCGCGTCGAGGATCGTGTCGAGCAAGGGGATGAGAGTCTCCGCCCCTTCCAGGGAGAAACGACGCTGACCGACGTATTTGGTCTGCAAGAAGGTTTCGAACGCCTCGGCCACGTTGAGCCGATTGAGGATGTATAGCTGTTCTTCGCGCTCCAGTCGCTGCTGCGGTTTCTCGACCCGCTCCTGGATCCAGCGCCGCTGCTCGGGATCCTGGATGTGCATGTACTCGATGCCGACCGTCCGGCAGTACGAGTCGCGCAGGACGCCGAGGATGTCGCGCAGTCGCATCACCGATTCGCCGGCGAAACCGCCTGTGGCAAAACGGCGATCCAAATCCCACAACGTCAAGCCGTGGTTGACGATGTCCAAATCCGGATGCCGACGCATCTCGAATTCCAGCGGATTGGTGTCCGCCATGAGGTGGCCGCGCACCCGATAGGCATGGATCAGTTCGACGATCCGCGCTTGTTTGCCGACCTCGTCGGCATGGGTAGCCACGATGTCCTTGACCCACCGCACCGGCTCGTAGGGAATCCGCAAAGCGCGGAACAGCTCGTCGTAGAACCCCTCCTCCCCGAGCAGGAGGCGGTGGATGTGTCGCAAGAATTCCCCGGATTGTGCGCCCTGGATGATGCGGTGGTCGTACGTCGACGTCAGGGTCAAAACCTTGCTGACGGCGAGATTCGCCAAGGTTTCTTCTGAAGCGCCTTGGAATTGTGCGGGATACTCCATGGCTCCCACGCCGACGATGCATCCCTGCCCCGGCATGAGTCGCGGGACCGAATGCACCGTGCCGATGGTTCCCGGGTTCGTCAGGGTGATGGTGGTGCCGGAGAAATCGTCGACGGTGAGGGTCCCTGCCCGCGCGCGCCGCACCAAATCCTCGTACGCGGCCCAGAACTGCGCGAAGTCCATGCGTTGTGCGCCTTTGATACACGGCACGAGCAATTGACGGGACCCGTCGTCCTTGGCGAGGTCGATGGCAAGCCCCAGGTTGACGTCGGGGTAGCGGATGACCGCCGGTTTACCGTCGATCTCGGTGTAGGCGGCGTTCATCTCAGGGTGGGCCGCCGCCGCTTTCACCACCGCGTAGCCGATGATGTGGGTGAAAGAAATCTTTCCGCCGCGGCCGCGTCGCAGGTGGTTGTTCATCACCAGCCGGTTGTCGACCAGCAGCTTGGCGGGGATGTCCCGCACGCTGGTCGCGGTCGGGATCGTCAAACTGGCCGTCATGTTGGACGCCGTCCGCGCCGCGGGTCCCTTGAGCAGCGCCGCCTCATGACCGGCGGAGGGAGGTGGCGGTGCGGCAGGTGCAGGGGTGCCACCGTTGGCCGCGGACGGCGGAAGCGGCGCGGCGCGCACCGCAGGCTCGCGCTCGCGAACCGGGCCCGCCGTCCCTGCGCCGCTCGGAACTCCATCTGCCTCGGCACGGCCGGTCGCCGCGCGCTGACGATCACGAGGGACGTAATCGGCGAAGAAATCCCACCACGCCGGATCGACCGACTGCGGGTCATCGAGATAGCGCTGATAGATCTCGTCGACGAGCCATTCGTTGGCTCCGAATTCTGCGAACGGGTGAGGTACCGAGCGTGTCCGGTCCGTCACGTCAGTGATCGCCTCTTCGATCGATGCTGTGCGGAGCCCGACGTGGTGCGAGGGTCTTGCGCATTCCCTCGCCCTGCTCCGCCCGACTTCCCATCGCTCAGCGTACCGAGGTCGTGAGGCGCGATGGGTCACCCGGTCCTGTTGCGTAGGCCACCCGGTGGGGTCCGCATGCTTCGTTCCGGCCATTTTGCTCGACACCCCGCTCCGCTGGCTCGCTCCGCCGTGACCCAGCCGTTACCATTCCGACGTCCGCGCACGTGGCGGCCTGAGCCGCCGGACAGGGGGTGGCGTGCGTCCCTGCCCGACCCGACGACGAAAGGACACCCAGCCGTCGTGCTCTTTGTCGCCGCCACGGCCGGCCGCTCCCTCGGCCGGCCGCATCGTTTCCGCCGTCTGCTCCCGTTGCTGCTTGCGGCTTGTGTGGCCGTCGGACCGTTGACGGCCGGGGCCGCTGCGGCCGAGGCCCAAGAGACCGGCAAGGCGCCGACTGCCGCCCAACTCGCGGCGATCCGGAAACTCGCCGAACGCACCCAGGCTCAGCTCGCCGCAGGCGCGAAGCGGCTGGACGCCGCGCGGGCCCGATACCGGCAGCTCACCGCGCAGGCAGCCGCGGCCTCGGCTCAGGCGAAGCGCGCGGAGGCGCAGCTTGCCGCGCTCCAGGAGAGAATTGCGAGCTTCGCCGGCTCAATGTACGAGCATCCGACCACCGACGTGGTCACAGAGGTGATCGCCGGTAACGATTTGCAGCGCGCGTTGCAGGCGACCACCCTGCTCGAGATCGCGAGTGGGAGCCACCTCGCGGTGCTGCGCCAGGCAGGTGCGGTGCGGGCCACCCTGGACCAGGCCCGGCTGCGCGCCGCGCAATCGGCGGCTGCTGCGGCCGAGACCGAGAAGTCGATCAACGCTCAGGTCGCTGCCTTGCGGGTCGCAGCGACACGGGCCGCGGCGAAGCTCGAGGCGGCCGAGAAGGCGTATGCCGCGGAGCAGGCACGCATCGCTGCCGCTCGGGCGGCCGCAGCGAGAGCGGCCCGTGAGAAAGCCGCCCGCGAAGCCGCCGCGCGGGCTGCGGCCGAGCGGGCCGCCGCCGCGCAGGATGCCCCCGTTCCCAACCCCAGTTGCGACGTTCGGGGACCGTATCCCCCCGGGCCGTGGGGTGGGTACTCCAACGGTTTGATCCCGCTGTCGGCCCTCTGTCCGATCATCGGCGGCGGATACCTACGCCCCGACGCCGCGGTGGCGTTCAACCGGATGACACAGGCCTACCGCCAGACTTTCGGCTCCTACCTCTGCGTGAATTCCTCGTATCGGCCGTACGCCGATCAGGTGCGGCTGTTCCGCACCGAGCCGTCGCTCGCCGCCGTCCCCGGAACCTCTAATCACGGCTGGGCGCAAGCGGTCGACCTCGGCTGCGGGGTGCAGAACTACGGTTCGCCGCAATTCCGCTGGATGGTCGC